>NZ_JBHTXX010000021.1:0-97433 GCF_042791415.1 Arthrobacter sp. NPDC056691
GCCGGGGTGTCGCCGATGTCGCGGGACACGTGTCGTGTATCAGCTGTCGTGCATGTCCCGGGACATGTGTCGCCTATGTCCTGAGATCACACACCCCCTCGCGCACGCATCAGAACCCCGGGAAATCAATGATTTCCCGGGGTTCTTTCGTTGTTTCAGCTGGGAGGCCACCGGTAACCGGCGGTTAAGCGCCGCGGGGCGGGTGCCGGAATTCCGACACCCGCCCCGCGCTCCTCCGAATATCCCGTCCCAACTCAGCGGGACGGTCAGATCACTGTGGATGGCCCTACTTCGCCGTTGACGGTTGCATCCGGGTTGGGCCTGGCGCCGGTGCCTTCTCGGTAACATCGCCGGCGGGCTTCCGCTCCTTGAGGAAGTACACCAGGATGGCTGCCACCGTTGACGCCGCGGCGAGGGCGAACAGGCCGGGCACCACGCTGCCGGTCTGCTCCTTGATGATGCCGAACCCGAACGGCGCCACGAAGCCGCCGAGGTTGCCCAGCGAGTTGATGATGGCGATGGCGGGGGCGAGGACCAGCGGGTGCAGGGCCGACTGCGGGATGGTCCAGAACAGCGGCGAGGCGCTCTTGAAGCCCATTGCTGCGACCGCGAGGAACACCAGGGCTAGGACCGGGGTCGCGACGGCTGCCGCGAGGGTGCCGACGGCGGCCACGAGGAGCGCGGCAACCAGCAGTGGGCGCTTGGACTTCGCCTTGTCCTGCCACTTGGCCGCGAAGTACATGGCGAAGACGGCGCACACCCACGGGATGGAGGAAAGGAATCCGACGCTGAGGTCCGTGGTGCCGGGGATCTGCTTGACGATCGTCGGCAGCCAGAACGTGTTGGCGTAGATGGAGAGCTGCACCGAGAAGTAGATGCCGCACAGCAGGAGGATCTGCGGGTTCAAGAGCATCTTCCAGCGGTTGACCTTGCCGCCGTCAGCGCTGGTGTGCTGGGCGTCCTCCTGGTCGATCGTTGCGGTGAGGGCTGACTTCTCACCGGCCGTGAGCCACTTGGCATCCTGGATCTTCGCGTCGAGGAAGAAGAACACGATGATGCCGACGGCGACGGAGAGCACGCCTTCGAAGCCGAACAGCCACTGCCAGCCGCGCAGGCCAAGGACGTCGTGCAGGCTCAGGAGCAGGCCGGCGATGGGGCCGGACAGGGCAGCTGCCACGGAGGACCCGGCGATGAAGACGGCGGTGGCCTTGCCGCGCTGGCCGGCGGGCACCCAGCGGGCGAAGTAGAAGATGACGGCAGGGAAGAAGCCTGCTTCCGCCGCACCCAGCAGGAACCGCAGGACGTAGAACATCATCTCGTTCTGGACGAAGGCCATCAGGAAGGACACGATGCCCCAGCTGACCATGATCCGGGTCAGCCAGATCTTGGCACCGTACTTTTCCATCATCACGTTGCTGGGGAGCTCGAAAATGGCATAGGCGATGAAGAACAGCCCGGCGCCGAAGCCGTAGGCCGCGGCACCGATGCCGACGTCAGCCTGCAGGTGGTCCTGGGCGTAGCCAATGTTGGACCGGTTCAGCTGGTTGCACACGAGCATGACCAGCATGACGGGCAGCAGGCGCCGGAAAAACTTCTTCACGGCCGAAGCCAGATCCGTGACAGCGGTGTCTACAGACTGCATTGGGGGAATCCTCTTTGATAGAGCAGCAAGATCACGCTGGGGGGACGACGGGGCAGGCCGTTGTGGTCCTCGCCACAGCACGCATTAACTGTAAGCAGTAGGTTTCATGCCCGTCCAACACGCATATTGCATGGCGTGATACCCGCAGGGAACTACTGCCGCATGGCGCTTACTCGCGGCCCGCCCGGAGCCTGCGCCGGGAGTTGGCCAGGTGATTGCGCATCGCTGCGGACGCCGCGGCCCCATCGCTGTCTGCGATGGCGGCAAAAATGGACCCGTGTTCATGGACCACCTGCTCGAAGTGGTCCCGCGCGTAATGCTCGACGCCGGTCATCAGCCGGGTGCGCGGCATGGCGATCATGGTCTGGCCCAGCGAGGCAAGGCAGTCCGTGTAGAAGGGGTTTCCCGAGGCTGCGGCGACGGCTTTGTGGAACTCAAAGTCGGCCTTCATCGCGTGTGCAGGATGCTCCACGCTGTCAGTGAATTCCGCCAGTGCCTGCCGCAGGGCGTTCAGCTGCCGCTCCGTCCGGTTTCCGGCTGCCAGCGCCGCTGCTTCGGTTTCGACGCCGATCCGGAATTCCAGCAGGTGCAGCCGGTCCTCCGCGGTGACCACAGCCCTGGCGGGCTGGCCCGGCGTCGGACCCGCCGTGGGCGGGGTCAGCGCGAAGCTTCCCCGCCCACGTTCGGTTTCCACGAGGCCCTCTGCCTGGAGCCGGGTGAGGGCGGACCGGACCACCGTCCGGCTGACGCCGAACTCGCCGATGAGGGTGTTTTCGCTCGGAAGCTTTTCACCGGGCTGGATGTCGCCGTCGACAATGCGGGTGCGAAGATCGGCGGCGAGGTCCGCGGTCAGGTTCCGGCTCATGGATTCAAGGTTACGCGCCGAATTCCACCGTCTCGGTGGTCCACGCGCGGGCCTGGTCGCTGAGGCTCACGCCGAGGCCCGGACGGTCCGGAACGATCATGCGGCCGTCCTTGGTTTCGAGGCGCTCGTTGAACAGCGGGTCCAGCCAGTCGAAGTGCTCCACCCACGGTTCGCGCGGGTAGGCGGCGGCCAGGTGCAGGTGGATTTCCATCGCGAAGTGCGGGGCCAGGCCCAGGCCGCGTTCGTCGGCGAGGGCTGCCAGGCGGAGGAACTGGGTGATGCCGCCGACGCGCGGGGCATCGGGCTGGATGACGTCGCAGCCGTTGGCAGCGATGAGGCCCTTGTGCTCGGCCACGGAGGCGAGCATTTCGCCGGTGGCGATGGGGGTGTCCAGGACCTGGGCGAGGTGCGCATGGCCCTCGAAGTCGTAGGCGTCCAGCGGCTCCTCGATCCAGATGAGGTTGAACTCTTCGAGCTGGCGGCCCATGCGCAGTGCGGTGGCGCGGTCCCACTGCTGGTTGGCGTCCACCATGAGGGGCACGTCCCAGCCGATGTGTTCGCGGATGCCGGCCACGCGGCGCAGGTCCTCCCTGGTGTCCGGGAGGCCGACCTTGATCTTGATGCCGCCGATGCCCTCCTCGACGGACTGCGTGGCGCGGGCCTTCACCTCGTCCAGGGTGGCGTTCAGGAAGCCGCCGGAGGTGTTGTAGGTCTGGACGGAGTCACGGTAGGAGCCCAGGAGCTTGGCCAGGGGCAGCCCGGCGCGCTTGGCCTTGAGGTCATACAGGGCGATGTCGATGGCTGCGAGGGCCTGGGTGGCGACGCCAGAGCGCCCCACGGAGGCTCCGGCCCAGAGCAGCTTGGTGTAGAGCTTGCTGATGTCGTTGGGGTCCTCGCCGATGATTCCTTCGGCAACTTCCTTGGCGTGGGCGTACTGGGCGGGACCGCCGGCGCGCTTGGAGTAGCTGAAGCCGAGGCCGGTGTGGCCCTGCTCCGTGGTGATCTCGGCAAAGAGGAAAACGACCTCGGTCATGGGCTTCTGGCGGCCGGTGAACACCTTGGCGTCGCTGATCGGGACGGCCAGCGGAAGGCGTGCGGTGGAAAGTTTGACGTGCCGAATGAGATCGACGGTGCTCATGGGTGTTCTCCTTGGGAAGTAGGGGCAGCATCGCCCGCTCACTTAGGATACAAGTTGGTTACTTATAATACAAGTAGTACCTGAAAAGACGGCGCAATGTTGGGGCCCCGCCCGTAGTCTGTTCCTATGCCTCGTTTTGCGCTTGATATCGACTCCGTCCCCCGTCCCGCCCGCTCCCAGTCGCTGCTGGATGCGGTGAACCAACGGGTGGTCATTGCCGATGGGGCCATGGGCACCATGCTGCAGGACCGGGAACTGTCCCTCGAAGCCGATTTCCTGGGGCTGGAAGGCTGCAACGAGATCCTCAATGTCACGCGCCCGGATGTCCTCGCGGACATTCATGACGCGTACTTCGCGGTGGGCATCGACGCTGTCGAAACCAACACCTTCGGGGCGAACTGGTCGAACCTTTCCGACTACGGCATCGACGACCGGATTGAAGAGCTCGCCCGGAAGGGCGCGGAGATCGCCCGGGACCGCGCCGAGGCGGCAGAAAAAGCTGACGGACGGATGCGCTGGGTGCTGGGCTCGATGGGGCCGGGCACCAAGCTCCCCAGCCTAGGGCACACCACCTACGACTACCTCAAGCAGACCTTCGCGCTGCAGGCCGAAGGCCTCATCGACGGCGGAGCGGACGCCTTCCTCATCGAAACCAGCCAGGACCTCCTGCAGACCAAAGCCGCGGTCAACGGCTGTAAGCAGGCCATCGTGGCCCGCGGCGCCCGGCTCCCGATCTTCGTCGAGGTGACCGTCGAAACCACCGGGACCATGCTGATGGGCTCCGAGATCGGCGCCGCACTCACCGCCCTCGAACCCCTCGGCGTCGATGCCATCGGCCTGAACTGCGCCACCGGGCCGGACGAGATGAGCGAGCACCTGCGCCACCTCTCCAAGCAGTCCTCCGTCGCGATCGCCTGCATGCCCAACGCAGGCCTGCCCGTCCTTGGTGCCAACGGTGCGCACTACCCGCTCTCACCCACCGAACTCGCCACCGCGCATGAGCAGTTCGTGCGGGAATTCGGCCTGGGCCTGGTGGGCGGATGTTGCGGTACGACGCCGGAGCACATGGCCGCCGTCGTCGAGCGTCTTGCGCCCTTCCGCACCAGCGCCGCCGTCACCAGCGGCGGGAGAGGCGCCGACGGCGGCCGCGTACCCACCGAGCGTGAAGCCGGCATCGCTTCCCTTTACCATCACGTGAATTTCGACCAGGAGTCTGCGTACCTCGCCATTGGCGAGCGGACCAACGCGAACGGTTCGAAGGCGTTCCGCCAGGCGATGCTCGAGGAGCGCTGGGACGACTGCGTCGACATCGCGCGCGAGCAGGTCCGCGTCGGCGCGCACCTGCTCGATGTGTGCATTGACTACGTGGGGCGCGACGGCGTGGCCGACATCAAGGAGGTCGTCTCGCGTTTCGCGTCGGCCTCCACGCTCCCGCTCGTCATTGACTCCACCGAACCGCCGGTACTGCAGGCCGGGCTCGAACACATCGGCGGACGGCCTGTGGTCAACTCCGTTAACTACGAGGACGGCGACGGCCCCAACAGCCGCTTCGCGCGCATCATGCCGCTCGTGAAGGAACACGGCACTGCCGTGATCGCCTTAACCATCGACGAGCAGGGCCAGGCACGCACCACCGACGGCAAGGTGGCCATCGCCTCGCGCCTCGTCGACGCCCTGGTGGGCGAATGGGGGATGCGCGTGGAGGACATCATCGTCGACGCCCTGACCTTCCCCATCGCCACCGGCCAGGAGGAAACCCGCCGGGACGCCATCGAAACCATCGAAGCCATCCGCCAGATCACCACGAAGTATCCCGGTATCCAAACCACCCTCGGCGTCTCGAACGTGTCCTTTGGCCTGAACCCGGCAGCGCGCATCGTCCTGAACTCGGTGTTCCTGCACGAGGCCGTGCAGGCCGGCCTGACCAGCGGCATCATCGACGCGGCCAAGATCGTGCCACTCGCCTCCCTCCCGGAGGACCAGCGCAAGGTCGCGTTGGACCTCGTCTGGGACCGCCGCGAATACGACGGCGACGGCAACCTCACGTACGACCCCCTGGCCAGCATGCTGGACCTGTTCGCCGGCGTTGACACCGCAGCGCTGAAGGACCAGCGCGCGGCGGAACTTGCGGCGCTGCCCACCGGCGCACGCCTGGAGCGGCGCATCATCGACGGCGAAGGAAAGGGCCTTGAAGAGGACCTGGACCTGGCCCGCGCCGAGGGGCTGACCCCGCTCGGCATCATCAACGACTACCTGCTCGAGGGCATGAAGGTGGTGGGCGAGCGTTTCGGCGCGGGCGAGATGCAGCTGCCCTTCGTGCTGCAGTCCGCCGAGGTGATGAAGACCGCGGTGGCCCTGCTCGAGCCGCACATGGAGAAGTCGGATTCCTCGGGCAAGGGCACCATGGTGATCGCCACCGTGCGCGGCGATGTGCACGACATCGGCAAGAACCTGGTGGACATCATCCTCACCAACAACGGCTACAAGGTGATCAACCTCGGCATCAAGCAGCCGATCGCCGACATCATCGCCGCGGCCGAGGAACACGACGCGGACGTGATCGGCATGTCCGGCCTGCTGGTGAAGTCCACCGTGGTGATGAAGGAGAACCTCGAGGAACTGCAGTCCCGTGGCCTGGCGAAGAAGTGGCCGATCATCCTCGGCGGCGCGGCGCTGACCCGAGCCTACGTGGAGCAGGACCTGGCGGGTCAGTTCGAGGGAGAGGTCCGCTACGCGAAGGACGCCTTCGAGGGCCTGTCGCTTATGGAGCCGCTGGTGCAGGTCGCCCGCGGCGCTGACGCCGCGGAGGTCGGACTGCCCGCGCTGAAGAAGCGGATCCATAAAGGAGGCCCGAAGTTCAAGGTGACCGAGCCGGAGGCAATGCCCGGGCGTTCCGACGTCGCCGCCGACAACCACGTGCCGTCGCCGCCGTTCTGGGGCACGCGCATTGTGCGCGGCGTCTCGCTCCACGACTTCGGTGCATTCCTCGACGAGCGCGCCACCTTCATGGGGCAGTGGGGGCTCAAGCCCGGCCGCGGCGACGACGGCGCCTCGTATGAGGAACTGGTGGAACGCGAGGGCCGGCCGCGCCTGCGGTACTGGATGGACCGTATCCTCGGCGAGGGAATGCTCGACGCGTCCGTTGCGTACGGCTACTTCCCGGTGGTCTCCGAAGGCGAACAGGTGGTGGTGCTGCACCACGGGGAGGACCGCGACGGCGTCCTCGGCACCGCGGGCCTGCTCGCCCCCGACGGCGGATCAGGCGGTCCGCTGGGCACCGAGCGGCTGCGTTTCGACTTCCCGCGCCAGCGCCGCGACCGGCACCTGTGCCTCGCCGACTTCGTTCGGTCTCGCGAATCGGGGCGGATCGACGTCCTGCCGGTGCAACTGGTCACCGCCGGCGGCAATGTCGATGAGGTGACTGCCAAGCTGTTCGCCGGCGACCACTACCGCGACTACTACGAGCTCAACGGCCTGGTCATGCAGCTCACCGAGGCACTGGCGGAGTTCTGGCACGCACGGATCCGCTCGGAGCTGGGTTTCGCGGCCGAGGAGCCGAAGGAGAAGGCCGGCCTGTTCAAGCTCGACTACCGCGGTGCGCGGTTCTCGCTCGGCTACCCCGCGTGCCCGGACATGGAGGACCGCCGCAAGGTGGTGGAACTGCTGCATCCCGAGCGGATGGGCGTGGTCCTGAGCGATGAGCTGATGCTGCACCCCGAACAGTCCACCGACGCGTTCGTCTTCCACCACCCGGAGGCGAAGTACTTCAAGGTGTGAGTTGGCGCCGGTCTCTGGTCTCAGATGGATAGGGCTTAGATGGATACGGTCTGGGTGGATTGGGCCTGTTCGGCCTGTCCGCCCGCGCTGGAGACCGGCTTCACTCGCCGCAGTGCAGCGAGAATGGCGCGCCCCACCACAGCGATTCCGATGATCGTGGTGGCGGCACGCAAGGTGTCCCATCCGGCCGTCGAGGTCAGGAGGGAGTAGAGCAGGAAACTGCTGAGGTTGGTGCCCAGCGGAGCTCCGGGAACGTAGGAAATGCCGGTGCCGGCGCCCACCGCGAAGGGCCAGAACCATAGGTTGGTCAGCAGGCCGAACAGGTAGGCTGCCAGGGCGCCGTAGCCGCACAGCATCCACAGCTCGGCTCTCCCGCGCACCCGGCGGGGGAGCAGGCCAGCCCCGGCGCCCACCCACGCACAGGCGAATATCTGGAACGGGCTCCAGGGCCCGATGCCACCCCACAAGGCGCTGGAGAGGGCGATGGTGGCGGCACCGAGAAGCATGCCGAAACGGGCACCGAACGCGCGGCCGGCCAGGATCAGCAGAATAAAGACCGCTTCCACGCCCCCGACGCCGGTGCTCGCCACCCGCACCGCCGAACCGACGGCGGCCAGGACGCCGAGCAGCGCCACCGTGTGCGCCGAGCGGACCGACCCGTCCATGGACACGGCGACGGCGACGGCGGCGATCGGGGCGATGGCCAGCGCCGCGTAGGGGACAGCCGCGGCGGCATCTTCCGGAAGGGCCGCCGCGAGCAACGGCCAGCAGAACGCTGCGAGAGCCAGAAGGTTTGCAGCGGCGAGAACCGTGAGCTCCGCAGCCCGCGGCATCCGGATGTGGCGCCGTCTTTGAGCCTCGGGGGAGTCTGTTTGTTCGATGACCCGCGGCCTTGGTCCGGCACCCGTCCGAGGAGGAGACGGCACGAACGGCCCGGGCTCATGGGTCAGCAGGGCTGAAGGCGCGACGCCGTCACGCATCGGGAGGATCCGGGCGCCGAGGCCGTCGGCAAAATCAAGGTCGTGCGTGGCGATCAGAACCGCCGTGCCGGCCTCCGCTGCGGCCCGCAGCGCTGCCGAGACTGCTGCGCGCGCCGCGGGATCGAGTCCGCGGGTGGGCTCATCGATCAGGAGCACCTGTGGGTTGTCGGCGGTCTGCAGCGCGATGGCAAGGATCCTGCGCTCCCCTGCAGAGAGGTCCCGGGGATGCTCGTGTCCGATGGGCATCCCCGCGTCTCCCCGCAGGCGGGCAAGGCGTGACTCGGTGGCGCCGTGGGCAAGCTGTCCACCGCGCTTTCGGCGCGCCTGGCGTCGGTCCGCCGCGCGGAGCTCTGCCGCGACGGTGTCCCTGGTGAAGAGGTCATCGGAGGCGTCCGGAACGAGGGCGACCCGGCCGCCGTCGACCGTGCCGCCGTCGACCGTTCCTTCACCGACCGTTCCTGCACCAACCGTTCCTTCACCGAGCGCGAGTGCCACGAGCAGGGACGACTTCCCGGCCCCGTTTGGCCCCACCAGGGCCACCACTTCACCGCGGTGCAGGGTCAGGGAAGCATCCCGCACCAGTGGCTTGCCCCCGCGGTGCACCGAGAGCTTTGTCGCCGTCAGCACGGGCGCATGCCCCGCCGGCTCGAGTGTTGGCCGGACAGTGACCGGGGCCGAAGCGGAGGGTGCGACGCCGGGCACCAGGGCGCCGTCGTCGATGGTCCACCACGTGTCGGCAACGGGCACGAGCGACTCCGCCCGGTGCTCCGCCACGATGACGCAGACACCCGCTTCGCGGGCGAGGGCGGCCAGCACGGCGATGACATGTCCGCGTGCCGCGGTATCAAGGTCGGCCAGGGGCTCGTCAACCAGGAGCACGGCCGGATGTTCCACGACGGCGGCGGCGATGGCCACGAGCGTTGCCTCACCCGCCGAGAGGGTGCTGAGGTTCCGGTCCAGCAAGGCCGAGACCCCGATACGCGCTGCGACGTCTGACACCTGGGCCTTGGCGATGCCGGATGCCACACCGCGCAGTTCGAGTGCGAGGGCGATCTCGTCGCGGACCCGGGTGGTGGCGAATGCGGCGCGCGGATTCTGCAATACGACGCCGATGAGGCGGGCCGTATCGCGCGGCGGCGTGGTGGCACGGTCCGTCCCGGCGACGCGCACCGTGCCGGAAATTCCACCGCCGTCAACGTGTGAGAGCAGGCCCGCGATACCCCGCAGGATGGTGGACTTGCCGGAACCCGTCGGCCCGGTAATGACCGCGATTGACCCTCCCGGCGGCGTGAACCCGGCGACCCGCACCCGCGCCTCGCCGATGCGGAATTGTGCGTCCCGGACGAGAAGCGGTGCTTGGATATCGCGGCCGGGTTGGTGTGCCGCCCGGCTCCCGAAACCGCGCAGCTCCAGGGCCGCGGCCACCCGCCCGGCGTGCTCGAGGGTGCGCTCCAGCACGGGAACAAGCGCGCGGGGTCCGAAGCGTTCGCCCCGCAACCGGAAAGCCAGCCGCACGGAGGCCACGGCGTCGGAAAGCGCCGGAAGTGCCGCCCAGGCCACTACAAGCATCCGCGCCATGCCCTGCATGGGGCCGCCACGGGCCAGGAGAACGAAGCCGCGGGCCACGTCCACCCAGGCGTTGAGGAGACCGAAGCCGAAGATCGTGCCGGCGATCGGCAGGGCGGACAGGACCGCCTCCCACAGGCCTTGAGTTGTTACTGGGCCGAAGAGGACCACATGGGCGTACGGGGCAGGCAACGGGAACGCCGGTATGTTGAGCAGAACCGTGTCACCGATGCCCGCCCCGTTGAAAAGGATGCGGTAGATGACCCGCGCCGCGATGAAGACGACGGCGAGAGCCGTCCCTGCGCGAAACGGCGCGGGTCGAAAGGTCATGCCGCCGGTGCGGCCGGTGCGCCGTCGACCGTGTACAGCAGTTCCAGGCTCTGTCCCGGGCCGACCTTCAGGGTGGCGAGGCCTTCCTGCGCGTAGGCCCAGGCACCGGAGGCCGGCTTAACCCAGAGGGACCAGTAGGCGAAGGCAGCGGGCATCTTCTTGCATTCCTCGCGGTACGTGCCGTCCTTGTGGACGATGTCGAGGTCCGCGGCGGGCACACCGTTCACGCGGCACACCAGTTCCTTGGGATAGGCGTCCGTGCCCTCGGTTTTCACCTTTGCCTCGTCGAGCACTTTGGAAGCGAGAGTCGGCCCGTCCACAGGCACGCAAACCGACGCATCAGCGGCAGCCTGCTTCAGGGCGCCCGAATCGAGAATGACCTTCACCCCGGCGCAGGGCCCGGCGGCGGCGCTGGAGGAAGCCGTTGCCGGCGAAGCCGGTGCAGAGGTAGTTGGCTGGGTGGCGGCCGGGGTGGAACAGGCGGCGAGGGTAAACAGGAGGGCTGCGGCGGCGAGTGAGCTCGCGGCGGCGGTGCGGATCTGAGTCAAAGTCACCTGTCAAGGGTAGGTCGTTGCCTGTCCGGATCCGGTTGCTGTCGCGTTGTGTGACGTCATGCGCCCTTACCTACCCCGCAGCCCACGCCACAATCAGCAGCGCCCCCACGCACAGGATGGTGGTGCAGAGGATCACGTCGCGGGCCACCGTCATGCCCCGGCCGTAGGGGGAGGCGAAGAGAAAGACGTTCTGCGCGGTGGGCAGCGTCCCCATGATCACGCTTGCCAGCAGGTGCTGCCCCTCCAGCCCGAACACAAAGCGCCCCAGCAACCAGACAACCAAAGGCATGCCGGCGATCTTCAGGGACGTGGCTACGAGCGTCTCGGTCCGGCCGTCGTCCTTCTGCAGCGGCGCCCTCCCCGCCAGCGACAGGCCAAAGGCGAGAAGCACCATGGGGACAGCGCCGCCGGCCAGCATGTCGATGGGCTTTTCCAGCAGGTCCGGTTCCTGCCAGCCCGTCAGGGCAACGACGACGCCAAGCGCGGAGGCAATGATCATGGGGTTGGACAGCGGCTGGAGCAGCACCTTCCTCCACGAGATCCGGGCGCCGGAGAACAGCCCCAGAAGCGTGAGGTAGAACGGGGCCATGACCAGGAGCTGCACCAGGAGCACGGGCGCCACATGCTGTGCCGTGCCGACGGCGTACAGCGAGACCGGGATCCCGATGTTGTTGGCGTTGGCGTAACTGCTGGCCATCGCGCCGACGGCGGTCTCCGCGGCCGGGCGGCGGAAGAACAGGAAGCTCAGCAGCCAGTAAAGAAGCCCCACTGCCGCTGCTGAAAGCAGCGCCAGCGGGGCGTCCGTTCCGAGGGCGGCCCGGATATCGGAGCCGGCCACCACCGTGTAAAGCAGGGCAGGGTTGGTGATGTAGAACGCTGTGCGGGTCAGCGCACCCTGGACCTCGGGACCCAGAATGCGGAATCTGGCAGCGAGGTAACCGACGGCGATGACTGCAGAAACGATAAGTATTCCGGAGACAACGCCGCCCACGCTTTACCCTTCTATGTATCTGTATGTTGGGAAGATTATCGACGTTACCGGACCGGGCCTACCGGCCCGTGTCTACCGGACCAGGCTTACCGGACCAGGCAGGGGCGCTTCGGGTCGAAGGACCAGCCGTCGATGTAGTACTGCATGCCGATGCTGTCGTCGCGGGCATCGAGGCCATGCTCCAGGTACAGCTGGTGCGCCTTGTCCAGCGCATCGCGGTCCAGCTCGATGCCGAGTCCGGGCGCAGCAGGAACCTCGATGGCGCCGCCCTTGATCTGCAGCGGGTTCTTGGTCAGGCCCTGGCCGTCCTGCCAGATCCAGTGCGTGTCCAGCGCGGTGATCTCGCCGGGTGCTGCCGCGCCGGTGTGCGTGAACATGGCCAGCGAGATGTCGAAGTGGTTGTTTGAGTGCGAGCCCCAGGTCAGGCCGAACTCGTTGCACAGCTGCGCTACGCGGACCGAACCGTGCATGGTCCAGAAGTGCGGGTCCGCCAGCGGGATATCGACGGCGTTGCTGCGGATGGCATGCGCCATTTCGCGCCAGTCCGTGGCGATCATGTTGGTGGCGGTCTTCAGCCCGGTGGCCCGGCGGAACTCGGCCATGACCTCGCGTCCGGAGAAGCGGCCTTCAGCGCCGCAGGGGTCCTCGGCGTAGGCCACGACGCCCTGCATCCGCTTGCCCAGCCGGATGGCCTCCTCGAGCAGCCAGCCGCCGTTCGGGTCCAGGGTGACGCGGGCAGCGGGGAAGCGCTTCGCCAGCGCCGTGACCACGTCCACTTCGTCGTCGCCGGACAGCACACCGCCCTTGAGCTTGAAGTCGCTGAAGCCGTAGCGCTCCTGCGCGGCTTCGGCCAGGGCAACCACGGCCTCGGGGGTCATGGCCTCCTGGCGCCGCAGTTCTTCCCAGCGGTCCGACGGCGCGTCCTCCACGAGGTACGGAAGACCTGTCCGCTTGTGGTCACCGACGAAGAACAGGTAGCCGAGCATCGGCACGGAGGTGCGCTGCTGGCCGTCGCCGAGCAGTTCGGCCACGGGGACGCCGAGGAACTGGCCGTGCAGGTCCAGCAGTGCGGATTCGACGGCGGTGACTGCGTGGACGGTGGTGCGAAGGTCGAAGGTCTGCAGGCCACGGCCCCCGGCGTCGCGGTCGGCGAACTCCGCGGCGATTTCGCGGAGCAGCGAGCGGTAGCGTGCCACCGGCTTGCCGGCGATCAGCGCGCCGGCTTCCTCGATGGTGGTGCGGATCTTCTCGCCGCCGGGGACCTCGCCGAGGCCGGTGCGGCCGTCGGAGTCGGTCACGATGACCACGTTCCGGGTGAAGAACGGCCCGTGCGCGCCGCTGAGGTTCATCAGCATGCTGTCGTAGCCGGCAACCTGGACTACTTCCACGCGGGAGATTGTGGGCTGGGCGGTCATGCGTTGACCTCCTCTTTCTCTGCAGCGGCGTCAGCGGCGATGACCGTACCGTCGATGCGGCGGTTCAGCTGCCAGGGGTTGGTGTCCCGCAGGGGCGCGGGCAGCAGTTCCTGGGGGAGGTTCTGGTAGGCGACGGGGCGGAGGAAGCGGTTGATGGCCAGGGTGCCGACGGAGGTGGTGCGGGTGTCGGAGGTGGCGGGGAAGGGGCCGCCGTGGACCATGGCGTGGCCGACTTCGACGCCGGTGGGCCAGCCGTTCACAATGATGCGTCCGACTTTCTGTTCGAGTGCGGGGATCAGTTGTGCCGCCGTCGGGTAGTCCTCTTCGGTGAGCTGCAGGGAAGCGGTGAGCTGCCCTTCGATCCGGTGGGTGGCCTCGATCAGTTCCTCGGCGGAGGAGTAGCGGATCACCAGGGACGCGGCGCCGAAGATCTCCGCGTGCAGAACTTCGTTGGTGATGAAGTCGCGGATGCCGGTGCCGTAGATCGCCGGTGCCGGGGCGTTCTGGGTGGGGCCGGGGGTTCCGGTGCCGACGACGGTGACGTTCTCGGCGGCGCCGAGCGCCTCCGTGCCCGCGTTCCAGGAGCCGGCGATGCCTGCGGTGAGCATGGTCTGTCCGGCGCAGGCGGCGACGGCGCGGCCGACGGCGGCGGCGAGTTTGTCGCCCGCCTCACCGGCCGGGGCGAACAGCAGGCCGGGGGAGGTGCAGAGCTGTCCTGAGCTGCCGGTCACGGCGGTGACGTACTGCTGCGCCAGGGCGTCGATGTCCCCCTTGAGGGCGCCGGGGAAGACGAAGACCGGGTTGAGCGAGGACATTTCCGCGTAGACCGGGATGGGTTCGGGGCGTGCGGCGGCGGTGCGCATCAGGGCGACACCGGCGGACTGGGAACCGGTGAAGCCGACGGCCTTGATGGCCGGGTCGGCGACGAGGGCCTGGCCGATGCTGGCGCCGGGGCCGTAGATGAGGGAGAAGACGCCCGGGTGCAGGCCGGCGTCGGTGACGGCTTTGGTGATGGCCTGGCCGACGAGTTCGCTCGTGCCGGGGTGGGCGTTGTGGGCTTTGAAGACGACGGGGCAGCCGGCGGCGAGGGCTGAGGCGGTGTCTCCTCCCGCCGTCGAGAAGGCCAGCGGGAAGTTGCTGGCGCCGAAGACGGCGACGGGGCCGAGGGGGATCTGGCGCTGGCGGATGTCGGCGCGCGGCAGAGGGGTGCGGTCCGGGAGGGCCGGGTCGATGCGGACGCCGCGGAAGTCGCCCTGGCGGACCACGTTGGCGAAGAGGCGGAGCTGGCCGGTGGTGCGGGCGCGTTCGCCGGTCAGCCGGGCCGCGGGCAGGCCGGTTTCCTGGCCGGCGCGGACGATCAGTTCGTCGCCGATGGCTTCGATGTTGTCCGCGATCGCGTCCAGGAACGCGGCGTGGGTTTCGGGGTCAAGGGTGCTGAAGGACGCGAAGGCCTCGGCGGCAGCGGCAGTGGCCCCCTTCAGTTGTTCCCCGGTGAGCAGGGTGTAGGCGGGTTCGAGCTGTTCGTTGCTGGCCGGGTTGAAGGCGAAGGTGGTCTTGCCTTCGCCGGCAACGGTCTGTCCGGCGATCAGGGAATGTCCGGTGAGGGTCACGATGGTTCTCCTGGGTAAAAGTTGGGGGGTTGGCTAAGCGGCCGGCAACTAGGAGACCTTGGCGATGAGTGCCTTGAGGTCGGCCAGGTCCTTTTCGGCCATGTTCTGCAGCGGGGGACGGACGCCGCCGGCGGAACGGCCGATCGCGTCGAGGCCGCCCTTGACGATGGAGACGGCGTAGCCCTTCACGCGGTCGCGGATGTCCAGGTAGGGGATGACGAAGTCGTTGAGTTTCTGGTTGACCGCCGCGCGGTCCTGGTTGCGGACGTCCTGGTAGAAGTCCAGCGCGAACTGCGGAACGAAGTTGTACATGGCGCTGGAGTAGGTGCTCATGCCCAGCTGCAGGAGCGGCAGTGCGAAGGTCTCTGCGGTGGGGAGGCCGCCCAGGTAGAACAGGCGGTCGCCGAGCTTGGCGTAGACACGCGCGTCGTGCTCGAGATCGCCCACGCCGTCCTTGAAGCCGATCAGGTTCTCGTGGCGGTCGGCCAGGGTGGCCACCGTGGTGTCCTTGTAGATGGCGTTGGCGCGGTTGTAGATGATGACGCCGAGCGAGGTGGCGCTGCACACGGCGCTGACGTGATCGATCAGGCCGCCCTGGTCCGCTTCGGTCAGGTACGGCGGCAGGAGCAGGATGCCCTCGGCGCCGGCGGCCTCCGCGGCCTTGGCGTTTTCGATGGCCTGGGCGGTGGAGCCGCCGGCGGAGGCCAGGACGGGGACGGTGTTGCCCACTTCCTCGACGGCGGCACGGACCACGCGGGCCGACTCGGACGGGGTGAGCGAGAAGCCCTCACCCGTGCCGCCGGCGGCGAAGAGGCCGGCAACGGGGTAGCTGGCCTGCCATGCAAGGTGCTTGCGGTAGTTTTCCTCGTCGAACTGCAGCTCTGCATCGAAGGAGGTTACGGGGAAGGACAGCAGCCCGTCCTTGAGGGTGTTGGCGAGTTCCTGGGGTGAAAGTTTTGCCACGGGATGTCCTTGGAGTCGGTGCCGGGAGCGGCGGGGTGGTGTGGTTCCTTTTCAGATTAGGGAGGCCCGTCCATGCCTGTCCAAGTGCATTTTTGTATCTATTGATACCCTGGGCGCATTGAGCCAGCCGAAGCCGGAAGCGCTCAGTTGGCCGCAAACTCCAGGTCGCGCAGCAGCCGCACCAGAGCCGGGTTTTTGGCGTCCCTGTTCCAGATGGCATGCAGCTCCACGGGTTCCTCTTCACCGCTGGCCAGACGCAGGAACGAAACACCCCGGATGCCCAGCGCTGTTGCCGAGTGGGGTACGAAGGCCACCCCCCGCTTGGCGGCCACCAGCGAGACCATGGTGAGGATCTGGCTGACGGTGTGCACCACGTTTTCATGCCGGATGGCGTGCAGCCGGACCACGAGGTCGTAGAAGTACCTGGCCTGCGTGGGGGAATGCATGATGAGCGGCTCGTCCTTGAGGTCCTCGTTTTGGATGTCCCGCTTGAGGTCCGCGAGGGGGTGTGATGCCGGAACCGCCAGCACCATCGACTCGCGGTACAGCAGGTGGGAGTCGAAAACTTCAGTGTCGAAGGGTGGACGCGCCAGGCCGAGGTCCAGTTCGCCGGTAAGCAGGCCCTGGATCTGTTCGCCCGTGACCAACTCCTGGAGGTCGATGTCCACATCGGGCACGATTGCGCCGATCTCCTCCAGCAGCGGGCCCAGGATGCTGAATCCGCTGGCGGCCGTGAAGCCGATGCGGAGATGGCCCTGCCGGCCGGAGGCAATGCGCCGCGCCGTCACGGGTGCCCGGCTGGCCAGCGCCATGAGCCTGCGGGCCTCGTCAAGGAACGCGCGTCCGGCGGCGGTCAGCTCAACCCGGCGGTTGTCCCGCTCGAGGAGTTCGGCCCCCACAGTCTTCTCCAGTTTCTGGATCTGGCGGCTCAGTGGCGGCTGGGTCATGTTGAGGCGTTCGGCGGCCCGGCCGAAGTGCAGTTCCTCGGCGACTGCGATGAAGCCGGTCAGCTGGTCGAAGGTAAACGTGATGCTCTCCCGGTATTACTCGATGCATATTTGGGCTTAGACATGCATCATAACGCGTCCCTACACTCGACCTAGCGAACTGGCAGTGACCCGGTTCACACACACCTGGGGGCTGAGGCAGCCCGCAGTGCAAACGAGGAGTTTCAATGATGCACTTCCCCACCCGCCGCGCCGTTCTCGGAGCGGCGTCGGCCATCACCCTGCTGGCCATGACCGCATGCGGCAACGTTGCCGGCGGCAGCAGCGATTCATCGAAGTACCCCAACGGCCCGGTCACCCTCACCGTGGGCCAGGCACCCGGCGGCAGCACCGACCTCATTGCGCGCGCCGTCTCCGAAGGTGCTGCCAAAACCCTCGGCGCCCCGATTCCCGTCGTGAACAAGCCCGGTGCCAACGGCGCACTGGCCAGCAAGGAAGTGGCGGGCAAACCGGCCGACGGCCAGAACCTGCTGCTGCTCACCGCCTCCCTGATCACCATCACGCCGCTGGCCGTGACCCAGGACGAAGCAGTGAACATCGATGACTTCGACATCATCACCGGCCTGTCCCAGGACGACTA
Source organism: Arthrobacter sp. NPDC056691 (assembly GCF_042791415.1). NCBI lineage: Bacteria > Bacillati > Actinomycetota > Actinomycetes > Micrococcales > Micrococcaceae > Arthrobacter > Arthrobacter sp. NPDC056691. The sequence continues at coordinate 17,419 of NZ_JBHTXX010000021.1, forward strand.
TGTGCTGGTGGCCAGCGAAAAGTCCGGCTTCAAGTCCATCAAGGACGTGACCTCGGCCGGCCGCAACGTCACCTACGGCACCACCGGCGTCGGCACCGGCAGCCAGCTCGCCCAGACCGTGCTCTTCAAGCAGGCCAACGTCAAGGGCACCGACGTTCCCTTCGACAGCGGCAAGCCCGCGCTGACCGCCGTCCTGGGCAACCAGGTGGAACTGGCCACCATCCAGCTCGGCGAGGCCATGCCGCAGATCCAGGCCGGCAAGGTATCCCCGCTGCTGGTCTTCTCTGAGGAGCGCAACTCCTTCCTGCCGGACACGCCCACCGCCAAGGAATCGGGCTACGACGTTCCGGTCGCCCAGTACCGTGCCGTCGCCGCCCCGAAGGGGACTCCCAAGGAGGTCAAGGACAAGCTCCTCGCCGCCATCCAGGACACCCTGAAGTCGGACTCATACAAGGAGTTCAACAAGAAGAACATGCTGACTCCGAAGGAAATCTCCGGTGCGGAAGTAGTCACCCAGTGGAAGGACTACGCAGCCAAGTACAAGGCCCTGGTGGAGAAGTACAGCATCAGCCTCGCCGGGAACAAGTGATTCCAATGCAGGCAGCATCACCGGTATCCGGCGGAGGGAACAGCTCCAACGCAGTTTCCTCCGCCGGGAACGGCACCAATGACCTTCCCGTCGGCGAGCCCGACGATCTGACCCCGGAACAGCTGGCGGCCCAGTGGGAGGAAGAAAAGCCCCCGGCCGCCGGTGCGCTGGCCAACGTGGGATCCTCCCTGGTGGTCATCGGCGTCGGCGTCGGGGCCGTGGTCCTGTCCGTGGCCATGGGCCTGGGCACACCGGCAGCCCCGCAGCCTGGCCTGTGGCCGTTCATGATCAGCTGCGTCATGGTGGTCCTCGGACTGTTCCAGCTGATCATGGGCAGGCACAACCGGGACGCGGAGAAGTTCACCCGCATGTCCGTGGCGCCGCTGACCGGGCTGGTCACCCTGGCCGCCATGGTGGCCCTCATGCCGGTCGCCGGCTTCGAACTGCCGGCCCTGGTGCTGTGCATCATCTGGATGCGCTTCCTCGGCGGCGAAACCTGGCGTTCCACGCTGCTGGTGAGCGCCGTCGTCGTGGCAGCCTTCTACGGCATCTTCGTGACGGCGCTCAACACTTCCATCCCCCACCTCTTCTAGGAGACCACCGTGGATTTCCTGAATCCCGTGATCAACGGATTTGCAGTCGTCCTGGAGCCAATGAACCTCCTGTACTGCCTGATCGGCGTCGTTATCGGCATGCTGATCGGCGTATTGCCCGGCCTGGGGCCCGCGGCGACCATCGCCATCCTGCTGCCGCTGACCTACAACGTTGAGCCCGTCACCGCCATCATCATGCTGGCCGGCATTTTCTACGGCGCCCAGTACGGCGGCACCATCACCTCGGTGCTGCTGCGGCTGCCTGGCGAGGCGTCCTCGGTGGTGACGGTCTTCGACGGCTACCAGATGGCCAAGCAGGGACGGGCCGGCACGGCCCTCGGCCTGGCATCCATCGGCTCGTTCATCGGCGGCACCGCGTCCATCGTCGGCCTGACGTTCCTGGCCCCGATCGTGGCGAGCTTCGCGCTGGACTTCGGTCCCGCCGAATACACCGCGCTGGCGCTGCTGGGCATCCTGCTGGTGGCCACCATCAGCAGCGGTTCCAAGACCAAGGCACTCATCGCCGCCGCGATCGGACTGTTGCTGGCCACCGTTGGCCGGGACATCTTCACCGGTGAAAACCGGTTCACCTTCGGCAGCCTGGAGCTGGCGGACGGCATCGACTTCGTGCCGATCGCCATGGGTATCTTCGGCCTCGGCGAGATCATGTACAACCTCGAGGAGCGCCACCGCGCCGCAAAGGCCCCCTCCGCCGTCGCAAATGTCTGGCCCTCCCGGGGCGACCTCAAGCAGGCGTCCGGCGCGATCGGACGCGGTTCGGTCCTCGGCTTCTTCCTGGGCATCCTGCCCGGCGGCGGTGCCACGATCGCCTCGATGGCCTCGTACGCCATGGAGAAGAAGCGGGCCAAACAGCCGGAGCGCTTCGGCAAGGGTGCGCCGGAGGGCGTGGCCGGGCCGGAAACCGCCAACAACGCCGCGGCGACGTCGTCGTTCATTCCGCTGCTGACCCTCGGCATCCCGGCCAACGCCACCATGGCGCTGATGTTCGGCGCACTGCTGATTCAGGGCGTCACCCCCGGCCCGCAGCTCGTGGAGCAGGACCCGGGACTGTTCTGGGGCGTGGTGAACTCCATGTACATCGGCAACATCCTGCTGCTGATCATGAGCCTGCCGCTGGTGGGGATCTTCGTGAAGATCCTCCGCGTCCGCGCCGCGATCCTGGCGCCCATCACGGCGCTGATCACCCTGCTCGGCGCGTACACGATCAACAACAGCATGTTCGACGTAACGCTCGTGGTGGTCTTCGGGATCGTGGGCTACCTGATGAAGAAGTTCGGTTTCGAACCGGGGCCGCTGGTGCTGGCCTTCGTGTTGGGTTCCCTGCTGGAAAGCTCCCTGCGCCGCGCGCTGCTGGTGTTTGGCGGCGACCCAATGGGCTTCTTCAGCCGGCCCATTTCCGCCACGCTCCTCATCGTGTTCGTCGCCGTGGCCGTGCTTCCGGGCATCCGCTCAGCGCTGGCCAAGCGCAAGGCCCCCGTCCCCGCGGGAACCGCCGCCACTGAAATCAAGGAGAAGGTATGAGCATCATCGTTGGATTCGTCCCCACCCCGGCGGGGGAGGCCGCCCTGGCGGCCGGCATTGCGGAGGCCCGCCTCCGCAACAAGGATCTGGTGATCGTCAACTCCGCCCGTGAAGGCGCCCTGGTGGACAAGTCCGTGGCGCCGGACGATGTCCTGGCCAAGGCCGCCCAGCAGGCGGCGGACGCAGGCGTGACGGCCCGGGTGATCCAGCCGCCTTACCAGCATGATCTGGCGGATGAGTTCCTCGACGTCGCCCGGGATGAAAACGCCTCCCTGATCGTCATCGGGCTGCGGCACCGCACGCAGGTGGGCAAGTTCATCCTTGGCAGCCACGCGCAGCGCATCCTCATGCAGGCTGACCGTCCCGTTTTGGCCGTGAAGGCCGACGGCGGCCAGTTTTAGTTCCAGAACCACCGCTTGGTAAGAGGCGGGCCGGCACCCGAACAGGATTCCGGCCCGCCTTAGCCATACTCTTCTAAAGGTAAAGACCCATGTCCACTTTGATGGCACCCACGCCGAGCGCAGCCACGCCGATCGCAGCGCCCCGCCAGTACCGCCTGCGCAAGCCGCCTATCGCCGCCGGCGGGCAGGCCCGCCCCATCCCCCTCGAGCCGGTCCCCAACTGGTGCAAGCTTTCGCGTTCGGACGAGGTTACTGTGTGCCGCGACCGGCGGGTCATGGCCAGCGGGCGCGTTGACATGGTGGCGCTGGATGGCAGCGTTTTCTGGATCATCCAGGAAGACGGCAAGGGCCGGGCGATGATCCACCAGAAGGACGGGCTGACGGTTTTCCGGAAGGCCGCCGCGGACAGGGCCCGCCGCTAGGGCACCGTTTCCACCCGCTATGGTGACGGATCCGGCGTCGGGCGTTTGTTGCTGGCGGGTCGGGATCACTCCGCCGTGACGTCGGACTCATAACCTGCCGAAACGGAATAACAGCGGCCAAACGGACCTTGTTCTATATGGGCGCCGACCACCGGCTGCCTCTTGAGAGGACATCTTTGCCTACTGCTTTCATCCCATTCACCATGTGCGCCACGGTCCGCGACGACCACCGGCGCTCCTTCCGCACCGACCTGGAGCGCCTCACGTCCACCCACCGTGGGTGGGCGCCGCTGGACATGGTTAAGTCCACCAACACCAAGGCTCTGCTCCGTGGAGCGATCCCGCAAGGCGTTCACACCGCAAGCGACGCGAGCCTTGCCCGTTACCTCCAGGAACGCCTGGCCGCCGGCACCGACATCCACCTGGATCTCACCGTCAGCATCGAGCGGTAACAGGACCCTGCGCAGCCCCGGATCTTTCAGGTCCGGGGCTTTTCCGTGCTGCGGCACAGTTCGGTGTAGTGGTAGCCGCCGGGGGTGGTTCGGGCCCGCCTGTGATCGGCTCATCGTTGGATGCGGTGTCTGTGTCAGGTTGCGATCTAAGAGTTCCCGAAGCCCTTGTCAGAAAAGAGGAATCCGGACCCTATTCTGACGCCATTCGGCTTCGTGCCTGACGTCAGGTTGGGCTGTAGTTCAGCAAGGCGGCGCCCACCCCCTGCCGCAGCGTGTCGAAATTAAGGTCCGACACTTCGGCGGCGGGTTGCTGCCCCTCGAAGGACTGTCGATGCCAACAACGGCTACTGACCCCCAAAGAATTTTCTCTGTTCAGGGCGTCGGCGGGCACGTGGAACCGGCGGCGGGATGTTGCGGAGGAACGACTCCTCCCGCCGCCGGTGGTCAAAGTGCCACGGTCCACTACCTTTCGCGTCTGGCGTACGAGGGGCGACAGTAACCGACGCGGGTTGCAGTGGCAGCGGTTAGGCGTAGCTTGCTGCCGTCTCGTCTTCGTCAGCAGCGGTAACTGTGCCGTCGATGCGGCGGTTCAGGTGCCAGGGGTTGGTGTCCTGGAGGGCTGCCGGGAGGAGTTCCTGGGGGAGGTTCTGGTAGGCGACGGGGCGGAGGAAGCGGTTGATGGCAAGGGTGCCGACGGAGGTGGTGCGGGTGTCGGAGGTGGCGGGGAAGGGGCCGCCGTGGACCATGGCGTGGCCGACTTCGACGCCGGTGGGCCAGCCGTTCACAATGATGCGTCCGACTTTCTGTTCGAGTGCGGGGATCAGTTGTGCCGCCGTCGGGTAGTCCTCTTCGGTGAGCTGCAGGGAAGCGGTGAGCTGCCCTTCGATCCGGTGGGTGGCCTCGATCAGTTCCTCGGCGGAGGAGTAGCGGATCACCAGGGACGCGGCGCCGAAGATCTCCGCGTGCAGAACTTCGTTGGTGATGAAGTCGCGGATGCCGGTGCCGTAGATCGCCGGTGCCGGGGCGTTTTGGGTGGGGCCGGGGGTTCCGGTGCCGACGACGGTGACGTTCTCGGCGGCGCCGAGCGCCTCCGTGCCCGCGTTCCAGGAGCCGGCGATGCCTGCGGTGAGCATGGTCTGTCCGGCGCAGGCGGCGACGGCGCGGCCGACGGCGGCGGCGAGTTTGTCGCCCGCCTCACCGGCGGGGGCGAACAGCAGGCCGGGGGAGGTGCAGAGCTGGCCTGAGCTGCCGGTCACGGCGGTGACGTACTGCTGCGCCAGCGCGTCGATGTCCCCCTTGAGGGCGCCGGGGAAGACGAAGACCGGGTTGAGCGAGGACATTTCCGCGTAGACCGGGATGGGTTCGGGGCGTGCGGCGGCGGTGCGCATCAGGGCGACACCGGCGGACTGGGAACCGGTGAAGCCGACGGCCTTGATGGCCGGGTCGGCGACGAGGGCCTGGCCGATGCTGGCGCCGGGGCCGTAGATGAGGGAGAAGACGCCCGGGTGCAGGCCGGCGTCGGTGACGGCTTTGGTGATGGCCTGGCCGACGAGTTCGCTGGTTCCGGGGTGGGCGTTGTGGGCTTTGAAGACGACGGGGCAGCCGGCGGCGAGGGCTGAGGCGGTGTCTCCTCCCGCCGTCGAGAAGGCCAGCGGGAAGTTGCTGGCGCCGAAGACGGCGACGGGGCCGAGGGGGATCTGGCGCTGGCGGATGTCGGCGCGCGGCAGTGGGGTGCGGTCCGGGAGGGCCGGGTCGATGCGGACGCCGCGGAAGTCGCCCTGGCGGACCACGTTGGCGAAGAGGCGGAGCTGGCCGGTGGTGCGGGCGCGTTCGCCGGTCAGCCGGGCCGCGGGCAGGCCGGTTTCCTGGCCGGCGCGGACGATCAGTTCGTCGCCGATGGCTTCGATGTTGTCCGCGATCGCGTCCAGGAACGCGGCGTGGGTTTCGGGGTCAAGGGTGCTGAAGGACGCGAAGGCCTCGGCGGCCGCGGACGTGGCCGCCTTGAGCTGCTCCGCGGTGAGCAGGGTGTAGGCGGGTTCGAGCTGTTCGTTGCTGGCCGGGTTGAAGGCGAAGGTGGTCTTGCCTTCGCCGGCAACGGTCTGTCCGGCGATCAGGCAATGTCCGGTGAGGGTCACGATGGTTCTCCTGTTCTTTTTAGTAAGGAGTCGACGCGGCGAAATTCCGCCTTCGCCGACAGACCTGACGATTCTGGGTGGTTATACGGGCTAGATGGACGTGTCATCGAAAGTGCCTTCTGCCCATCGGCCAAGCCGGCAACGATAGGGGCCTGAAAGCCGTTGAAGGTGGAGAACACCCAAAGGGGAATGCGGGCTGGGCTGCAGGTGCGGTCCGCCCCCGCGCTCGGCTGGCTCGTCGCAGCCGGGCGCGAGCATGTTTTTAGGCCGGAAGCGCGATGGCACCAGGATGCGGGCGATTGACCGGCGGTGCCATGTGGTAGCCGTTGGCCTCGTAGTCATAACCCTCGAGCGTGTTTGCACCGCGGCTGTCCGGAGCCGAGGAGTAGAAGGCGCGGATCTCGGTGATTTTGCCGGTTTCCGGATCGATTTTGTACCACTCAGATCCCCGGACGTAGCCGTTGCGGGCGGGTTTCCAGTGAGTGAATTCGATGGCGGCCTGGAACGTTTCCGGCTCACCGATGAGCCGCTCGATGGACCAGGCGGAGTCGATGGTCATGGTGAGTCGGCGCCAGTTCTCGGCGATGGTCCGGCTGCCGATCCAGGGGCCGTCGAGGCCGGGGGGGAAATAGTGAACGGCGTCGTCGGTAAACTGGGCGATCATCTTCTCAACGTCGGCTTCGTTGCAGCCGTCGAAATACGTCCGGATGGTTGTCTCTATCCGGCGTCGCTGTTCCTCGCGCGGGAGTTCCGCAAAGCGTGTCATGCCTGCACCCTTTCGGTGTCTTGTTCGATGAAGTGTTTGCTACTTACCCCGTTGAAGAGGCCCTCGCTTGCTACTGGGCTGCCGCGAGGGCGTCGGAGTGGGGCCGGGGCACGGGAGGTGCCATGTGGTAGTTGTTAGCCTCGTAGTCGTAGCCTTGCATCGTGAGTGCGTCGCGTCCGTCCGGGGCCGAGGCGTAGGCGGCGCGGATCTCGGTAATCTTCCCGCTCTCGGGATCGAACTTGTACCACTCGTCGCCGCGCAAGTAGCCGCCTTTGACGGTCTTCCAGTGGGTCCATTCGATGATGGCCTGCAGGGACTCGGGCTCGGCAATCAGCCTTTCGATGGACCAGGCGGAGCCGATGGTCATGACGAGCCTGCGCCAGTTTTCGGCGATGGTCCGGTTTCCGGTCCAGGGGCCTTCGAGCCCGGGGGGAAAGTAGTGGACGGCGTCGTCCGTGAACTGGGAGGCCATCTTGTCTATGTCTGCTTCGTTGCAGCCATCGAAGTACGTGCGGATGGTTTCCTCCATCCGGCGGCGCTTTTCGTGCCTGGGAAGGTCGGCGAAGCGGGTCATGCGTTCACCCTTTCGGTCTCGTTATTGTGGTTTTGTTCCCGTTGCCAGGCCCGGTAGTCGTTCAGGGTGTGCTCGTCCGGCGGGTACACGCCCCACAGGGACTCACCGGCGCGGACGCGGTTGTGGAGGTACTGCTCCAGAGCCTCCTGCTCGGCGGCGGGTGCTGCCAGCTCCGCCGCGAGGGCGCGGGGAACGACGATGATCCCGTCCCGGTCGCCCACGAGGATATCTCCGGGGTAGACCGCGACGCCGGCGCATCCGATCGGGACCTGCAGTTCGGCAACGTGGAACGAGGCCGGCCGGGTCGTGGCGGTGATGCACTTGGCATAGGCCGGAAAACCGAGTTCGGCAATCGCGTGCCCGTCGCGGAACGCTCCGTCGGTGACGAACCCCGCTGCGCCGCGCTTCATGGCACGGGTGATGAGCATGTCCCCTGCCGAAGCGGCGCTGGTGTCGCCACGGCTGTCGACCACGATGACTTGCCGGCGGCCGACCTGCTCAACGGCTTCCCACTGGAGGACGTTGCCTGTGCGGTACGGGTCATCGAGCGGGTCGATGTCTTCACGCGCCGGAATGAAACGCATCGTGTAGGCCTCGCCCACGAAGCCCTCGAACTTGTCACCCACAGGACTCAGGCCAACGAGGAACGGCTGCCGGATCCCCTTCTTGTAGAGCTGCGTTGCAAGGGTCGAGGTGCTCGAGCGACCCAGGAGCTCGAATACTTCATCCCCCAGGGGCGCCTGCTGGCTGATTTCTGACATGAGTTGCTCGCTTTCGCTATGTCCCGTTTATCGGGACTATATCCCGCTTATTGAAAGTATGGCATCTTTTCAGTCACCGTGCCAGACCAGGCGGGTGTGAAGTGTCCAAGTAGCGCGGATTGCACTGGGGAATCATGGCAGCGGGACTTTTAAAAGCAGGAGCCGCGTGCGGGTTCCTGAGAAACCTGCACGCGGCTCACGCTGCGCCCTCGCCAGAGCGTGTAACGACCCGTTAGCTGCTCATCCGGCGTTGGCCTGCAGGGCGGCATGACGGGGCTCATATCCCAGACGCCGGGAAATGGCGGCCGCAGTGGCTGATGCCAGGGGGCCGATGGTTGCCGTTTGGACCTGCATCCGGTCAGCTGGTCCTGCCACGCTGATTGCGGCGACGACCTGACCGGTGTGGTCAAAAATCGGGGCACCGCAGCACGTGCTCGAAAGGTCAAATTCCTGGTGCTCCTCGGTCCATCCGCGGTCCAGGGAACGGTTCAGATCCTCTTCCAGGTCGGTCCTTGACGTGATCGTGTGAGGCGTGAAGGAGCGGAACTGGAGTTGGCGCAGAAGGGCGGACCGCTCCCGTTCCGCCATGCCGGAAAGGTAGGCCTTGCCGATGGACGTGGCATGGAGCGGCCGGCGGGCGCCCAGTTCCGCACTAACCCTGACCGATTGGGGTCCGAGCTCGCGGTACACGAATACGATTTCGTGGCCGCTGAGCACGCCAAGGCTGACGCTCTCGCGCGTTTGCTGGGCCAGGGCGCGCAATAGGTCTGGCGCGACATCCATCACCTCGACCGATTGCACGGCTGCCATCGCGAGCCGGGCGATGGAGGGACCCAGCCTCCACTGTCCTGCCGGAGTTTGGACAATGTACTGGTCCTCCTGCAGACGCTCGACCAGTCGGTACATGGCACTGCGGCTCATGCCCATCGCCTTGATGAGGTCCGCAGTCGATGATTCTCCGGTTTGCGCCAGATGGTTAAATAACTCCAGTCCGCGGTCCAACGACCCCTTGCCCACCGTGGTGGCTGCCATGCGCGCTCCTCTTCCGTCATCCCGGCGTATGCCGATAATGCGATCATAGTCCCGATCATCGGGACTCGTAAAGCCAGCTGCCAACCGGCCGCGGGCAGTCCAGGGGGCGCTGTGGTGCGCGAGCCCGTCTGACTGCAGGAAAGAGAGCTCGCGCTGAGTCACCCGAATCCGGGATGCGAGCCGGGTGCGGCCGCCGAGCATCTGTTATGTCTCAAGGCGCGGCGACGACCTGGTTGTGGAGCGTTCCGACGTCCGAGACTTCAACTCGCATGTCGCTGCCTGGCCGGACAAAGCGGGGGGGATCCATGAAACCGCCGCATCCCGAGGGGGTTCCGGTCAGGATGATGTCCCCTGGCTGCAGGGTGAAGTATCTGCTGAGGTACTCGATCAGCGTCGGGATGCGGAAGAGCATGTCAGAGGTGTTGCCGTCCTGCACCAGTTCGCCATCCACCCAAGTACGGATGCGGATGTCGTGGGGATCTGGAATTTCGTCACGCGTGACGGCCACGGGGCCCAAGGGACAGAAGGTGTCCAGTCCCTTGCCGCGCACCCATTGTGGGTCTGCGCGCTGAACGTCGCGCGCCGAGACGTCATTGGCTGCCGTGTATCCCCAGACGTAGTCCATGGCGTCCTCGGCCGGGACCCTGAACGCCGGCCGGCCGATAATGACTGCGAGCTCTCCCTCCCAGTCGACTTCGCGGCTGACTTCCGGATCGGCGACCACGGGTGCGTCGGGACCGGTGACACTATTGGCGAGCTTGGGGAACAGGTAGGGTTCCGTCGGCAAGGGAAAACCCATCTCCTCGATGGTCTGCCGGTAGTTCAGTCCGATACCGAAGATCGTGCCTCCTGCGTAAGGTGCCAGGAATCGTGGCTTCTTGACGGCCGCGGCTTCTTTCTTCGCTGTGACCTGCCGCCCGGCGAAAACCTGCGCCAGATCCCCGTCGAGCTCGGCCCAGCCTCCGTCTGCTTCCACGGCCGCATATCGCCGGCCCTCGTGTTCAATATGCGCGTACCTCATGGCATTTCCTTCCCGTTGTCCCGGCCCTTGGCATATTGCCCGTATCAACGCGCCCGAGGCGCTTCTGTCCGAACGTCGATTCAGCTGCTGCCCGTATCGACAACGGAAAGGTGCTGGTGCGGTTGCGCCGCTCCAGCACCTTCCCCTTCGCCTTTAGTGCTATGCAGATGCAGCGACCTTGGCGTTGTGGCGATCGTGGAGGTCCTGTTCGATCTGCTCGAGGCTGCGGCCCTTGGTTTCCCGGACGAACTTGAGGGAGAACAGGAATCCGAGGATGTTGCATACGACGAAGAGTTGCATCGTTCCCGCCAGGCCAAGGGCCTCTCGCAGCAGAGGGAATCCGAGGGTGATGGCGAGGGTGGCGAACCAGGTAACCATGCTTGCCATGCCCATCGCAGCACCACGGACGCGGAGGGGGAAGATCTCGCCGAGTACGACCCAGTTCACCGGCCCCCAGGTGAGGGAGTAGCTGACGAACATGACCGACATGGCCACGAGCATCGATAGGGGGTTGATCTGGTCGCCCTTGCTTGCCTCGAAGGCCATCCAGGCCATGCACACAGCCATGCAGGCGCTTCCGCCGACCAGCAGTTTCTTGCGGCCTACGCGGTCAATGAACTGGAGGCCGATGACCACGGAGATCACCTTGATGGTGCCCAGAATGATGGTGAAGAGCAGCGCGTTTTCGTGCGGCAGTTTCAGGCTGTCGAAGATTGTGGGCGCATAGTACGTGACCATGTTGACGCCTGTTGCCTGGCAGAGGATGGGGACGCCAATGCCGACGATGACGGCGGGGCGAACCCACTTCGCCAGTAGCTCCCAGCGTGAACTCTGAGCCTCTACCCGCGTGATGGCTTCGATGTCGGCAGCTGCTTCCTCAGCGGACCGGGTGGCGTACAGCAGGCGGGCCGCCTCGTCGCGGCGTCCTTTGGTCATCAGCCAGCGGGGGCTCTCGGGCAGGAACGGAAGCCCTGCCACGAGGAGTACTGCCGGCAGCGCACCGCTGGCGAGCATCAGGCGCCAGTCGCCTGAGCCTGCCAGGAGGAAGTTGACACCGTAGCCCAGCAGCAGGCCGGTGACAATCATCAGCTGGTTCAGCCCTGCCAGGCGGCCGCGTGCCTTAGCGGGGGCCATTTCGGACAGGTAGACCGGAACGAGCGCCGAGGAACCGCCCACGCCGAGCCCCAGGAAAATGCGTCCGGCAATCAGCAGCCCGTCGTTGGGTACTACGGAACAGGCCAGGGAACCCACGATGAAGATGATGCCCAGAATAAGAATGACTCGGCGCCGGCCGATGCGGTCGGACAGGCGGCCGGCAGTGACGGCCCCGATGATGGCACCAATCGAGATGCCGCCCACGATCATGCCGGTGCTCAGGGCGCTCCCGGAAAATCCGGGAGTGGCATGGATATACGAAAGGGCTCCGGCGATGATGCCGGTTTCGTAACCGAAGAGAATGCCGCCCAAGGCGCCGAAGAAATAGATCAAACCAGGCTTGGGGACCGGACCGAGGCTGCGGTCCGTTCCGAGCTTGTGGGCTGAGATTGTCATAAGAACCTTCCTAAAAGACGTGAACACCACTGTTCATATCCGATTTGAATCCTCACCGTCCCGATAAATGGGACAATCCAATGGTGAATGGGATTCTCTGATTCAAAGGTAGCGCACTGTTACTCGGATCACAACCCAAAGTTCCAGATAAGCGGAACTCGTCCCGATTATCGGGATGAGAAGGCCTTGGTATTCGGGGCGTGGATTGGTTTCGATCGAGATGCGTGCGCAATCCGTAGGGAACCAGTCCAAAGCGCGACCCCCTTTTGATGCCCGGGCCTATCCGGGACAGCGCGCCGCGGCTTTGGTTCGTGCCGCCCGCCCAGCCAGTCGACCGCTGATACGCAGAGAGTACGCGTTCCATCGGCACCGGCGGCCCAAGCGGCAATTCTCAGGATTGCAAATTTTTCCCGTTCGCTGGGATAACATTGCGTTGATCGGGACAGGCGGTGTACCTTTCATGGATAATTAGAGCCCGGTCACCCCTCATGAGCATCATCAGCTTGGGGTCACACAGACAAGGACGTCATGCATGAACAGCAATGAACAGCGGGGCCCGCTGGCCTCACAGGGCCGGCTGGAGGGCAGGGTCGCTCTGGTTACCGGAGCGGCACACAACATCGGCGCAGCCATCGCGCTGCGCTTGGCGGAAGAGGGCGCAGCCGTTGCTGTGGCCGATATTGACTCGGCCGGGGCAAAGGAACTGTGCAAGCGGATCATCGAGGCGGGTGGTAGGGCCCACCCTGCTGCAGGTGACCTGACGGACATCCAGGATGTGGACCGGCTCTTCGCGGAGATCGAGTCTGCACTCGGACCTGTCGACGTGCTCGTCAACAACGCCTACACCCGGATCAGCGAATCCTGTTTCCAGCCGTTTCTCGGCGTCGAGCCCACCCAGTGGCAGCGATTCATTTCGGCGAACACGACCATGTTCTTCGCGTGCTCACAGCGCATGGCGCGTCGGCTGGCTTCGGAGGGTCTTCCCGGAAGCATCGTGAACATCAGCTCCCATGGCGCCGCCCGGGCACACCGCGAACAAATCCCGTACGACGCCGTCAAGGGGGCCATGGAGTCCTTTACTCGCGCCATTGCCGTGGACCTTGCGCCCTGGGGCATCCGTGCCAACGCGATCCGGCCCGGCTCCATCAACGTCCAGGGCGGGCGCATGGACTGGGACTCCGGAAACCTGCAGCACGCACAAATCCCGCTCGGCCGCCAGGGAACCCCGCTCGACGTCGCCCAGGCCGTCGTTTTCCTCAGTTCCAGCGAGTCCGACTACATCACCGGCCAGGTCTTCAATATCGACGGCGGAATGGCGGCACAGGCACGGGCACCCCAGGTGGAACCCCACCCCCCGGCCAACCCAGGGTCCTACACGGACTTCCCTGTCTCCCTGCACAGTCTGTAGCAGGCAGGAGCGTTAATGAAGACCGAGGAGTGCGTCGGGCCGACCGTTCAGGGTGTGCCCCGATGCCTACCCTGATGCACAGGCAGATCGAGCTGTCACGGGACGGCATCAAACTGACAGCCGCCCTTCGCGGAGCCGAACTTCAATCCCTGACCGGGCCGGACGGGCACGAATACCTTTGGCAGGCCGGACCTGCCTGGCCCAGGCACGCCCCGGTACTATTCCCGGCAATCTGCCGGCACCCGGACGATCTGATCAGGGTGAACGGCCAGGAATATCCTCTGGGCCATCACGGCTTCGCACGGGATCTCGCCTTCGAAGTCACGGACCAGGGACGTGACCACGTCACGTTCGCCTTGGAGGATTCGCCCGCTACACGGGGACAGTACCCGTTCCGTTTTCGGCTGGAGGTCGACTACCACCTGACGGATAAAGGTGTGCTTATTAGCTTCCGGGTGCATAACCGCGGGAAGGAGACCGCGCCCTTCGGCATCGGCTCACACCCGGCCTTCAACTGGCCCCTGGAGCCCCAAACCGCTGCCGACGAGCACACGCTCATTTTCGACCAGCCGGAGCCCCACCCCACCCGCAGAACCCGGGACAATCTCCTGCTGCCCGAATCCTTCGCAGATGCATCCCTTGCCGCCGGGGCAATCCAGCTCGCACCCGGCAGGTTCGCCGATGGCGCCATCATTCTTGAGACGGTCCGCAGTTCCTCGGTGCAATATCGGTCCCCCAGCGGACGCGCCATCCACCTGAGCTGGACCGGCTTCCGACAGCTGGCGCTGTGGTCGCCCAACGAAGGCGGTTTCCTCTGCATCGAACCATGGCGCGGCCTGCCGGCTCCCGGTGATTGGAGGGGCGATGAAGGGAACCGGGCAGACCTGGAGCATCTGCTCCCTGATGAAACCCGAACCTACGCCTACAGGATGGAGATCGAGACACCATGCTGAACGGCCTCATTGAAAATCAGCGCCGCCAGGAACACGCTGGGGATGCGAAATCCGGCGCCCGGGTCAGGCCCAAGTTGGTCGAGGTGGCCGACCTCCTGGCATGTGAGCCCCACTGCCACTTTTGCTGCGGTCCGGAAACCGACTAACGCTCGCCGAAGCGTTCTGGACGTGGCGAGCAGTCTTACGGGGGGTCTGATCCCATGGATCGCGTCCCCCGACGCCATGACCAGAACGGCCATGAACGCTGGGGTGCTGGCTGAGTTGCGGCGGTGGTTGCCTACAGGTAGGCCTGGGCGTACGGCCCTCGCGGACGGCCTGACGACGGACGCGCAGGAGCCCGGCGAAGCGGAACGCAGTACCCTGCACGATGCCATTACCGTACAATGGCAACGCCGTCGACCGGGATAAGCGCAGGAGACTGTGGACCCAAAGAACCGCTCCATGCAAAGGGCCGGCGTCTGTGAGCCACGATCGCACGGGCAAGTGGATACGCCTGTGTGGCGTGGCCGACCGCCGCTTGCATGAAGCCCTAAGCCGAGTCGGGAGTGCCGTTTTGACCTTCTGGCACCGCTTCCAGTTCGCCAGGTGTCTCCCAAAGCGAACCTCTGAGCGGGGCTGGCGTTCTCACGGGACGGTTGCCCCCGCGCGGATGAGGTGATCGCTGATCGTTGTGAGCTCGCTCCTCATGCTGGCGATTTCCCGTGCGTGAGCGGCCAGTCGGCGGTCTTCGGCGGTGCGTTCGTGGATGGATTGCAAGCCTGTGGGGCCACCGTCTGCTGTAAAGATCATCATGCAGCGGGTCGTGAGGGATAGCTGTTCCGGGTGCTGCGGAGGTGCGGAACGTACCAGGACGCTGATATGGATGTCTTGCCCGGCGACCAGAATGGCTCTGGCGTCAACTTCCACGATCTGTCCGATGCGAATCGGATGGTGGAAGTGAATACCGCCGGAATACCTTGCCCGTGCTCCGTTAGGGCTGAGGAGCGCCGTGCAGGCTTCCGCGGCTTCGTCGATCCAGCGCATGACGGTTCCACCGTGGGCGTTTCCTGCCCAGTTGGCGATGTCGGAACCGGCGAGGAAGCGAAGTGGGCTCCGGGGTGTTGTTCCCTGAAGGGAGTAGTGCTCTGCCAGCATGGCCTCTTTGATCCGCATGCGCACGGGGATGCGCTCTAAGGCAAGCCGCTGTCTGGCGGAGTCATCCTCAGTGGCGGGGTGCCACGGCCTGACCCGGTGGGCTTTGCCTTGCTCGTCCACTGCGACGAAGACGAGGATGCAGTGCATGGCGCGGCTGTATTCGGCTTCTCTCAGGGATCGTGCGTGTACTGAGACCAGAACGTGGATGCTGGACTTGCCGGTGTGGATGATTCTGGCATCGACTTCAACGACGTCGCCGGGGCCTATAGTCCCGTCGTAGTGAACGTTGCCGACGTAGGCGGTGACGCAGTAACTGCCGCTCCACGCGACGGCGCAGGAGTAGCCGGCACGGTCGATCCATTCAAGGACCCGGCCTGCTTGCACCTGGCCCCCATCATGGTCCATGTCTTGGGGTGATGTGAGGAAACGTAGGGTCAACCTGTCGTTGCCGACTGCGGGTGAGCTTTCCGTCATCGTGGCAGAAATCGTTGTATCCGTTCCTTGGAAGTTCCCGGCAACCACCGGGAGCTGTCTTATGTGCGGGGCGCCTAAAGGACGGGCCCGGGATGAGCGCCGGTCTCAGGCGGTGTTCGGTAGAGCGGTGCTGGCGACGTCATCTCGGAAGCGGCAGCGCTGGAGGGTGCTATGGGACGCGAACGTGATCCACGTTTTTCCTGCGGTCTTGTCAATTAGTGGTTGGTGCCGGGCCGCTCAGCCGGGGTGTACGCCTTCAGGACCTTCCAATCAGGTTCAAAGCCGGTTCCCGGCGCATCCGGGATGCGGACATGGCCCTCGTGCGGGGTTGGCGTTCCCAGGCCCGGAAAGGCTTCGGGTTCGACATAGAGGTACTCGAGCTGGGGGTTGCCGGGAACGGCCGAGAGCAGCTGGAGTGTTGCCCAGTATCCCGGGCCGAAATAGGGCGAATGTGGCATGCAGACCACACCGCGCTCCTCGGCTTCCTGCAGGACGGCCATGAATTCGCTGATGCCGCCGATCTTGGTCACGGAGGGTTGAGGGTGCCGGACGCAATTGGCCTGCATCATCTTGCGGAACTCGTAGCGGGTGCAGGCGTTCTCGCCCGCGGAGATCGGGATGGTGGTGTCCGCGGCCAGTTGGGCCAGTGTTTCGAAGTCCTCCGGGGGATATATGGGTTCTTCGAGCCAATCAATGCCGAGGGCTTCGAACTCAGGCACCAGCTGACGTGCCTCCTCCAGGTTCCATGCACAGTTCGCGTCAACGGTCAGTTCGGTCCCGGCGCCTTCGCGTCCGGCGCGGATGATCTCCAGTGCCGTTTCGTGCATCTTCACGGATGTGTGTCCGCCCTCAACGGCGTGCCGTGCCCGGTCCCGGACGACGTCCGCCTGGCCGTAGTGCACGAGGCTGGCGTAAGCGGGGACCTCGGAGCGCTTACGCCCACTGAGCAGCGCCCCGAGGGGCACTCCTGCGGACCGTGCTTTCCTGTCCCACAGGGCGATGTCGACACCTGAGATTGCGAACATGACGATGCCGTAGCGGCCGAACAGGTGGAGTTTCTGCTGCACCTGCCGCATCAGACCCGGGACGTCGGCGGCGTCCTGTCCCACGACGAGGGGGACGACCATGGTGCGAAAGGCCTCGGCGACGGCGGAACGGCAACCATAGGCAAAGCATTCACCCCAGCCGCTGATACCGTCAGCTGTCGTGACCCGCACAATGATGCTGTCGAACTGGTTCCATCGGCCGGAACGGGCTCCGTACCCGCGGCTGCCGTCGTCAAAAGGGATGTCGAGTTCGTAGATTTCAACACCTGTAATGGTCGATGAGCCATAAGGCAGGGCTGCCGGTTCGGTCATCTCAACATGCTGGTCCAGGATCATCATTCTTTCTTCCTTCGGGGAAACAGGACTAATGGCTGCACAGGGCGTTATGCACTCCAGCCGAGACGGCACCCGCGAACCATTCATTCTGAACTGCGCCTTAGCAGCAAGATACTTCACCGTCCCGAAAAATGCTACCAGTTCCCGATTAATGGGATAGTTGAGTGAAACGGAGATGGCAGAACAGGGATGCCGCATCTCCTGGTCGCTGTCCGGCTGGAGTCCCTGCCGACAGCGTGTCGCGCGTCCGATCGTGGGATACGGCAAGGCCCCGCTGTCGCCTGAGGGAATCAGCGGGGCCTTGAAAGCGCGGCACTTCCAAGAGGCCGTCACCTTTCCGGCGACTGGATTGCTGGTGGGGGCACCGGCGGCTATGCCTTCAGTGATGCCTCGGCATCGAGTTCAGCGTCATCGAGCGAGTTGAAGCTGTTGCCTTCCACACTCTTGACCCCATGCCTAGTGGCTAGGAACGTAATGGCGCACAGGCCCATGACGTAGAGGGCAACGGGCCAGTATTGGCCCGTCCAGGCCAGTAGCGCGGTACCGATGACCGGTGAAAGGCCGCCCGACAGGGCCGCTGCGACCTCGCGGGAAGATGCCACGCCGCTGTATCGGACGCGCGTCGGAAACAAGCCCGACAGCAGCGCTCCCTGGTTCGCGCCGAGGGCCCTGACTCCAAAGTTGTACATCAGGATGATCGCGGCGTAGATCAGGAAGGTGGATCCGGTACCGATGAGCCAGAAGAAGGGGACGGCGAACACGAAGATAAAGGCCGTTGCACACAGGTAGACGCGGGTGACACCAAACCGGTCCCCGAGGTATCCGAAGACGGGGGTTGTGGCCAGGCTGATTGTGGAGGCCACGAGAATGGCGTTGAGCCCAAGATTCTTGTCCAAAAGCAGGAACGATGCGATGTAGGTGATGATGAAGGTCTTCACCAGGTAGCTGGTCCCGTTTTCGGCGACGACGGCTGCCATCGAGGTGAGGAAGCTCTTGGGGTGCTTCTTGAACACTTCCTTCATCGGCTGACGCTTCTCAGCGTTGCCACTTTTCCGCATTGCGACGAATTCCGGGCTTTCCATGACCCCGAGCCGCACCCACAAGCCGACCAGGATGCCGACTGCGCCCAGGAGGAACGGGATCCTCCAGCCCCAGGCGTGCAGCTGCTCGTCATTGAGGACTGCCGTGAGGAAGGAGAAGATTGCCGCGCCCAGGACGAGGCCGATGGCGTTGCCCCACCCCGGGAGGCTCGTCAGTAGGGTCCTGTGCTTTGGCGGCGCGAACTCTGCAACCATGATGACGGCTCCGGCGAATTCGGCCCCGGCACCGAGGCCTTGGATCATGCGGAGGCCGAGCAGCAGTATCGGCGCCAGGAGTCCCACTTGGTTGTAGGTGGGGAGCAGCCCCATGGCGGTGGTGGCCAGGCCCATCATGATCAGTGTGAAGATCAGTATCGAGCGGCGGCCGAACCGGTCGCCCAAGGTGCCGAAAATGAATCCCCCCAGAGGGCGGACGAGGAACCCGACGGCATTGGTTGCAAACGCGGCGACCGTACCGAGCATGGGGTCAAGGTCGGGGAAGAACAGCCCATTGAACACAAGTGCTGATGCGGTCCCGAACAAAATGAAGTCATACCACTCGACGGCGGTGCCGACGGTGGACGCGATAACGGCCCGGACGACTTGCTTCTTGCTTGGGGGACTCGGGTTCGCGGTTTCGGTGGTTGACATGACTGGTGCTCCTCAACATCGTTGTCCGGAATGACCTGAAATAATCCCATTCATAGGGATTGAAATCCCCCAAACGGGATGGCTCCCCAGCAGAGTAGTCATGATCTGAGTCACAAAGCAAGACTTGTCATATAAGTTTCCAACTCATACGATGAGTTGACCGATGAGAGTCAGAGAGGACACTTCACATGGGCACCAGCTCTTTCCTAACCCTTACCAATGCCACCGAAACCACCAGCGTCAACGAGCAGCACTTCGCTGGTCTCCTGCCGGGCGAAGCGACCACTGACAGGATCACCGGCGTTGATTTGTCTCTGGCCTTCCTTCCGCTGGCCGCACCGATCAGCGATGCCAAGGTCCTTACGGGCCGCCAGAAGCCATTGACCGAGATCGCGTTCCTTTTCGCCGAAATCCGCACGGAGTCCGGCCTGTCAGGCGTCGGCTACAGCTATTCCAAGCGCGCCGGAGGGCAGGGACTGTTCGCCCACGCCAAGGAAATTGCACCCGAACTGCTCGGGGAAGATCCCAGCGACATCCAGCGCCTGTGGACCAAGCTCGTCTGGGCGGGCGCCTCAGTGGGCCGCAGCGGCCTGTCCACCCAGGCCATCGCGGCCATTGACATCGCCCTGTGGGACTTGAAGGCCAAGCGCGCGGGGCTTCCGCTGGCCAAGCTCCTGGGTGCGCACCGGGATTCGGTCCAGTGCTACAACACCTCCGGCGGCTACCTGTCGATGTCCGTGGAAGAGATTCTGGCCAACGCCGAAGCCTCCCGGGAGCGCGGCATCGGCGGAATCAAGATCAAGGTAGGACAGCCGGACACTTCCGTGGACATCCGCCGGGTGCGTGCAATGCGTGAGCTGTTGGGCGATCAGTTTCCGATGATGGTTGACGCCAATCAGCAGTGGAACCGGAGCACCGCAATCCGGGTGGGCCGGCAGTTGGAGGAATTCGACCTCACCTGGATCGAAGAGCCGCTGGACGCCTATGACGCTGAGGGCCACGCCGCGCTTGCCCGCGAACTGGCCACACCGATCGCTACCGGAGAGATGCTGACCAGCGCCGCCGAGCACCGGGCACTCATCAAGGCCGGCTCCGTGGATTTCATGCAGCCGGATGCCCCGCGCGTGGGCGGCATTACCCCGTTCCTGAAGATCATGGCCCTGGGCGGGGAGGCTGGGATCCGCATGGCCCCGCACTTTGCCATGGAGATCCATCTACATCTGTCGGCCGCCTACGAGATCGACCCCTGGGTGGAGCATTTCGAATGGCTGGAGCCCCTGTTCAACGAGAAGCTTGAGATCCGGGGCGGCAGGATGATCGTTCCGGCACGGCCAGGCCTGGGCTTCTCACTGAGTGAGCAGGCACGCGTCTGGACCACGGACCAGATCAGCTTTGGCAGTGCCAGCTAAGCCGGACTGTATACGGCAACGCTAGCTCCTGCATTGTCCACCAGGAAGCAGGCTAGATTGGGGGTGCACCGAAGTGCACCCCCAATCTTGTTTTGGAGTGATGAATTGCCAGGGACCACAAAGAGCGCCCTCACCGCGAAACCCGGTTTCAACCTCGCCCAGCAGCTCATGGAAGCACTCATGGACGACATACGGTCGGGTTCGCTGATGCCCGGAATGAAGATACCGTCCGAGAGCACGTTGATGGAGCGCTTTGGTGTCAGCAGGACCGTAGTCCGCGAAGCAGTGTCCCGGATGCAGGCGGCGGGGCTGGTGGAAACCCACCAAGGCAAGGGATCGTTCGTGCTGATGGTCCCGGCCGAACGCAGGGCCGGGATGGACATGTCCACAGTTAACACGCCCCAGGACGTTGCCGAACTTATCGGATTCCGGTTGGGCGTTGAGGTGGAAGCCGCCGGGCTTGCGGCAGCTCAGCGATCGGATGCTGAAGCCGACGGCATTGTGAGGGCTGCAGCGGCCATGCGGAGCGTCCCTGCACAGACCCGTCAGCTGTTGGAAGCGGATTTTGACTTCCACCGGCGCGTGGCGCGGGCAACCGGCAACCGCTTCTATGGCGAACTGCTCGATTCCCTGGGGCCGGGTATCATCGCCTACCCTGCGCACCGCCTCACTTCTCCGGACATGGCCGGAACCGTTGGCCCCGATGAGGTCATCTGCCGGGAACATGCAGCCATTGCCGAGGCCATCGCCGACGGCGACGTGGATTCCGCCCGCGCCGCCATGCGACTGCACCTGTCCAACTCACGCAATCGCCTTACTCGAAAGATCTAATCGTCCCGCCGACAAATTCGGAGCTTTCTGCGTGCTCCGTTCGCACCGGCCTCCATTGCGGGCTTCCTCAGGCATCTTGCCTTCCACGCTGCCGGCACAAGTTCTTTCGTCAGCCTGACCCAGACAGTGCCAACCCCCTGGTGTCAGTATCCTGCTTCGGGGTCTACAAGGCCTTCAAGTTCATGGCCACCACGGAAGCGGCGAACATTGGTGCGGACCCGCGCGGCAAGGAGGGGCGGACCATTTCAAGAGTGTCGGCAGTGTGGGGCGTGATGATTGCTCTGGGTTCGTGCCACAGAGGGTGCCCTGCTGGCAGCGGCTCGGGGTCGGTGACGTCGAGACCGGCTCCCTTGATGCTTCCACTGGCAAGGGCCTCGGTGAGGGCCGCAGTGTCGATCAGGCCACCCCTTGCAATATTCACCAAGATTGATTCGCGTTTCATGGCACGCAGCTCATTTTTGCCGATGAGATTCCGGGAGCCATCGGTCAGGGCTGCTGCAAGCACGACTACGTCGGCCTGCGGCAGCAGCTCTCGCAGGTCTTTGGTAGTCGTAGTGCGTCGAGCGCCGGGCACCGGCAGCCGGCTTCGACGGACGACGTCAACCTCCATGTCGAAGGTTTTAAAGAGCCGGAGTATTTCCATCCCGATTCCTCCTGCGCCGATGATTGTGGCGGTCAGGCCATGCAGGCTTGTTCCTGCCGGCTCGCCCCAGCTCGCGGCCGATACCCTTTCGGGCAGGTTCCTCAGAAGAGCGAGTGTTAGGGCCAGGGCATGCTCGGCGACCGGTTTGGCGTAAGCGCCCTTCGCGCTTGTCCACATCTTGTCCGGATGCGCGGTCATGGCGGAAGCATAAGCCTCAATGCCAGCCGACGGCAGCTGTACCCAGCGTATTGACGGAGTGGCATCGAGTACGCCTTGCAGGGCAGCCTTGTCGTTGCCGTGATCGAGCACGAGTCCCTCGGGTTGGTCCTCGATACGGACTATGCTCCCGCCACCAGCAGAGACGGCTCCGACCAGGTATGGCAATTGCTCGCCGTGTATGGCGATATGAGGGGTTTCAGATGGCACCGTAAGAGTCCTTTAAGGGGTTGGAGCTGCAGCTTTGCAGGCAAGAGCAACGACAGCTCCGATGATGATCGATTCGATGGCTTAGTCTATTCCGGCACTTTTGCGAGCATCGTGGTAATTGCGATGCAGCCTTCGCCGGCACCGCTGCACTGTTCGGCACAGAAATCTCACTCTGGCCAACCGTGCTGTCACTCACCATCGGCGCCGGACTGGGATGGGCCTCGGCCGTTCTCGGCGGCCGGCTCCAGACCCTTCTCGTCAAACCGTCAGGTGTACCAGCAACGGAAGACTCGAACCAGCCCGTACAGACCGCCTGACCACCACCTCACCCGACCAGACCGCGCCACGCGGTAGGCCAGCAAAGGAACCCGAAAATTGATCTTCATCACCGCAAAATTCCCCGTCAAGCCGGAGCACGCCGATTCGTGGCCACAAATCTCGAAGGACTTCACCGATGCCACCAACGCAGAAGAGGGGTGCCTGTTCTTCGAGTGGTCCCGCTCGCTCGAAGAACCGCACACCTACGTCTTGATCGAGGCCTTCCGGGACGACGAGTCCGGCGCAACGCACGTGCAATCAGAGCACTTCAAGGACGCCACCGAGAAACTGCCTGCCTATCTCACCGCGACGCCGGACATCATAAACGTCAAAGTGGACGGCTGGTCAAAGCTGGGGGAGCTGGCCGTCAACTCACCAAAGGGACAACCACGAGCTTCAAGAAGTCGCCCACTCCCCACTATGACTTCAGCGTCAAACTGCCACGATTGATACGCATTAGGCGTTCGGCGGCGTAGACCGCGGTGCCTTCAGCAAACCGGCGATCCGAGCGGCACTGAAGTCGGCGGTACGGCACCTTATCTGTGCCACTTCCAACATGTGGATCAGCTGCCTGGAGCTGGACTGCCGGGGCCAGATCCACAGGATGTTGCCTTGGTGAAACACTTCATCCACGATGGCGGATGTCTGCTGGCCTCCCGCGAATTCGAAGAGGATAGGGTCGCCTTGCCGGAGCGCGCCCCAATTGAGTACTGCAAAGTCGAAGGGAATCTTGGGGAGTGATCGTTCGCACATGCGTGCCCTCCTTACCGGTCAAGAGAAATTTTTTGTCGCAGTCTGAGACGAGCGGGATCCAACAGCTGAGTGCTGTGAGAGGATCCGCCGTGTGAGGGGTGAAGAGTCACGTAAGTCAGCTCCGGGCAGATGAGTCCCCGGGGGACCGAGCGAGCCTGAATGGTCAGGTGCCTGACGATCGGAGCGGCCGTCCTAAGCCACGAGGTTGTCGGCGGCGGAGTCCATGTGTTCGCGGATAGTGTTGCGGGCCAGGGTGGCGTCGCCGGTTTCGATGGCGGCGACGATGTCGTTGTGCCGGTCCACGCTCATGTTCCGGACGCCCTTTTCGAGTCCGGCGAACATGATGGACATCCGGATGGATCCTTCCAGGGATTCCCACGAGTGCAGCAGGGTCTCGTTGCCGGCGAGGCGGCACATGGTGCGGTGGAAGTCCATATCGGTTTCGACCCGTTCCTCCATGGTGCCGTGGGTTGCGGCTTCCATGGCGGCGGTGGCGGTGCGGAGAGTTCGAATGGCGTGTCGTCGGTCGGGCAGTTCGCATAGGGTGCGTGCGGCCAAGGATTCCAGGGCCGCCCGCACAGAGAAGATGTCCCGGATTTCCTTGGCGTCCAGGTGGCGGACGGAAAGCCGGCCCCGCAGCCCCGAAGACAGCAGGCCCTCCTGCTCCAGCTGACGCATTGCTTCCCGGAGGGTGCCTCGACTGATCTTGAGCATGTCAGACAGTTCGGTTTCCGCGAGGTGCCGGCCGGGGGCGTGCATGTCGAAGCGGAATGGCACGGAGGCGTCGCCGAGTTCGTTGACCCGGTCCATAGGTTCCAGACGCCGGGACATGCCGATTTTGACCATGTTCTCTCCGAAGGCGCCAATGTTGAAAATAACGTACACGTAGCCAGCACGGATGTTCGCCGCGCGCCGTTCGACGTCTTGCAGAGCGAGTTCGTCTTCAGCAATTTTCGCCCGCATGCGTTCGGCGCCTTCGAGGTCGCCGTTCGCGATGACCGCGTCAAGGGTCGCCTGGTGCATGGCACGTTCTTTGGCGAGCTTCTGTCGCGCAGCGGCCAGCTCGGCTTCGGCCTTCTTCTGCTTGCGCAGGTCTTCGCGGCGGGCTCGCTCAATTTCTTTCTCCGCTGCCAGGGCCTGAAGGTGTTCGGCGGCGAGAGCCATTTCCTGGAGGTGCAGGTGATGGCAGTGCTCATCGACGCGCAGGTTTGATCATGGTGCCATGGCGTTCGATCTGCGCTTTGGCTTTCGTGAGGCGGGAGGTTGCGGTGGCCAGATTGGCGGCTTCGGTTTTTGCACAGTTTTCGGCTTCGGCGTTGTAGGCGCGCAGCACGATGGTGGACATCTGGTTCACGAACTTCTCGCCCTGCTTTGGGGAGTTGTTGAACGTGAAGTTGGAGGTGGCATGGATGGCCTGCTTGGCTCGGGCCATTTTCCTTGTACTGGGCACGTAGCGCAGCCAGCCTCGCGACCAGGTGCGCGGAGTGCTGTGCGGGATGCTCGAAGTCGAAGACCCCGACCTCCTGCAAAGCGGCTGAAGCGCGGGAACTCACCAGCTGGCCTTCTGCCTGAGCAAGTTCGGCGCGCAGGGAATGCAACTGTCCCTGCAGGCGCTGGCTTTCGGCCGCCCACTCCTGGCGCTCGTTCTCCGCTATACGGCGCAGCTCGTCCCGGCTGGCCTCTATCTGGTCGAACTCGAGCAGTGATCATGCCTGAGAGGGCCGAGGTGGACGGCCGACGCATCACCATGCTCGACGACCAGGCCGGGGACCGGAACTCACATCAGGGCCCTCCCAACGGCAACCCGCTGGCCGTTACTGTCAGGCCCCGGAAATGTAAGGAACTACAACCGGGCATGCCTTTCTACGAAAGGCGTGCCCGGGCCGTTCGTCAATACATAGGCGACCGTACGTTTCGGCGGGCATATGCTAATAGCAGAAAGTCGCCTCCAGTACCGGGGAGCTCATTGTGGACGCTGAAACCGCCGTCGTCACCGGTCATGATGTCACCACCATCACCTGCGTGTGCGGCAACACCGT
Organism: Arthrobacter sp. NPDC056691; assembly: GCF_042791415.1. Lineage (NCBI taxonomy): Bacteria > Bacillati > Actinomycetota > Actinomycetes > Micrococcales > Micrococcaceae > Arthrobacter > Arthrobacter sp. NPDC056691. The sequence continues at coordinate 42,758 of NZ_JBHTXX010000021.1, forward strand.
CAGCCAGGACGGACTGATCCAGGCAAACTCAGATGGCGTCCCCGTTCACGCCGGAGCAAACACCGCCGTCCCCGCTGGCCTGGCGGAATGGCCCGCGGATGAGGACCTCCACACCCTCTGTCCCGCCTGCGGCCGCGTGTACCGCGACGCGATAGTCGAAGAGACAGGGACGGCGCCCGTTGCTTTCCGCGTGGACGTCACCGCCGGCCCAATTGCAGAGGCAATCCGGGTCCACTGGAGCCTCAGCGCATAGGCGGCGCAGAGTCCGGGGCCGTTTCCGCACGCCGGCGCCTCAGGCGCCCCAGTAGGTGCTGCCCGCCCCGCCCGCGGGGGAGAACCGCGATGTCAAATAGTCGCTATTCCTGCGGCACTCGACATACGGTGGGCTAAGCCGACAAATGAATACTCTCAAGGCGCCGGGGTACGGGAAGACTGAAGAACACCTCGGGAAGGTGCCACGCAGGAACCACCGATAAAGGAGCAATCTGTGCGGGAAGCAAGCTTCAACAAGAGCGTTTCAGCAGACGACGATCTGGCCGTGGCGCCCGACGGATTCGATCCGGCCCCGGCCGGCCTGACCGGCTCCTCCGCCGTCGAAGCGACCGGCTCAGCGGACGAAGCGCCCGAAGCGCCGGTGGACGGTGCGCCCGAAGCGCCCGCGGCGGAAGCACCGGAAGTCGGCGAAGTGCCCGAGGCTACCGAAGCAGGCGACATCACCTACGATGAGCAGTTCTATCCGGCCCGTCCCAAGGCGCTGAGGCCCATCGCCCGCCGTCGTCAGTTCTTCGCCGACCGCCCATCGCTCGAGTTCGACGGGCGCAACGCCGCCTACGTCGAGTGGCTGCGGAACCAGGCGATGCTGGGGGACGCGAACGTGATGGCGCGGCAGCTCTCCGGGCAGGCCAGCATGTGGCAGAACTCGTATGCCCACCCCAACCCGCGGGCCGCCGTGGAACGCGCACCCGTCTGGTTCACCGCCTACCCACTGTCCTTCATCACCCGCCCGGGCCAGTCCTTCCTCTCGGCCCTGGGGGATCCTGAGTTGTGGGACGCGTTCCGGGAGATCGGGATCCGGGGCCTGCACACCGGCCCCGTCAAGCTCGCCGGCGGCATCAGCGGCTGGTCCCAGACGCCGAGCGTGGACGGGCACTTCGACCGCATCAGCATGGCCATCGACCCGGTGTTCGGCACCGAGGACGAATTCCGCAAGATGTGCGAGGTGGCCGCCGACCATGACGGCACCGTGATCGATGACATCGTTCCTGGCCACACCGGCAAGGGGGCCGACTTCAGGCTCGCCGAGATGAACTTCCGCGACTATCCCGGCATCTACCACATGATCGACATCCCGGAAGAGGACTGGCACCTGCTGCCCGACGTCCCCGCGGGTGAAGATTCGGTGAATATCAGCCCGGACGCCGAGCGGGCGCTGCAAAAGGCCGGCTACATCATCGGCCGCCTGCAGCGCGTGATCTTCTATGAACCGGGCGTCAAGGAGACCAACTGGAGCGCCACCCGGCCCATCGTGGACACGGCCGGCAAGACCCGCCGCTGGGTCTACCTGCACTACTTCAAGGCCGGCCAGCCGTCCATCAACTGGCTGGACCCGACCTTCGCGGGTATGCGCCTGGTGGTCGGCGACGCCCTACATTCGCTCCTCGACCTGGGCACGGGCGCACTCCGGCTGGACGCGAACGGATTCCTGGGTGTGGAGAAGAGCGCCGAGGAACAGCCGGGCTGGTCCGAAGGGCACCCGCTGTCCGAGGCGGCCAACCAGCTGATCGGGTCAATGATCCGCAAGGTGGGCGGGTTCTCGTTCCAGGAGCTGAACCTGACCATAGACGACATCAAGGCCACGTCGGAGGCGGGCCCGGATCTTTCCTACGACTTCGTGACCAGGCCGGCTTACCACTACGCGCTGGTGACTGCCGATACCGAATTCCTGCGCCTGACACTGCGGCTGGCCATGGACATCGGCGTCGACCAGGCATCACTGGTCCACGCCCTCCAGAACCACGACGAACTGACCTATGAACTGGTCCATTTCGCCGCGGGCCACAAGGACGACGTGTTCGAACTCAACGGCCAGGAACTCACGGGAGCCGAGCTTGCCGAGCACGTCCAGCAAACCCTGCGGGAGCGGCTGACGGGTCCGGACACTCCGTACAACGCGCTGTTCACCACCAACGGCATCGCCTGCACGACGGCGAGCTTCATCATGGCGGCCCTCGGCATCCAGGACCCGGAGAACCTCACCGGCGAACAGCAGGCGCAGGTCCTGGACGTCCACATCCTGCTGTCCATGTACAACGCCCTGCAGCCCGGCGTCTTTGCCCTCTCCGGCTGGGACCTCACCGGCGTGGCCGCCCTGGACCGCCAGAAAGTGCGGGAGCTCACCGCGCAGGGCGACACCCGCTGGATCAACCGCGGCGCACACGACATCATGGGCACCAGCCCGGAGGCGACGGCTTCATCCTCCGGCATGCCGCGTGCCCGCAGCCTCTACGGCCCGTTGCCGGACCAGCTCAAGGACCCGGATTCCTTCGCCCGGCGGCTGCAGAAAATCCTTGCCGTGCGGGAACAGAGCGGGATCGCCACCAGCGCCCTGTTGGACGTGCCGGAGGTTTCCCAGCGCGGCCTGCTGGTCATGGTCAACCGGCTGGGGGACGGGAACCTCCAGGCCACCGTGCTCAACTTCTCCGGCCAGGACATCGCGGGCAGCATCCAGTCCACCCACCTGGTGCCCGGCAGCAGCGTCCACGATCTCTTCAGCGGCGAGGCCGTGGGGCAGGTCGATGACCTGCACAGCTTCTTCCTGGAGCTGGGCGCCTATCAGGGCACGGCGCTGCTCCTGAAGGAGGGCGAGAAGGACGACGACGGCGACGCCGAGTGAGCCGGTCCCGCACCTAACGCGCCGGCGCCGCCCGGGGCGGCGCCCACCGAGCCCCGGCGGACCAGCACCGCATTGAACTCCGGTGCCGGGGCCAGTGGCGGGCGCCCCTCGATCTGCCGGATCAGGGCGCTCGCCGCCGCCGCCCCCATCTCGTAGACGGGCTGCGCCACCACCGTCAGGGGTGGCGTGGTCAGTCGGGTCCATGCGAAGTCGTCGTACATCAGGAACGACACCTCGTCCGGGATCTGCAGGCCCAGCTCCTGGATGGCTTCCACCACGCTGAGGGCAATCAGGCCGTCGGAAGCCACGACGGCGGTGGCGGGGTCAGCACCCAGCAGCACCTCGCGTGTGAGGTTCCGGATGGAGCCGGCATCGCCGGCGTTGAGCCGCACCAGATCCTCCGGGAACTCGCGTCCCGCGTCGGCAAAGGCCCGCCGCATCCCTTCCAGGCGGTCCGAGATCTGCGATGAATCAAGCCGCATTCCCGCGGTATATCGGGCGTCCGTGCGAACTGTCGAGATGAAGGCGACCCTGCGGTGCCCGGCGTCGAGCAGGTACCGGGTGGATTCGTACGAGATGGCGGCCATGTCGACCGCGACAGTCTCCGCGTCGAGGCCGCCCGCCGAGCGGTCCAGCAGCACCAGCGGCCGGCCGGATTCGCGGACCCGCCGCAGATGCTGCGTCTCCATCGACGACGCCGGAGCGACGATCAGGCCATCGACCCGCTTGTCGAGCAGCACGCGGACAGCGTCCACTTCGGCCGCGGTGTTCTCGTCCGTGTTGACCAGTATGACGTTGAACCCGCTCTTTTTGGCGGTGTCCGTGATTCCCCTGGTGGCCAGGCCGAAGTGCGGGTTCTCGATGTCGCCCACCACAACGCCGATGGTGTGTGATTTCCCGGTGTTCATGCTGCGCGCCAGTTCGTTGGGCCGGTACTCCAGCTCTTCCGCCGCCGCGAGGACCCGTTCGCGGACGTCATCGCTGACGGCCCCGTAGTTGCCCAACGCGCGCGCCGCCTGGGCCTTGGAGACCTGGGCAGCTTTTGCGACGTCGGCGACCGTTACGTCCCGCCGTCTTGCTCCGTCACTGCTCATGTTCACCTTTCAGAAGGGCTGTTGACGCGGACTGTGAGTTCCGCTACATTTCTAGCAATCGATGTGAGTCCGGTCTCAATCGTAGAGACTGAGACCGGACTCAGCAAGACCCCCATCGGCCAAAGACATTCGGCGGCCCCTGACAGCACCGCCTTCCCTCCCACGATTGGACAACGCTGTGATCAAACTAAACTTCCGCCCGGCAGCGGTGGCTGCGGCAGCCCTGGCGGCTATCCTGGCACTCTCCGGCTGCGGCGGCTCCACGCCGGCCAGCTCGGCTTCCGCCGCGAACCCGTACGGCCTGATTGAGCCAGGCACCGTCCGGGTGGCCAGCCTGGGCGACGCCAAGCCGTACACCTTCACGGACGCACAGGGTAACTTCACCGGCTTCGACGTGGAGCTCTTCAAGGACGTGGCCCACCGCGCCGGCGTAGACAAAGTGGTCTTCACCGGTCAGGACTTCTCCGCGATCCTTCCGGCGGTGGCCAACGGCCAGTTCGACGTCGGTGTGGCCGCCATCGGCATCACGGACAAGCGCAAGGAAACGGTCGACTTCTCCGAGGGTTACCTTGCCGGCTACCTGACGCTCATCACCACCAAGGCCTCGGGGATCAAGGACGCCGACGGTGTAGCCGGCAAGCGCCTGGGCGTCGTCCAGGGAACGCTTCAGGAAGCGTACGCCGTCAAGAACTTCGGCTCGGCCAACCTGGTCCGCTTCCCGGACAACAACTCGGCCATCTCCGCCGTGAACAGCGGATCCGTGGACGCCCACTTCCTTGACTATGAGGCTGCCAAGTCCTACGAAAAGCAGTACGGCCTGGTCAGCGCCGCGGACATCCCGTCCTTCGACGCCCCCGCAGGCTTCGCCCTGGCCAAGAGCAAGACGGCCTTCAAGGAGGCCCTCAACAAGGGCCTGGCGGCGGCCATGGAGGACGGCACCTGGAAGAAGCTCTACCAGAAGTGGTTCCCCGGTTCGCCGATGCCTGAGCAGTACCTGCCCAAGGCGGAGCAGACCGCAACCCCGGCCCCGACCGCAAGCAAGTAGCCGGACCACCGGATCCAGACCGGGCGGGCCGCACCCCGGCCCGCCCGGCACGGGAACCACCCGCCCGGAACTCGAACTAAATCAACTAACGTCTGAGAGCACTCAATGGACTGGCTCAACATCATCAGCCGCACCTTCTTCGACTTTCAAGCGATGGGCGAGGTGCTGCCGCAACTCCTCGGGGTTGGCCTTCTCAACACCCTGATCATCTCCGTCGCCGCCACCATCCTTGGTGTTGTGCTGGGCATGGTGGTGGCGGTCATGGGCATCTCCCGGTCCAGGTGGCTGCGCGTTCCGGCCCGGATCTACACCGACCTCTTCCGCGGCCTGCCCGCCATCCTCACCATCCTGCTGATCGGCCAGGGCTTCGCCCGGCTCAGCCAATCAATCTTCGGACCCTCGCCGTACCCGCTGGGAATCATCGCACTGAGCCTCATCGCCAGTGCCTACATCGGAGAAATCTTCCGCGCCGGCATCCTGAGCGTGGACAAGGGCCAGGGCGAGGCGTGCCGGGCCCTGGGCATGAGCTACGCCAAATCCATGGCCCTGGTGGTGGTCCCGCAGGGCGTCCGCCGGGTCCTGCCGGCCCTGGTGAACCAGTTCATCGCCATCGTCAAGGACTCCTCGCTGGTCTACTTCCTTGGCCTCCTGGTCAGCGAACGCGAACTCTTCCGCGTAGGCCAGGACGCCGCGGTGCTGTCCGGAAACCTCTCGCCACTGGTCATGGCCGGCATCTTCTACCTGGTGATCACGGTGCCCCTGACCCACCTCGTCAACTACTTCGACAACAGGTTCCGCACCGGCCGCCGCCGGCCCACCGCGCCCACCAGCGGCCTGAAGGAAGTCAAGGAACTCGACGCGGCCTCGCCGCTCACCACCGGGAGCAACACATGAACCTCGCAAGCAGCAGCACCAGCGCAAGCGCCAACAAGACCGCCCCGGAAAGCCACACCTTCCACGGCTCCAGCCTGGAGCTGAAGAACCTGACCATGGCCTACGGGGACATCGAGGTCCTCCGCAACGTCAGCCTCGCTGTCGCACCCGGCACGACCACCTGCATCATCGGGCCCTCGGGCTCGGGCAAGTCCACGCTGCTGCGTGGCGTCAACCGGCTGCACGAACCCAAGAGGGGTGACGTGCTCCTGGCCGGCGAAAGCGCCCTCCAGGTCAAACCGGACATCCTGCGCGCCCGGATCGGCATGGTGTTCCAACACTTCAACCTCTTCCCGGACCACACCGCACTGGAAAACGTGGCACTGGCCCTGTGGAGCGTGAAGGGCATGCCCAAGGCCGAAGCCCGGAAACGCGCCCGCCGCGGCCTCGCCGAGGTAGGCCTCGCGGAACGCGCCGACCACCGGCCCCGGGACCTGTCCGGCGGCCAGCAGCAGCGCGTCGCCATCGCCCGCGCCCTGGCCATGGAACCGGAAGTGATGCTCTTCGACGAAGCCACCAGCGCACTGGACCCGGAACTGGTCAAAGGCGTCCTGAACCTCATGGCGGGCCTGGGCCAACGCGGCATGACCATGCTGGTGGTCACCCACGAGATGGGCTTCGCCCGCAAAGTCGCCGACCAGGTCGTGTTCATGGACGAGGGTGAAGTGGTGGAAGCCGGCACCCCGGCCGAGCTGTTCGACAACCCGCGCAGCGAACGCCTCCAGCGCTTCCTCTCGGAGGTGCTGTGATGGGCAAGGCTACAGCGGCACGCATCCGGGCCGCCGTCGTCGGCTTTGGAATTTCCGGGAAGGTTTTCCACACGCCGCTGATCGCGTCGGATCCGGGCTACTCACTGGACGTGATCGTGACGGCGGACCCGATACGGGCCGCCGAGGCGGCCAGGCTCTACCCGCAGGCGCGGGTCGTTCCCACTCCGGAGGAGATGTTTGCGCTGTCCTCGGACCTCGACCTCGTCATCCTGGGCACGCCGCCGCATACCCACTTCGACCTGGCGGCCGCAGCCATTGCGCACGGCCTCCACGTGGTGGTGGACAAGCCCTTCGTGCCGACCTCCGCCCAGGGCGCGGAACTGATCGCACTTGCGTCCGACGGCGGCGTGCAGCTCACGGTGTTCCAGAACCGCCGGTGGGACGCCGACTTCCTGACCCTGCAGAAGCTGCTTCGGCAGCAGGCCCTGGGTGAGGTGCGAACTTTCGAATCACGGTTCGAATGGTGGCGGCCCGAGGGCTTCGGGAACTGGCGCGACAGCGTCTCCCTCGCCCAGGGCGGCGGCATCCTGCACGACCTGGGCGCGCACCTGATCGACCAGGCCATCCAGCTGTTCGGGCCGGTGGAAAAGAGCTACGGGGAGACGGTCAACCGCGGACCCGATCCCGAAGCCGCAGACACAGAAGCCTTCGTCTCCCTGCTTCATGGCTCCGGCGTCCGGACCAGGCTGTGGATGAACGGCACGGCGGCCCAGGTGGGACCGCGTTTCCACGTCCTCGGCTCCGAAGCCGGTTACACGAAATGGGGCCTGGACGGCCAAGAGCCGGCCCTCGCAGCCGGCATGACGCCGTCGGACCCTGCCTACGGCGTCGATCCCCAGGAGGCCTGGGGGCTGCTGGGGGTCGACGGCGCCGCAGCGCCCGTCCCCGCAGAACGGGGTGCCTACCCGGAGTTTTACGTGCAGCTCGCCGCCGCCCTCCGCGGGGAGGGGCCGCTGCCCGTCGACCCGGCAGAACCGCTGGAGGTCCTCAAAGTAATCGAAGGCATCCACGCACTGGCCTGACTGCCGGTCCGGACTTCAGGGCCCAGTGCCTGCCGCTCATCAAACGTTTTCCAAAACCTATGAAAGGGAGAACCATGTCCTCCACCGCCACCAAGCACGTCGCCATCATCGGCGGCGGCATTCTGGGCGTCTCCACTGCTGTCCACCTGCTCCGCCAAGGCGCATCCGTGACTCTGTTGACCGAACGCGGCCTCGCCAGCGAAGCCACCGGACGTTCGCTCTCTTGGCTCAACTCCGCGGGTGAACGGTCCACGCCCTACCACCAGCTCCGTCTCGCCGGCGTGGACCGGTACCGCACGCTTTTCGCTGCCGACCCCAGCCGGGAGTGGCTGCAGTTCGGCGGCGGGCTGATGTGGAACGCTGCCGGCCAGCGCGAGGTCACCGAGGCGCGGCACACCTACGAAAAGTCCATCGGCTATGACTCCAAGCTGCTGGCACCGGCAGAGATTGCCGCGGCCACGCCCGGCATCGACGCGGGGGCCGTTCCGGAAAACGCCATCTTCAACCCGGGTGAGGGCTGGGTCAGCCTGCCGGATCTGGTGGAGTTCCTGATGGAGGAGTTCCACGAGCGCGGCGGCCAGCTGGTGCTGAACACCGGCAAATCCTCCGTGGTGGTTGACGGCGGCCGGGCCGTAGGCGTCGTGACGGCGGCGGGGGAAACATACGACGCCGATGCGGTGCTGGTGGCGTGCGGCGCGGCGACACCCGCCGTCGTCGCTCCCCTGGGCGTGGACATCCCCAACGGTTCCCCGGTATCCATGCTGGTGCTGACCAAGCCGGTGGAGCACGACGTCAAGGCCGTGATGAACACCCCGCGCGCCGCCGTGCGCCCCAACCCGGGAAACACGTTCGCCCTGGACCACGACTGGTACGAAGAAAGCATCAGCGAACATGCCGACGGTTCGTTCGGCATCCCCGACGAGGTGGTCCAGGAACTCGCCGACGAGGCATCCAAGCTCATTGCCGGCAACCCCGAGCTCAAGCCCGCGAGCTGGAAGATCGGCTACAAGCCCATTCCTGGCGACGGGGAACCGGTGCTGGGCGAGCTTGGCCAGGTGCCCGGCTGCTTCGTGGCCTTCACCCACTCCGGTGCCACGCTGGGCCTGGTGGTCGGGGAACTCCTCGCCGGTGAGATCCTGACCGGCGACGGGCACCCCATGCTGGCCACGTTCCGCCCGGCCCGGTTCTCCTGACCAACACTTGAATACGGAAGCCCCGCACCTCCGTCATGAACGGCGGTGCGGGCTTCGGTGGCCAAACCTCCGGTGTCTGGGGTCCGGAATCACTTAGCCGACCGGATGGCCGTGGCTGCAGCTCGTTTCTCCGGGCAGGACCTCGTGTCCCTGGATGCAGGTCACCGTTGGCGGCGGCGGCGATTCGTGGGCGATGAAGAACAGGCTGCTCTTGCCGTGGCTGATGCCGGCGTCTTCGCGCTGGAGCCACGATGATCGGTGGACGGCCGGTTTCGGCTCCTCTCCGTGTCCGTGCGAGGCATGCCTGAATGGATTCCTGACCACGGTGACCGCGACCTTTCCAAACTACCGTCCCTGCTTCTGCAGTGATTCGCCGGTGCATCGAGTATAGGAGGGCTGTGCCTCGGGAGACAGGCTCGAATAAACAACCTGCGCCCCTTCGCGCAGCCCTGGCTGAACCCGAGTGGTGATTCCGCTCTCGGATGGAATCTCAATTTGCCGTACGATTCGTGTCATATGCGGTTGTTCTGTGCCCGAAACGGCCAGGGCGCCATTGAGAAATTAGTTCGGTGCCTCGCCTCCGGCGGACCCCTGTGGTTCATTGACGGGCAAGCAAGCTGCTGGGCGCATCTGATGCTGGGGGGCGGATGAAGACAGGCATGAGCCGAAAGGCTGATCTTCCACGCGGGAGACAGGGCTCGCGGGGCCTGCTGTGGAGCATGTGGGTGCTGTTGGGCCTGTATCTGGCGGCCCTGATGCTTCATGAAGAGGGACTCCTGCCGCGCGTCGACGTCTGGCTTGGAGTGCCGGCAGGGTGGGCTCCGGTTGCCGTGGCCTGGCTGGCTGCCTTCCGGGCGAAAGCACGGCTGCCGCTTGTTTTGGTGGCAATGGCCCTGACCGCATACACAACCGGGAGCACCTTCTACGTTATCGCTCTCTCGGAGGGCACTGCGCTGCCCTTCCCGTCTCCTGCGGATGCTAGCTACCTGCTGTTTTACCCGCTGGTGCTTGGCGGACTGTTCGCCTACCTGCTCTCCCTGCGCCAGAGGCTGGCAAGTTCGGTGCTGCTGGACGCCGTCGTCGGCTCCCTCGGCGCCGCATCGGTCCTGGTTGTCCTGCTCGCCCCGTTGCTGTCGGCGGCCAGTTCCTTTCCCACGCTGGCGACGGCAGTGGCCATTGCCTACCCATTGTTGGATCTCATCGTCCTGGCGGTGACCGCAGGAATGGCAGCGGTGCCTGGCCTTGCCACGGCCCGCAGCGGGGCAACCCTGATGCTGGGACTTATCGTGTTCGCAGTGGCCGATGCCTTCTACGCTTTCAGGCTGGCCAACGACACCTATCAGCTGGGCACGCCACTCGATGCAGGATGGACGGCAGGACTCTGCCTCATCGCAGCCTGGGCCGACGGTTTCGCCCGGCAGGAGGAAAGGGCCGAGGGTGCCAGCGAAGGCTCGTGGACGCCGGCCGTTCCGATGGTTGCCACGGCCGCAGGGGCCGGGGTGCTGATCGTGGGCACAGGCATTCCCGTGCCGGGACTCGCCGTCGCCCTTGCCGCCGCAACGCTGTTGTCCGCGGGTATCCGCACCCAGCTGGCCTTCCGCAAGCTTGTCACGCTCGCTGAGGTGCGGCGCCAGTCGCGGACGGACGAGCTGACGGGGCTGCCGAACCGGCGCGCGCTGTACGCCGATGCCCCCGAGTTGCTCAGCGCAAGGCCGGGAATGGAGTGCGCCTTTCTGCTGCTGGACGCCGACCGGTTCAAGGAGATCAATGACAGCCTGGGCCACGACGTGGGCGACAGGCTGCTGATCCAGGTCAGTGAACGGCTCCGCCGCTGCCTGCGTCCGGGGGACCTGATTGCCCGGCTGGGCGGAGACGAGTTTGCCATTCTCCTCCTCGACACCGGCCAGGACGAGGCTGTCCGGATCGCTGACCGGCTGCGCGCCGCCCTGAGTGAGCCGCTGACCCTGAAGGGCATTGCCGTGCAGGTGGGCATCAGCGTCGGCATCGCTTTGTTCCCGGAACAGGGTGAGGACCTGAAGACGCTGCTGCGCAAGGCGGACACGGCCATGTACCGGGCGAAGACATCGCGCAGCGGGCACCACGTGTACGCCAGCGAGGACCAGAACCCGGGGGAGGAGAGGCTGCGGATGCTGCAGGAGTTGCGCGCCGCCCTGGCCGAGGACCAGTTGGTGCTGCATTACCAGCCGAAGGTGGACGCGGTGACAGGCGACGTGAAGGGCGTGGAGGCCCTTGTCCGCTGGAACCACCCCCGGCGCGGGCTGCTCGCACCCGACTCCTTCCTTCTGCTCACCGAGGAAGCGGGGCTCATGAACGACCTGAACAGCAGGGTGCTCACCCTGGCCCTCGACCAGGCCGCCAGCTGGCACCGCCAGGGCCGTCCGATGACGGTGGCGGTCAACCTCTCAGCCAGCACGCTGATAGACGCGGAACTGCCCGAACGGATCGCCACGATGGTCAGTGCGCGGAACCTGACCGAGTCCGCCCTGATGGTGGAGATCACCGAGGACTTCATGATGCCGGACCGCAGCCGCGCCAGGGACATCCTGTCCCGGCTGCAGGACAGCGGAATCCAGATTGCCATCGACGACTTTGGCACGGGATACAGCTCCCTGGCCTACCTGCGCGACCTGCCCATCAACGAGCTGAAACTGGACCGCTCCTTCATAGCCCCGATGACCCACTGCCCGCGGGCCGCAGCCCTGGTGGCCTCCACCATCAACCTCGCGCACAGCCTCGGCCTGATCGTCGTGGCCGAAGGCGTGGAGGACAGGCCGGCCCTGGAGCAGCTCGGTGGTTACGGATGCGACCAGGCGCAGGGCTTCCACATCCTTCGCCCCGTGCCGGCGGCCGAGCTGGACGAATGGCTCTCGCCAGCCCGACTGGACAGCGGGCTGCCCTCCGCGTGACGTGCTCAGCCAGCAGCCGGCGATGCAGACGGAATGGACGACGGCGGGGTGTCCAGTGTGACGGTCACGGTACCGTCCGGGGCGATGGCAATCCGTCCGTGCTGGTAGTTCTGGACGGTGCCCGTTGCGGTGCCCCCCGCCGAGGCCGGAAGGGGGTCGGTAGTGGGGAAACCGAGCGGTCCCGCTTCAGCGCCGCTGTTCAGCCAGGCGGTGCGGTGTGAACCGGAGGAGAGGTGCGCACCCGTTGCGCGGGACCAGACGAGGTATCCGTTCCGGAAACCCTGGTAGCGCCCGCCGAGCCGGGTGGCGAGTTCATTTGTGGTGGCATGCCCAAGGGTGCGGGCAGAGTTGAACTTGGCGCCGATGGCGCCGGCAACAATCCGCGCCCCGGCCTGGGCGGTCCACGTGATGGTGCCGCCCTGGAAGTTCTGTGCCGCGCCGCCGCTGAAGGCGTACTCATCCGACGTCGGGTACCCGAGCACGCCGCGCTCGTAGCCTGACCCGGCCCAGGCGGCGAGGATTCCGCCCTGCGTGATGTGCGCCCCTGTCGCTGGGGACCAGTGGATCCGGCCGCCCTGGAAGCCTTGGTAGGCGCCGCCGTTCCTGAGTCCGCGCCCTTCATCCGACGTCGGGTAGCCAAGCCTGCCGTTCTGCGCGCCGCCGGCAGCCCATTTGCTGCGGATCGCGCCGCCGATCGTGTGCGCACCGCCGGCAGCTGACCAGTAGATGGATCCGCCGCGGAACACCTGGTACGCCCCGCCGCTGCGCAGCCCGGTCACCTCCCGGGAGGCTGGGTTGCCCAGCCAGCTGGCAGGTCCGCCGGTCCGGGCGTACTTGGCAGTGATGGCGCCGAACGGGTTGCTCGAATACGGCGTGAACACGTCATCCACCGCGCCCATGATGATCCGGTCTCCCGGCCGGCTGGTCCGAAGCAGGCGCGTGACCGTGGCCAGGCTCGTGGAGACGCACCCGGCGCTGGGGGCGCGGCCGGCGTGGAAGAAAATGGCGTACGAGGCGCCGAGGACGGTCTTGGAATCCGGCGGCCGGTTGTAGTTGATGACGGCGGCCTGCTCGTAATAGCCCTGGTTCATGAAGGTCCAGAGGTTCTCGTCGGCGTCGCCGCCGGCGCCTTCAAAGTACCGGTTGTAGTTCCGGTTCCATTCACCGCCCCAGCGGGACCGGGCGTTGATCCTGTAGTACTTCAGCGCGGTGCCGGGATTGCTGCGTCCCAGGGCCTCCGTGAAGCTGAAGGAGCCGGTGGGCGACCGGTAGGTGTCCTCCCATTCCCGGTTCTGCGCCGCGAACCCGTACTGTCCGCCGTAGCCCCAGTCCTGCCACTCCTGGACGTAGCGGCTGCCGGAACGGACGCAGCCGGTGATGGTGAGCAGGCTGGTGTTGCGCGTGGTGGCCGTGGCGAACGTGACCCTGTTCGCCCCGAAACCGGAAAATTTCGTCTGCCCGGCGCTGAGCCTGGCGCAGGGGTTGTAGACCTGCGCTGACGCGTTCGCCCGCGTGGCCAAGGCCACAGCCCCCGCCGGAACGGCCAGTGCGAGAAGGGCGGCGACAAGGACTTTCAGAACAGCCACGGCGGAGACCTTTGCCTACGGCGGCGGCCGCATCCCCCCGCGGACGCCATCCGGACACGAGCATATCGCTGATCAGTCCCGCAGGCCGCCCAGCCCGCTGATCAGTGCCTCCAGGCCAAGGCAGAAGGCGACGTCGGCCGGCCGTTCGTGGCCCTGCTCGGCCAGGCTCCGGACGGCGCCCGTGAAGCTGGGCGTCGCTTCCGCCATGGTCCCGGGGTCGAAGATGTCCGCCGGCGCCGTGACGTCATAGGCCGAGCCGAAGATGAAGGATTCCAGCGCGACGATGGACGAGACGATCCGTTCCTCGGGAAAGCCGGCGTCGCGGAAGCCGGCGCTGACCGTCTCGTACATGGCCAGGGTCTGCGGCGCGTCGGTCACGGGCAGCACGGCAATGACCGGTATCAGCGGGGTGTGCTGGGAGAAAACGTCGCGGTAGCTCCACGCCCACTTCCGCACGGCGTCCTCCCATGGTCCGCCGCCGAAGGCCGAGACATCCACGAGTGATGCCAGATGGTCCTCCACCAGCAGAAGAACGTCCCGCTTGGATTTCACGTGGTTGTAGAGGGCCGACGGCGCCACGTTCAGTAAGCGGGCCAGTGCGGCCATGGTGAGGCCGTCGTACCCCTTCTTTTCAATGAGCCGCAGCGCGGCTTCCGTAATGCCGCCCTTGTCCAGCACGCCTCCCACGGGGCGCCCGGCGCGGCGCCGGCTGCCCTGTCGGTCTGTTGCTGAGCCAGCCGTTGCTGAACCGGCTGTTGCTGCGGCTGGTGTTGCCGGCATGGCTGACCTTTCTGCGGTTGGACGTCCTTTCGCATTATTCCATCAGCCTCTTCCGCTCCCTCTTCAAAGGCTCTATAGTTCTTATAAATGAATGGCATTCATTTAGTGGTTCGCATCACTCGCGCGGCCACAGAGAAAGGACATCATGCTGAATCTTGACCGCGACGTAGTGATCGTCGGCGCCGGCCCCTCCGGCCTCACCGCTGCCCGCGAACTGAAAAAGGCGGGCCTGACGGTCGCCGTACTCGAAGCCCGTGACCGCGTCGGCGGCCGGACGTGGACCGACACGGTGGACGGTGCCATGCTCGAGATCGGCGGCCAGTGGGTATCGCCGGACCAGACCGCACTGCTGGCCCTGCTGGACGAGCTTGGCCTGGACACCTACTCCCGCTACCGCGAGGGCGAGTCCGTCTACATCGGGGCGGACGGCGCGCCGGTCCGCTACACGGGGGACACGTTCCCGGTCAGCGCCACCACGGCTGCCGAGATGGACAAGCTCACCGCCCTGCTGGACGAACTGGCGGCACAGATCGGCGCCACCGAACCCTGGGCGCACCCCAAGGCGCGGGAGTTGGACACCGTCTCCTTCCACCACTGGCTGCGCCGGAATTCCGCGGACGAGGAAGCCTGCAACAACATCGGGCTGTTCATCGCCGGCGGCATGCTCACCAAGCCGGCGCACGCCTTCTCGGCCCTGCAGGCCGTCCTGATGGCCGCCTCCGCAGGTTCGTTCACCCACCTCACGGATGAGGACTTCATCCTGGACAAGCGGGTTATCGGCGGGATGCAGCAGGTCTCCCTGCTGCAGGCAGCGGAACTGGGTGCCGACGTCGTCCTTAATAGCCCCGTGCGTACCATCCACTGGGAGGCCGACGGCGAAAACGGCCACCGGGTCACCGCCGTCTCCGACCGGGCCACGGTCAACGCGCGCTTCGTGATCATGGCGGTGCCGCCCAACCTGTACTCCCGGGTCTCCTTCAACCCGCCGCTGCCGCGCCGCCAGCACCAGATGCACCAGCACCAGTCGCTGGGCCTGGTCATCAAGGTCCATGCCGTCTACAGCACGCCGTTCTGGCGCGAGGAGGGCCTCTCCGGCACCGGGTTCGGCGCCGGCTCGCTGGTCCAGGAGGTCTACGACAACACCAACCACGGCGACACCCGCGGAACGCTCGTGGGCTTTGTCTCCGATGAAAAGGCCGACGCCGTCTTCGAGCTGGGTGCCGACGATCGCCGCCGCGCCATCCTGGAATCGGTCGCCGGCTTCCTGGGCGAGAAGGCCCTGGAGCCCGAGGTGTACTGCGAATCCGACTGGGGCTCCGAGGAATGGACGCGGGGCGCCTACGCCGCGAGCTACGACCTGGGCGGACTGCACCGCTACGGCAAGGACCAGCACGCCGCCGTCGGCCCCATCTACTGGTGCTCGTCCGACCTCGCCGCCGAAGGCTACCAGCACGTGGACGGGGCGGTCCGCATGGGCCAGGCCACGGCGGCCCGCATCGCGAAGGCTGCCGCCGCGGCTGCCACCGCGCACGGCGAGCCTGCGCTGGCGAACGCGACGGCCGCCGTCGGCTAACCCACTGGCCGCACCCGCACGCAGCGGCCGCACCCCATTCGATGAGGAATGACACTCCGGAGAGGCAATCCCATGAGCACAAAAGCCCCCGTCACCCAGGACACGCACAAAAGTCTGAGTGAAAAGGGCCTCAAGGCCGGATCCGTCGGGCTGGTCGGCGCCGTGGTGATCGGGGTGTCCTGCATCGCGCCGGCGTACACGCTCACCGCGGCCCTCGGGCCCACCGTGTCCGAGGTGGGCGTGCACCTGCCGGCAGTCTTCCTCGTGGGGTTCATCCCCATGCTGCTCGTGGCGCTCGGCTACCGGGAACTCAACAACGCAATGCCCGACGCCGGAACCTCCTTTACGTGGGCAACGCGCGCCTTTGGCCCGTGGATCGGCTGGATGGGAGGCTGGGGGCTGATCGCCGCCACCATCATCGTGCTGTCCAACCTGGCCGCAGTCGCCGTCGACTTCTTCTACCTGATGCTCGCCCAGCTGCTCGGCAATCCCGGGATCGCTGAGCTGTCAAAGAACCTGCCGCTGAACATCGCCACCACGCTGGTGTTCATCGCGGCGGCGTGCTGGATCTCCTACCGCGGCATGGAAACCACCAAGGGCGTCCAGTACGTCCTGGTGGGATTCCAGCTGCTGGTGCTGGGGTGGTTCGCAGTCTCCGCGTTCGTCCACGTGGCCAACGGGACCGCGTTCGACGCCACCGCCATCTCGCCTGACTGGTTCAACCCCTTCGCCGTCGATTCCTTCTCTGCGTTCGCGGCCGGGGTGTCACTGTCGATCTTCATTTACTGGGGCTGGGACGTGACCCTGACCATGAACGAGGAGACCCAGAACCCGGAGAAGACCCCCGGACGGGCGGCCACCGTGACCGTCGTCGTCATCGTGGCCATCTACATGATGGCGGCCCTGGCCACGCTGTCCTTCGCCGGCGTCGGGGAGGCCGGCCTGGGCACCGGCAATCCGGAGAACCAGTCCAGCATCTTCGCGGTCCTGTCCGGGCCGGTCATGGGGCCTTTTGCCATCCTCATGTCGCTGGCCATCCTGAGCAGTTCCGCGGCCTCGCTGCAGTCCACGTTCGTCTCCCCGGCCCGGACGCTGCTGGCCATGGGCCACTACAAAGCCCTGCCGGATAAGTTCGGCAAGGTCAGCCCCACGTTCAAGTCGCCCAGCTACGCCACCATTGCGGCGGCTGTTGCCGCGGCGGCGTTCTACATCATCACCCGGACCACGTCGGAGAACGCGTTGTGGGACACCATCACGGCGCTGGGCATGATGATCTGCTTCTACTACGGGATCACGGCGCTCGCGTGCGTGTGGTTCTTCCGCGCGGTGGCCTTCACCGGCGCCCGGGCGTTCCTCTTCAAGTTCCTGGCTCCGCTGCTGGGCGGCGTGATCCTGCTGGTGATGTTCGTCAAGACGGCCTACGACTCGATGGATCCGGCGTACGGTTCAGGGTCCTCGGCGGGCGGCGTGGGCATGGTGTTCATTCTGGGCATGGGCGTCATCCTGCTTGGCGTGGTCAGCACGCTGGTAATGGCCCGGATCCGGCCCGAGTTCTTCAGGGGCAAGGTGCTGGCGCGCGGTCTGTGACTGGAAACTAAGCACACTTACCAATAGGGTGCTTACTAGGGCACTGACCCGGGTCAACTGAACGTACTGAGAACGTACTCGAGCAGAACGAGGTGACAGCATGGCGGGCACGGAAAGCATCAGCAAGGTCACGGACATCATCAACGATTCCCATATCGGAATGTTCACCACGATCGACGGGCAAGGCGCCCTGGTCAGCCGGCCGCTGGCCGTCCAGGATGTGAAGGACGACGGCGACATGTGGTTCTTCACGGGGGAGGGGACCTCCCAGGTGGCCCACATCTCCGCCGATGCCAGGGTTAACGTGTCCTTCGGCAAGCGCACGGAGTGGGTGTCGGTGGCAGGGACTGCTGAAGTGGTGCGTGACCGGGCCAAGATCCGCGAACTGTGGAACCAGTCGGTCGAGGCCTGGTTCCCGGACGGTCCGGACACGCCCGAGGTGGTCCTGCTGCGCGTGGATTCCGACTCTGCGGAGTACTGGACCAGCCCCGGAGGCACGGCGGCGACGGTCCTGCAGTGGGTCAGGTCGAAGGTCACCCACAGCCGCATGGACGTCGGCGAGAGCGGGACCGTGGACCTGTAATTCCCGCTCCAAACTGCAACGCGGGGTCACTTAGCGCCGGGGCCGGGGGGCGGATTGGGCGCTAAGTGGCCCCGCGTTGCTGTTTCTAGGCTTCCCTGACCTTGAGGGGTTCGATCTTGCCCATGATGAACAGGTAGTTGGCGGCCCCGATCAGCGACACTGCACCGATCACGGCCAGCGGGGCGATGAACGATCCCGTCTGGTCGACCAGCACGCCGATCAGGATCGGAGTGAAGATGCCCGCCAGGTTGGACGCGAAGTTCTGCAGGCCCCCGATGGAACCCACGTGCCGGGAGCTTGGGGCCACATCGGCCGGCAGCGACCAGATGCCGGTGGCGGCGACGGTCAGGCTGGAGTAGGCCACGGAAAGCAGCGCGAGGGCCATCCATGCCTCGGGTACGAGGGCGGCGAACATGATGACTGAGCCGCCGGCCAGGCCGTCGGCGATGGCGGTTTTGCGGACCTTGGTCACGGAGGCGCCCACCCGGACCGCGCGATCGGCCAGGTAGCCGCCGAGCCAGCCGCACAGCACCGCGCAGATGCCCGGGATGGCGCCAAAGAAGCCCAGCTTCAGGAGATCGAAGCCACGTTCCTTCACCAGGTAGCTGGGGAAGAACGTGATGAAGAAGTAGATGGCGCTGTTCAGGCAGAAGAAGCCGAACATCATGCTGAGCACCGTGCGGTACTTGAAGAGGGACCGCCACGGCAGCCTGGCTGCGCCGGCATCATCGCTCGCCTCGTCACGGGCGCCGCCATCCCGGATGTAGGCCACCTCCGCGGCATTGGCTCCCCGGTGCTCGCCGGGGCTGCGGTAGTACTTCCACCAGACTGCGGCCCAGATGACGCCGGCGACGCCGATGATGATGAACACCGCGTGCCAGGAGGTGAGGGCAACGATCAGGGTGACGATCGGCAGTGCGATCACGGCGCCGACGCGGGACCCGGAGTCCCAGATGCTCGTGGCGAAGGCACGTTCCCGGACCGGGAACCACGTGGCCACCACCTTGGCGGCGGTGCTGGGGGCCGGGCTCTCACCGACACCCAGGAGGAACCTGGCCGCGAAGAGCGACCAAAAGCTGGATGCGGCCGCTGTCACCATGGTGAAGACCGACCACCAGATGGCCGCCAGGGAGAACGACCGGCGGGGGCCCACCTTGTCCACGTACCAGCCGGCGGCGAGCTGGCAGAAGTCGTAGGCCCAGAAGAAGGCGGCAAAGATGAGCCCCTGCTGGGTGGCGCTGAGCTCAAAGTCCTTGCCCATGAACGGCAGGGCGACGCTGAGGCTCGAGCGGTCGAGGTAGTTGATGCTGAGGCCGATAAAGGCGAGCCAGATGATGACCCAGCGGTTGCGGGTCATCATCTGGCGGGGTGCTGTTGTGGATGACGTGGCGGCGGTCTTGCTTCCGAGCGCAGTCATGCGGGTCTCCTTCGACGTGAACATGGCTTCGGGTGCTGTGGGCACCGGCGGGAGGGAAAGACGCCGAAGAGATCGGCGCCAAAATCATATAGGAATCTGGTTAATCATATAGATCTTGTGACGCGGATCAAGTAGCGGCCGAAAAAAGTTTCCGCGGGGAGCCGGAGTGCGTGGCTTATGATTCCCCCAGCGAGTCCAGCCAGTCCAGAATCACGAGGTAACCGCGTGCCACCACGTCAACCGTCCGATACTTCCCGCGGAAAGGCGGCCGTCAGCGACGTCTATGCGTCCATGCGAGCTGCCATTCTTGAGGGGGACATGGCCCCTGGCGCCCGCATCAACATCGACGCGGTCTCACGCAGCCTCGGTGTTTCCCAGACGCCGGTCCGCGAGGTGCTCCAGCGCCTGGAAGGCGACAATCTGGTGGTCTACAGCCCCGGCCGCGGGTACAGCACCACGCCGCTGCTGGATCTGGCCGAGCTGCGCTCGCTGTTTGAATTCCGGCTCCTCGTGGAACCCTGGGCGGCCCGGGCCGCCGCCGTCGACCGGCTGGCCAATCCGGCGTCCGCCTTGGAGAGGGAGCTCGCCGTCTTCCGGGAAACCATGGGCGTTACGAAGGACCTGCGCCAGGATCTGGTGGCGCACGACACCCGCTTCCACGACACCATCCTGGCCGCCTCGGGGAATCCCGTGGTCCGGCACGCCTTCGCACAGACGCACTGCCATCTCCATACCTTCCGGCTTTATCCCGCGGATGTGGACGGCGCCATCACCGTGGCGGAGCATTCCGCCGTCACGGACGCCATCGAGGCATGTGATCCCGAGGCGGCGGAGGCTGCCATGACCCGGCATATCCGCAACTCTTTCGACAGGTTCGCCCAGGCGTTTGAGGGTGAGCTGGCCCCCTTGGAGGACGTCGGCCCGCCCGGGAAGCGGATCATCAAATAGGGAGGCCGATGCCTCGGTGCCGCCAGTCAAACCCCGGCCGCTGCGCCGGGGTTTTTCGTGCCCGGGCGGAGGGGTGGCTGGAACGCGAGGGCGGAAAGGCCCTTGATTTGGATCACAGTTCCTATATGATTGCTGAAATTCATATAGGAAATCACCAGTCCCGCCTCTGCCAGTCCGAACATCCGAAAGAAGCACCATGCCTTCCATCACCTCCATCAGCACCCAGGACGTCCGGTTCCCCACGTCTCTTGAACTCGACGGCTCCGACGCGGTCAACGTTGACCCGGACTACTCCGCCGCCTATGTGGTCATCCGCACCGACGCGGGCGACGAGGGCCACGGCTTCGTCTTCAGCTGCGGCCGCGGCAACGAGATCCTCACCGCCGCCATCGATGCCTACGCACGCCTCCTCGTGGGCCTGGACATCGACGAACTGATCCATGACCTGGGCGGCGCGTCCCGGCGCCTGGTCCACGACTCCCAGCTGCGCTGGCTGGGGCCGGAGAAGGGTGTGACGCAGATGGCCTGCGGCGCGCTGGTTTCAGCCCTGTGGGACATCCGGGCGCGCCGCGAAAACAAGCCGCTGTGGCTCCTGCTCAGCGATATGAGCCCGGAAGAGCTCGTGAGTGTCGTTGACTTCACGCACATCCGGGACGCCCTCAGCCCCGAGGAGGCGCTGGAGATTCTCCGGGCCGGCCAGGACGGGAAGGCTGCCCGCATTGCCGAACTCACGGCTGGCGGATATCCGGCGTACACCACCTCACCCGGCTGGCTCGGCTACAGCGACGAGAAACTGGTGCGGCTGAGCAAAGAGGCCGCCGCGGACGGATTCTCCATGATCAAGCTGAAGGTAGGCGGCGACATCGGCGATGACCGCCGCCGCATGGCCCTCGCCCGCGAAGCCGTCGGCGACCTGCCGATCGCGATTGA
Organism: Arthrobacter sp. NPDC056691; assembly: GCF_042791415.1. Taxonomy (NCBI): domain Bacteria; kingdom Bacillati; phylum Actinomycetota; class Actinomycetes; order Micrococcales; family Micrococcaceae; genus Arthrobacter; species Arthrobacter sp. NPDC056691. The sequence continues at coordinate 64,039 of NZ_JBHTXX010000021.1, forward strand.
TGCCAACCAGCGGTGGGAAGTGTCCGAAGCGGTCGGCTGGGTCAACCAGCTGGCAGAATTCAACCCGTACTGGATCGAAGAGCCCACCAGCACCGACGACATCCTGGGCCACGCCGATATCCGGAGAGGCGTTGCACCGGTCCGGGTGGCCACCGGTGAGGCAGTCGCCAGCCGCATCGTGTTCAAGCAGCTGCTGCAGGCCGGCGCCATCGATGTCCTCCAGCTCGATTCCACCCGCGTGGCCGGCGTCAACGAGAACATCGCCATCCTCCTGCTCGCGGCCAAGTTCGGCGTTCCGGTCTGCCCGCACGCGGGCGGCGTGGGCCTGTGTGAACTGGTCCAGCACTTTTCCTTCGTCGACTATGCCGTCGTCAGCGGCAGCCAGGAGGGCCGCATGATCGAATACGTCGACCACCTCCACGAGCACTTCGCCGAGCCCGTCCGGATCACCAACGGACGGTATGCCGCCCCGGTTCTCCCCGGCACCGGCGCCGAGATGCTGAGCGCTTCCCGCACCCGCTGGGAATTCCCGGCAGGCTCCGGCTGGCAGGAAGTGGGCAGCCGGGCCGCCGTCACCGGAGCAAATCTCGCTCCGGCAGGGGCCGCCCGATGACCGGCGCGGGTACCGACGCCGGGCAGCCCACCGCCGTCGCGGAGCTGGACTCGGCGGTGGAGTCCGCGCAGTCCGCCTTCGAGAAGGCCCGGGCGGCGGATCCGGCTACGCGGGCGGCCTGGCTTGAGGCCGTGGCCACCGGCCTGGAACAGGACGCGCCCGCGCTCGTGGAGATCGCCGCCCGGGAAACCCATCTGGGCATTCCCCGCCTGGATGGTGAGCTCAGGCGCACAGTCTTCCAGCTCCGGCTCTTCGAGGCCGAGATCCTGCAGGGCGAGCACTTCGATGCCACGATCGACCACGCCGATCCCCACTGGGGCATGGGGCCGCGGCCGGACTTGCGGCGCTACAACGTTCCCCTCGGCGTCGTAGGCGTCTTCGGAGCGTCCAATTTTCCTTTCGCGTTCAGCGTGATGGGCGGGGACAGTGCGTCGGCTCTCGCGGCCGGCTGCGCCGTCGTGCACAAGGCGCACGACGGACACCGCGGGCTCGCGGTCCGCACTGCCGAGACGGTGACCTCTGCGCTGGACGCTGCCGGGGCGCCGTCGGGCCTGTTCTCCCTGGTTACCGGACGGCGGGCCGCCGAGGCGCTGGTGGACCACCCGCTGGTCAAGGCCATCGGCTTCACAGGCTCGACGGCGGGTGGCCGGGCGCTGCTGGACCGCACCGCCGCGCGGTCCGAGCCCATCCCGTTCTTTGGCGAACTGGGCGGCATCAACGCCGTCTTTGTCACGCCGAAGGCCTGGGCGGGCCGGAGCGAGGAGATCCTCGCGGGCTACGCCGGATCCTTCACCCTCGGCATGGGCCAGTTCTGCACCAAGCCGGGACTGCTGTTCGTTCCTGCCGCCGGATCCGTCGCAGGGCCCGGGGAGCTGCGCGGCGTCCTCGCCGGAGCGCTGGCAGGGTTCAGCCCGGCGCAGCTGCTGAGCGAACGGCTGCATGGCGGCTACAGTGACGCCGTCCGCCGGCTCAGCGGCACCGCCGGCGTGGATGTGCTGCTCGAGGGAGACTTCGCCGCGGCACCAGCACCCACGGTCCTGCGCACTACGGCCGATGCCGTGCGCAGCGATCCCGGCATCCTGCGGCAGGAGATGTTCGGCCCGGCCAGCCTGGTGGTCGAATACGAGGACGAGGATGAACTTCCCGCTCTGGCCGAACTGCTCGAGGGTCAGCTGACCACCACGCTGCAGGCCGAGGAGGACGACGACGTGGCTGAACTGGCCGCCCGGCTCACCGACATCAGTGGCCGGGTGCTGTGGAACGGCTGGCCCACCGGAGTCACGGTCAGTTACGCGCAGAACCACGGGGGTCCGTACCCGGCGACGACGTCGGCCACCACCTCCGTGGGGACGGCCGCCATCCGGCGCTTCCTGCGGCCGGTGGCATACCAGTCGTTCCCTGCGGCCCGGCTGCCGGAGCCGCTGCGGGACAGCAACCCGTGGAACGTGCCGCAGCGGGTGGACGGCGCCTGGCACCGGCCATCGGGTGCTCAGGAGGGTGCGCTGTGAGCGCCGCCCGGGACGTCCTTCCGGAGGACGCGGACCAGGCGCTGCTGGTTGGCCGGGTCTGGGACCCCGCCACCGGCGGTCCGCGTGTGGTGGCACTGAGCGGAGACTTCGCCGTCGACCTGACCCGCCTGGCCGGCACAGTGTCGGAACTGCTCGAACTGCCTGATCCCGCCGCCGCCGTCCGCGCGGCGCTCCAGGATCCGTCGCTGGCCGAACAGCGGTGGGTTGCCGCCGACGTCGTCGAGGCCTCGCTGGCGGGGGACACCGCCCGCCCGCATCTGCTCGCGCCGGTGGACCTGCAGGTCATCAAGGCCTGCGGCGTGACGTTCGTGGACAGCATGATTGAGCGCGTGATCGAGGAACGGTGTGCCGGCGACGCCGGGCGCGCGGCCGGGATGCGCGAGCTGGTCGGGAAGGCACTCGGCGGAAGCATCACCATGGTCCGCCCCGGGTCCCCGGAGGCGGCCGAGGCCAAGCGGATCCTGATCGCCGAGGGTCTCTGGTCGCAGTACCTCGAGGTGGGCATCGGGCCGGACCCGGAGGTGTTCACCAAGGCCCCGGTGCTGTCCTCGGTGGGCCTGGGCGCGGGGATCGGCATCCCGCAGTTCTCCTCCTGGAACAACCCGGAACCGGAACTGGTGCTGATCGCCACATCCCGCGGCGAGGTGGTGGGAGCCACGCTGGGCAATGACGTCAATCTGCGTGACGTCGAGGGCCGCAGCGCCCTGCTGCTGGGCAAGGCCAAGGACAACAACGCGTCCAGCGCCCTGGGGCCGCTGATCCGGCTGTTCGACGGCGGCTTCACCCTCGACACCCTCCGCGAGGAGGAGATCCTGCTGCGCGTCGAAGGCCTGGACGGCTACCGGCTCGAGGGGCGGAACACGTTGGCGCGGATCAGCAGGCCGTTCGAGGAGCTCGTGGCGGCCACCCGCGGCAGGCACCACCAGTACCCGGACGGCTTTGCCCTGTTCACCGGCACGCTGTTCGCGCCGACCCAGGACCGCGACGAGCCCGGACAGGGCTTCACGCACAAGCACGGCGATGTTGTGACCATCCGGAGCCGCCACCTCGGCGCCCTCATCAACCGGGTGGGCGCGGCCGAGGAGCTGCCGGAGTGGACCTTCGGCCTGCGGCAGCTGTTTGGCTACCTCGCGCAACAGCGTCAGCCCGAGGGTGCAGCCACCGGAGGCGGTCAGATGCAGGAGTAGTCGTTGTCGTAGCCGCCGGAGACGTACTGCGTGAGTGAGACCTTGCCGCCTCCGGTCAGTGCGGCACTGGAGCAGTTGCGGCTGGCCGCGGTCAGGGTTCTGGCCCCGGCCAGCCAGCTGGGGAGCGTGTACAGCGGGCTGGTTGCCGGAACAGTGCCGGCGATCTGGGCCCACTGGGTGGCGGTGGAGTAGATGCCTGCCTTCGCGTTGATGCTGCCGAAGAAGGCGACCATTCCCTCCAGGTCAGCCCGGTTGGCCGTCTTGTCGGCGGACCAGGAGTTGCCGGTTTCCACATCCAGCCACCACGTATAACCTGACGGGTTGCTGATGCCGCGGATGTACGCGTCGTCGTAGGCCTTGGCCCAGCCGTACATGTAGGAGCAGGCCGGGCCGACCTCGTTCGCTTTGCACTGGCCGTACGGGTTGAAGACCGCCGTTCCGGCATGGGTGTTGCTGGTGGGCCACCAGCTGCCGGCCAATCCGGGGTTTGCGGTGTTGACGTACAGCGCCACCCTGGGCTGTCCCGTGGTGCCCGACGAGGACCCGGCCCACGTCAGCTGGATTGCGAGGCAAGGGTTCGTGGTGTTTGCGAGGCCGTTGTTGACCCCCACGATGCCGAAGGCCTGCCCCTTCGGCAGGGCCTTGCCGCACTGGGGCCAGGAAACATCGTTGCCGACTCCCGCCGCGGCTGCCTGGGCCGGGACGGCCGGAAGCAGCAGCAGGACGGTGGCGGCCAGCACGGGGAGCCAACGGAAACGGGACAGAACGGATCGAGTAGTGGACATCATCGGCCTTCCTCTGGCGGCAACACAACGAAGCACCAGCATCGGTGCCGAAGGAGGCCGGGTCAAGAGGCAGATGTGAAGAGGCCCCGCATCCGGGCCTGCGGTCAGCGGCCGCCCTTCCGGGTGTAGTCGGCGGCGTCGTAGTGTATCCGCAGTGCCGTGATCCTGCCGTCGCTGATGCTGAAGAATTCGGCGAAGCGCACTGTCCCGCCGGGCATGCCGGCATCGTAAAGCGTTGCCGATCCGTCCGGTCCGTGGACTTCCTGGATGACATCGATCGCCGTGACATTGGCGATGAAGCCCTTGACGCCCTGGCAGAAGCCTTGGGCCCCTCTGCGCTTGCCGGCCAGCGGACCTTCAAACTCCAGGTCGTCCGCGAGGAGCGTTCCAAGCTCGCCGGCCGGATCGTAGGCGTCGATTCCTGCGCTCAGGATTCGGTAGTAGCGCTGCAGGACTTCGGGCGCTGCGTCGCTGAGAGTGGTCATCTGCCGGCCCCCTGCCAGCTGACGGGCAGCTCCTTGACTCCGTAAACGATGGTGCTGTCCATCCGTTCGAGGTGGGCTCCCGGAGTGAGGATCAGTTCCGGGAGCCGGTCCAGAATGCCCTGCAGCGCAATCCTGGCTTCGAGCCTGGCCAGCGGGGCCCCCAGGCAGAAGTGGATGCCGTGGCCGAAGGCGAGGTGCCTGTTTGGTGCCCGGCCGGCGTCGAACTGTTCGGGGCGCTCGAATTGGCGCCCGTCGCGGTTGGCCGAGCCAATCCAGGCCACCAGCGGCGCACCGGCCGGAATCCGGGTGTCGCCCACCGTGGTGTCAGCCGCAGCCACCCGGTACATCGACTGGACCGGAGAGCGGTAGCGCAGCACTTCTTCGATGGCTTGGGGGAGCAGGGGCGCTTCGGCGCGAAGCCGCTCCATTGCTCCCGGCGCTTCCGTGAAACAGAGGACGGCGTTGCCGATCAGGTTGGTGGTTGTCTCATTTCCGGCCACCAGCAGCAGGCTGCAGAAGCCCAGCAGCTCGGGCACGCTGAGTTTCTGCCCTTCGATCTCGGCCAGCAGCAGGTTGCTGATCAGGTCATTTCCGGGCTGGCGTCTGCGGTGTTCAATGAGGGCCAGGAAGTATTCGGTCATTTCCCGGTTGGTGGTGCTGTGGTCGGCGGTCTGGGCTCCGGTCTGCGTCTGGCTGACGATGACATCTGACCAGGTCTTGAAGCGGTCGCGGTCCTCGGCGGGGATGCCCATGAGCTCCGCGATCACGATGACAGGCAGCGGGTAGGCCAGCTCCTCGATGAGATCGGCCGATCCTTTCGGGGCAATTCCATCCAGCAGCTCCTCCGTCAGTGCCGAGATGCGCGGAGCAAGCGCCTCGACTGCCCTGGGCGTGAACGCCTGGGTCACCAGGGAACGCAGCTGCCGGTGCCTGGGCGGATCGGCGGTGATCAGGCTCGCCGCGAAGAGCTGGCCTGTTTCGGACGGATCGTCCCCTCCCATCCTTGACGAGAAGGTGCCGTGTTCGGACAGAACCCGCTGGACGTCGTCGTACCGGAACACATGCCAGGTTCCGGACTGCTCGTCATGGAAGACGGGGGCGGATTCCCGCATCCTCTCGTAGTGCGGGAAGGGGTTCAGTGGTGACTCATCATCGCGTCGCAAGTCCATGGCTGGCCTCCCTGGGACACTGGCCCGTAGGAGCCGAGTCTATTCCGCGAAGGTGGCCGCCGTCAGTAGCGCGGGCGGGACATAAACCAACGGGACTCAGCCAAACATCCAGGCAGCCCCGAGCAGCAGCGGGACGGCCAGGGCAGAGGTAATCACCGCGGTCGACTGCGCAAGGTTCTGGCCCACGCCGTACCGGACCGCGTAGAGGACCACATTCTGGCCGGTGGGTAGGATCGCGCAGGCCGTCACCACGAAGGTGCTGAACGTATCGAGGTGGAACACAAACACGGCCAGCAGCCATGCGAGCAGCGGCTGGACCCCCGACTTGAGGATCACCGCGAACAGCGTGGGGACGCGGTCCACCGTGCCCTGACGCGGTGACAGGCCGTGGAGGGACATGCCGAAGATGATCAGCATCAGGGGAACGGTCAGCTGGGCAACCAGCTTCAGCGGATCCAGCACCAGTGCAGGAAGTTCAAGCCCGGCCGCGCTGACGATGACGCCGAGAATGGCCGCCACCGTGACGGGGTTGCGCAGGGGAGTGGTCAGGATGCTCCCCACAGACGCCCTTTTCCCCTCGGGATCGGTCAGGTCCAGGATGGTCAGCGCCACCGGGGTCACGAGCGCCAGCTGGAACAGCATGATGGGGGTTACGAACGTGGCACTGCCCAGTATGTACAGGGACAGCGGAACGCCCAGGTTCGTGGAATTGACGATTCCCGTGGCCAGCGCGCCGACCGTGGTGCGCCGGACGCCCCACCTGCCGACCGTCCCGCTGAGCGCGAACAGCGCCATGCAGCAAAGTGCCGTGACGACCGAGATGAGGCCTGTGGGGCTGAGGACTTCGGAGATGTGCCGGGAAGCGATCGTGGAGAACATCAGGCTCGGCAGCCCCACCATGAACGTCAGGGTGGACAGCACCTTGGTTCCGTGGGGGCCGAGCGCGTTCGTCCTGGCCAAAATGTAGCCGACAAGCAGGACCATGCCCACCACAAAGAATCCCTTTAAGACTCCATCCAAGCCGCTGTCCTCAATCGTTTTCTAGCCATTACGACGCCGGCCGGTCGGCGCTTATCTAAGACTACAGTTTTATTTAGTGCCGGATCGCGTTCGAAGGGACCCGGCCGTCCGGGGTGGCGGGTCAGTCCTTGGTGCCGCGCAGTCCCTGAAGGGCATTCCAGTAGAGGCGGCTGCACCGCTGCACGAGCTGCCCGTCCGGCATGCTTTCCACCGCCCGGAAATCCATGATTTCCCTGGAGTTGAACATGGCGTTGAACAGGGAGAGCGCGTAGGGAAGCTGGCTCCCGTCAATGTTGGCTTCCTCGAGCAGTTGCCGCACGGGCGGCCCCCATACCCGTTCAAGGGCGCGGGCGTGAGGTTCGCCCGCCCGCAGCCTCGTCAGGAACCCTTCGCGGGAGCGGACCAGAACCATGGCGGGGCCGTACTCGGCCACCACCTTAAGCCATTGCGCCATGGTGTCTTTGAAGCGGTCCATTCCATTGCTTTGCAGGCCCCTCGTTGACTCGTAAAGCCCGTCGATGACGCTCAGCATGAACTTGCGGTGAAGCTCATCGAGCGTAGGAAAGTACCGGTAGGCAGTCGCCAGCGAGAGCCCCGCACGTTCAGCCACGGCGGGCATGGTTGCCGAATCCGGGTCCTCGCGGAGCAGTTCGCCGACAGCCACAACGAGCTCCTGCTGGTTGCGGATTGAATCCTGCCGGAGGCGACGCTGCCGTGGCGCCGCTGCTGGCTTCATGCGCGTTGCCCCTCTGCCGGTTGGTGAACGGTGCGCTCCTAGGCCTGACCGCTGCCGGCGGCAGTGGCCAGCGATGCCAGGCCCTTCTCGAAGTCGCCGCCCACCATCTTGTCCATGTTCATGAACAGTGCAAAAACCTTGCCAATGCCCTTGTGCTCGCCTGTCATGGCCCAGGTGACGCGGGTGCCGCCGCCCTCCGGAACGAACGTAAAGATGGTGGGGTTCACTCCCGGGAACGGCTTGGTGAACTCCAGCCGGATCCGAATGACATCAGGTTCCTGCGACTCGACGATTTCCATGTTGCCGGCACCTGCCTTGCGGTTGCCGCTCCAGGCGTACTTGGCGCCGACGCCCGATTCCGCGCCGGAGTAGGTCCGCTTCATGTCCGGGTCCACGGCCTCCCACGGCGACCACTTGGGCCACTCGCGGAAGCTGTTGACCAGCGGAAACACGGCCGTGGCAGGGGCGGGGATGACTGTGCTGCGCGAGACTGAGTACGTTGACATGGCCCCATCCTAAGGCCGCGCCCCCAAACCGGCCCGCTGCAACCCGGGAGATGCAGCGGGCCGGTTTTTGCGGCCGCCGCTAGCTGTTGGCGGCGGCGTCGCCGGAGCCCTGCGGGCCGCCGCGCCCGCCGGGACCGCCGAAGCCCTCCTCGGTGCCGGTGACTGCGAAGTTTGCATCCAACAGGACGGTGGCACGGGTGCCGTCCGCCTTGGTGATGTGGGCTTCGTAGGTGGCGCCGTCGGCGTCCGTTTCCATCCGCTCGATGGTGGCGCCGGGCTGGGCGGCCTTGACGGCGGCCTCGACCTTGGCAGCGGTGTCGCCCGTCAGGATTTCCTCGGTCTTCCCGTTCGCCTGGTGCTGGCCGCGGGGGCCGCCGCTGCCACCGGCATCTCCGTAGCCAGCGCCTCCGTAGCCGCCCTGCGCGTTCGCCGACGTCGAGGACGCGGTGCTGCTGTCCGCCATGGCGGGGAGGGCCGCGGCCCCGATCGCCCCGCCCCCGACGGCGGCAGCAAGGACTATCCCCGCCGTCATCTTGTTGATTTTGGCCATTCTGAATCTCCTATTCTCCGGACCCGGCCGATGACCGGGCCGGCCGCTGGTGCGGCCTGGGAAAATAGTCCGATTCCGGTGTGTGATGCGGCTTCACCGCCGCTGTGCTGGGCCTGTGAACGTCGCGGTGTCTGTGAACGACGCGGTGCCTATGAACCCCGTTGTACCTGTAATCGGCGCAGGCCGAAGGCCTGCCGGGACGCCCGCGGCGGTTTCCGCGCAGTCCAGCGCCTGGCCGAGACGCTCGACGGCGTGTGGATATCCGGGATCAGCGAGGGTCTTCAGCGTCTCGGCCTCCCGGAGGGCTTTCACAAAAGCAGCGGTTTCGGGCCGCCGGACGTCCGCCAGGTCCGGGTAGCTGATGGCCAGTGCGGGGTCGAGTTCATAGCGCGCCCAGCGGCCGAGGATCTCATCATGCACGCCGGCGGCCACCCGGCACCGCGGGCCGTCCACCCGCCGGCGCCGCCGGGAGTCGTACCAGGAAAGCACCGCAGGGCTGCTGCGGTAGGCGGCAACGCCGCTCACCCCCGCCACGGCGGCCAGCGCCAGCCCGGCAAGTGGCGAAGCCACCGCGGGAATAAGCAGGGCCGGGGCGATCACCACCGCGCCGCCGAAAAGGTCCCAGAACAGCAGGTCCGGACTGTCGCCGTCGGACGTCCTTAAATGGTGGCGCACCACGAAAACCGTGCAGGCGACGGCGGCCACCAGCACTGCGCTCCAGAGGACCAGTTGCAGCAGCCCCAAGGGGGCGGCTTCGGAAACTGCGGGCACCACTGCACCTCCCAAGGACGGGCGCTGCCCGGCAATTCGGGCCGCAGTTAAATTGCATCGCCTGCGGAGGCGCCGGTCAATGGGCAGCGCCCGGTCAACGGGTGCAGCCAGGTCCCATGCGGCGAAGCCCGGGCGGCCCGGCGGTTTGCAGCTGCGGCCGTGCGGCGTAGCGTAGGCGCCATGCGACTCAAAATGTGCAGCATCCATGTCCAGGACCCTGCCGCGGCGCACTCCTTCTACACGGAGACCCTCGGCTTCGAGACTCTCATGGCCATGCCCGAGCACAACCTCTTCATCGTCAAGGACCCGGGAGCGGCCGGCACCGTGGGCCTGCTGCTGGAGCCCAGCGACAACCCCATCGCCTCCGCCTACAGCAAGGGCCTGTACGACGCCGGGATCCCCGCCATCGTCTTCGGCGCACCGGACGTCAGGGCCGAGTATGAGCGACTGGCCGCCGCCGGCGTCCAGTTCCGTGGCGAGCCCGCGGAGGATCCCTCCGGGATCTCCGCAGTGTTCGATGACGGCTGCGGCAACTACATCCAGCTGCACCAGGACTAGCACTGCATGGACGCCGCCGACGCCCTCAACGAGATTGCCTTCTGGCTCGAGCGCTCCGCCGCGCCGACGTTCAAGGTCCAGGCATTCCGGAAGGCGGCCGGCGTCATCAGCGGACTGACACCGGACGAGGTGGCGGAACGGGCCCGGGACGGCAGGCTCAAGCGGACAAAGGGGATCGGGGACACCACCTTCACCGTGATCCGGCAGGCTGTGGACGGCGACGTGCCCGACTACCTGGAAAAGCTGCGGCAGGGCGGCGCCAAACCCCTCGCCGCCGGGGGAGACGGGCTGCGCCCGCTGCTTCGCGGCGACCTGCACAGCCACAGCGACTGGTCCGACGGCGGTTCGCCACCGGAGCTGATGGCCGACGCCGCCCGGCACCTGGGCCGGGAATACCTTGCCCTGACGGACCACTCACCGAACCTCAAGATTGCCAACGGGCTGACTGCGGAGCGGCTCAGCGAGCAGCTGGACGTGGTGGCAGGGCTGAACGGCGGCGCCGACGGCGGCTTCCGGCTGCTGTCCGGCATCGAGGTGGACATCCTGGAAAACGGCGAGCTGGACCAGACGCCGGAGATGCTGGACCGGCTGGACGTGGTGGTGGCCAGCGTGCACTCCAAGCTCCGCTCGGACCGGAGCACCATGACGGAGCGGATGCTCGGCGGCATCTCCGATCCCCACACCAACGTGCTGGGCCACTGCACCGGCCGCCTGCTGCAGGGGTCCCGCGGGACCAGGCCCGAGTCCGAATTCGATGCCGGGCGGGTCTTTGCGGCCTGCGCGGAAGCCAATGTCGCCGTCGAAATCAACTCCCGGCCGGAACGGCAGGATCCGCCGGACAACCTGATTCAGCTGGCACTCGGGGCCGGCTGCCTGTTCAGCATCGACAGCGACGCCCACGCCCCGGGCCAGCTCGACTTCCTGCAGTACGGCGCCGAGCGGGCCGAACGCAACGGTGTCCCGGCCGAACGGATCATCACCACGTGGCCGCTGGACCGGCTCCTGGAGTGGCTGAACAGCAGGAACTAGCGGCGGAGCGCCCCGGCTAATAATTTAGTAAGCATCATGACTATCCATGAACGGAGTGGTACACCTTAATTGTTCCGTCGAGGAACCCCGGCGGACCCGTCTCTCCTTGCGAGGTGCACCATGACCGCTATGAATCCGGCGAACCATCTGGACGAGCTGGGCCACCGGACCCTGAGAAAAGTGCGCGGCCGCCTCATGCCGCTCATCGTGTTGCTCTACTTCGTGGCGTACCTGGACCGCAACAACGTCGGTTTCGCCAAGCTGACCATGAGTGCGGACATCGGCCTCAGTGCAGCGGCCTACGGCCTCGGCGCGGGCATGTTCTTCATCGGCTACGCGCTGCTGGAGATCCCCAGCAATGCCGGCATGTACCGGTTCGGCGCACGGAAGTGGATCGCCCGCATCCTGATCTCCTGGGGCATCTTCGCCACGGCCATGGCACTGGTGAACGGGGAGACCACCTTCTACGTGATCCGCTTCCTGCTCGGCGCGGCCGAGGCCGGTTTCTTCCCCGCCATCCTCTTCTACCTGACCCTGTGGTTCCCCGCCCCGCAGCGTGTGCTGGTGCTGGGCATCTTCATCCTCGCCCAGCCGGTCTCCAACGCCCTCGGCGCCCCGGTGTCAGGCCTTCTGCTCCAGATGGAAGGCGTCGCCGGCCTGCACGGGTGGCAGTGGCTGTACATCATCGAAGGCATCCCGGCCATACTCCTCGGGCTGCTCACTCCGCTCCTCATGACGGACAAGCCAAGCCACGCGCACTGGCTGGCCGCGGACGAACGGGAATGGCTCACCCGGACCATGGACGAGGAACTCGCGCACAAGCAAAAGGGCCAGCCGCACCACTTCCTCGCCGGCCTGAAGGATCCCCGCACCATCGCCTACTCGGCCCTGTACTTCGGGCTGGTCTGCGGAATCTATGGCCTGGGCCTGTGGATGCCCACCATCGTGGCCGCACTGGGCAAGTTCAGCACCACCCAGGTGGGCTTCATCGTCGCCATCCCGTACACCATCGCCGCTGTGTTCGTTTATTACTGGGGCCGGCGTTCGGACCGTACCGGCAACCGCGTGCTGCATGCCAGCATCAGCATGGTGATGGCCGCCGTCGGCCTGGTGGCTGCCGGCAGCCTGGTGCAGGTCAACGCCATCCTGGCCCTGATCGCCCTGACCCTGGCGGCGATGGGCATCTACTCCGCCATCGCCCCGTTCCTGGCGATGCCGTCCACCGCGCTGGTGGGAGCCGCAGCAGCGGCCGGCCTGGCCATGGTGAATTCGCTCGGCAACCTGGGCGGCTTCGTGGCGCCGTACATCGTCGGTGTGCTCAACGATGCCACCGGCGACAACCGTTCCGGCCTGGTCTTCCTGGCCGCCTGCCTTGCTGTTACCGCCGTCGCCACCTTCCTGTACGCCCGCCGGCGCCCGGAAGGCCACGTCAAGCCGGGCACGCATGCGGCCGTGGGTGAAGAAGCCGTGGCGGCCGACGAGTTCGGCGACAGCAAGTACTAGTCCGACGACACCAATCACTAGAGGGGATCACCGAGATGACGCACCACGACACGTTCCCGGCTGAACGCACCGCGGTGCTGACCGGGGCCGCTTCCGCACGGGGCATTGGGCGGGCGACGGCGGAAATGCTCGCCAGCGGGGGCTGGTCCGTGGCCATCCTCGATATCGACGGCGATGCGGCACGGCGCGCGGCGGAGGACATCTCCTCCGTGTACGGCGTCCTGGCCAGGGGTGTGGGCGCCGACGTCTCCGACCAGGCCAGAGTGAACGCCGCCATCGACGAGGTGGAGGCCAACATGCCGCCCATCGTGGCGCTCGCGAACCTGGCCGGCATCAGTTCGCCCACGGAGTTCATGGACGAGACGCTCGAGGCCTGGGAGCGGGTGTTCCGGATCAACATGACCGGAACGTTCCTGGTCACCCAGCGCGTGCTCCGCGGCATGATCGAGCGCAGGCTCGGCCGGGTGGTCAGCGTCTCGTCCATCTCCGCGCAGCGCGGCGGCGGCACCTACTCCAAGGTGGCGTACAGTTCGTCGAAGGCAGCCATCATCGGCTTCACCCGGGCGCTCGCGCGGGAGATGGGGCAGCACAACATCACCGTCAACTGCATCGCCCCGGGCCCCGTGGACACCGATATCATGGGCGGCACCCTGACCGACGAACGCAAGGCGGACATGTCCCGGGACATCCTCGTGGGCCGGGTGGGCACTGTCCGCGACATCGCCGCCCTCATGGCGTTCCTGATGGGGGAGGACGCCGGCTACATCACCGCCGCGACCTACGACATCAACGGCGGCCTGCAGATCTCCTGACGGGCTGCCCCTGCCGGGTTGTCCAGACGTGTTGCCCCTGACTGGTTGTCCTGCCTGGGGGCGGCTCAGGCTGCCGCGGGACTGGGCGACATCTCGGCGGCCTGGCGCAGCGCCTCGATCATGCTGCGCACGTCCACGATGCCCTTGCCCGCGATGTCGAAGGCGGTGCCGTGGTCCACGGACGTGCGGATGACGGGCAGGCCCACGGTGATGTTGACGCCGGCCTCGATGCCGAGGACCTTGATGGGTCCGTGGCCCTGGTCGTGGTACATGGCCACGATGAGGTCGTAGTCGCCGCGCCCGGCCAGGAAGAACGCCGTGTCCGCCGGGAGCGGGCCGCGGGCGTCGATGCCGTCGGCCTGGAGCTTCTCGATGGCCGGGGTGATCTTCTCGGCCTCCTCGCCGTACCCGAAGAGCCCGTTCTCGCCGGCGTGCGGGTTGATGGCGCACACGCCGATCTTCGGGTTGGCGATGCCGGCACGCTGCATGGCTTCGTGGCCGCGGCGCACGGTCCGCTCCACCAGGCCGGGCTCGATCCTGTTGATGGCATCGATGAGGCCGATGTGCGTGGTCACGTGGATGACCTTGACCTTGGGCGTGGACAGCATCATGGACACTTCCTCGATGCCCATGAAGTGCGCGAGCAGTTCGGTGTGGCCCGGGTAGATGTGCCCGGCCTTGTGCAGGGCCGCCTTGTTCAGGGGTGCGGTGCAGATGCCCTGGACCTGGCCGGCCATGCCCAGCTCGCACGCGATCCGGATGTAATGGTAGGCCGCGTTGCCGGCCTCGGCGGACTCCTGGCCCCAGGGCAGGTCGGCGGAAAGCAGCTTCGGGTCGATCACGTTGATACGGCCGGCGTCGAAGACAGCCTCGCCCACGGCCTCCACTTCGACGATGTCCGCCTCCACGCCCAGCGCCTTGGCGCCCAGCTGCAGCCGGTGCACGTCGCCGATGACCACCGGGCGGCAGTCGCGGTAGGCGTTCCCGTCGAGAAGGGCACCCACGGTCACCTCGGGGCCCACGCCGGCGCCGTCGCCCATGGTCACGGCGATGAAGGGCCGGGTGTCCTGTGCGGTTGCGTTCACTGCAGATGTCATTGGTGCTCCAGGTGTGTGGGAGGGATGGGAAGTGCTGTTGGAAGACCGGAGGTCTTTGATGACGGAGTAAAGCTGGGCGAGGGCGTTGTTGTCGCCGAAGCTGCCGGGCTTGGTGCCTACCAGCCGTCCGTCGTCGGAGAGGCTCACCACGGCGCCGTGCTGTACTGACGCGAGCGGGGTCAGTGAGCGGACACCCAGGGCGTCGAGTACCTCGCGGGCCGTTTCGCCGCCGGTGAGAATCAGGTCTGCCGCCGGCCCGGGACCTGCCGCCGCCGCGGCAACCAGTTCCGCCAGGTTCCGCACGATCCTGCCAGACTCCTGCGGATTGACGACGCCGGCGCTGACAGTAACGGCTGCGGGTCTGCCTGCCGCCAGCAGCTGCTGCGCCGCGCCGAGCCTTGGGCGGAAATCCTCCGGACGCTTCAGCTCGTCCGGAGCAATGTGCAGGGCGGTGAAGCCGCAGGCTTCCAGGTTCCGCAGCTGCGCCGCGGCCTGTGCCGAGGCGGAGCCGACGGCGGCCAGCACCGGCCGGGGTCCGGCCGTCGACGTCAGGCCATCTGACTTCTGCTTTTGCGCGTTCCGCGCAGAGTTGCTGCCCAGTTTCGCCGCCAGGAGCAGGGCCATGCCGCCGGTCCCGGCCAGCACGATGCGCCGTCCGCCGGCCCTGAAGTCCAGTTCCAGCAGCGCGTCCGCGACGGCCTCGAGGTCGGCCGGAGTCTCGCCGTCGACGATCACGGCGGCGGGCGTGGCCCCCGAAGCTGCACCGGTAAGGGCCTCCGTGAGAAAGTCCGCCAGTCCGCCCGAACGCACCGCGGACAGCCCCGCAAGCCGCACCGCGGCGCCCGGGCCCAGTAGTTGCGCGATCTCCGCGGGCGGGGCGGTTGCCTCTGCCCGCCAGAGGTCGGTGCGGTCCAGCCGGACGCCGTCGGCAAAGGGCCGGCCGCCGGCCACTGTCCGGTTCAGCTGGGGGAGTGCGCCGGCCACCACAACGTGGTGGCCGAGAGCTGAAAGTGCCGCGAGTTCCGGGCCTATGTTGCCCCGCCACAGGGAATCGATTTTCTTGAACAGAACGCCTGCGCTGTCTGCAGTGGTGCTGCCGAAGACGGCTGCCGAAACCGTGGCTGCGGACTCCGGGGCGACAGCCCGCGAGTGCGTGTCAACCACCAAAATCTCGGGGCGGCTGGCGGCGTCTGTGCGTTCAGCAACCGTGCCCGCCTCCGCGGCGGACAGGAGGAGCCGCGTGTCCAGCCCCTGGGCTGCAAAGCATTGCCCTACTTCTGCTGCGCCGGAAAAGTCATCGGCCTGGATGAGGACTGCAGTCACGTCGTCCTCCCTTCTTCTATGAATCAAGCTTCTGTGGATCAAGCTTCCGTGGATCGAGTAGCACCATGATGGCATGCCTGCGCGAATTGCGCTAGACCGGTTGCGCATTTCGCGCAGAGGTGGCAGAGTGATGCACGTAACACGGCGAGGCCATCCGGCCGCCAGCCGTCCCATTCAACCGAGAGGTCAACGATGACCGTTCTTCCTCAAGGAAGTGAGATCTCACGGCGCCGCCTCCTGCAGTTTGGCGCAGCCGCCGGATTTCTCCTGGGCACAGGCTCCCTGGCCGGGTGTGCCGGCCCCACGGGCCTGCCGGGACCCAGCACCCTGACGCTGGCCCTCAACAGGTCCCTCGTCAGCCTGGACAACAAGCTCAACCAGTTCGACGCCGCCGTCACCGTCCAGCGTGCCGTGCGGCAGGGACTGACCGCCATCGGCCCCGAAACCAAGCCGATCCTGGTCCTCGCGGACCGCTTTGAGATGACCTCGCCCACCGCGTGGACGGTGCGCCTCCGCCAAGGCGTCCGCTACTCGGACGGCACCCCGGTGGCCATCGAGGACATTGCCACGGCACTGAAGATGTACCAGCAGGTGCAGGGCTCCTTCGTCGCCGGGTTCTTCCCGGAATTCCCCACGGTGGTCCCGGTGGATGACAGGACGTTCCGGATGGAGTCCAAGAACCCCATTCCCATCCTCGATTCGCTGATGAGCATGATCCTGATCAGCCCGGCAGCCAAGAACAAGCCGGAGGAGCTCCAGGAGGGCGTGGGCACCGGGCCGTACGTGGTGACCAAGTTCAACCGCGGCGCCGGCACCTACAGCCTCAAGCGCAACGAGAACTACTGGGGCCCGGCCCCCAAGGTGGACAACGTCGAGGTCCGCTTCCTGCCGGAGGAATCCAGCCGCGTCATTGCGCTGCGCAGCGGCGAGGTGGACGTCATCGACTCCATTACGCCTGACTCGCGCGAGCAGCTGGCCGGACTTCCCGGCGTCGTCCTGGCAGAGGCGTCCAGCCTCCGGCTGAACCAGATCTTCTACAACTTCCGCAAGCCCGCCGGCCACCCGCTGGCCGATCCGAAGGTCCGCGAGGCCCTCAGCTGGGCCATCGACGGCGAGGCTCTGGTCAAGGACGTCCTGGTGGATTCGGTCAGCGAAGCCGAAGGCGTGGTCCCGTCCAGCCTCACCGGTTTCGCCAAGACGGGCAACTACACCTACGATCCCGAAAAGGCCAAGGCCACGCTGAAGAACCTCGGCGTCACCGACCTGAACCTGAAGATCATCTGGGAAACCGGCGAGTTCGCCTCCGACACCTCCGTGATGGAGGCGCTGGTGGAGATGTTCGGCAACATCGGCGTGAAGACCCAGCTGCAGCAGTTCGAACCCGGCGGCAACATCCTGGCCTGGCGCCAGGGCAAGCAGGGCGACTGGGACCTGCTGGGCAACGGCTTCAGCAGCCCCACCGGCCTGGCCATCACCATGATGCAGGGCATGTACGCCGGAACCGCGGAAAAGGAAAAGACCCGCGACACCTACCAGGGCTACGTGGTCCCGGACGTGCAGGCAAAGATCCAGGCCGCATCCTCCGAGGTGGATCCGGTACGCCGGCAGCAGCTGCTCGCCACCGCGCAGAAGGCCATCTGGGACACCTGGCCGTGTGCCTGGGCCTTCGTTCCGAAGTCGGTGCTCGCCCACCAGAAGCGCGTGGCGGACCTGGCGCTTGCGCCCACCAACTCCTACCCCCTTGTTGACGTCCGGCTGGAGGCCTGAGTCATGACCACGTACATCCTCAAGCGGCTGGGCCAAGGCCTGCTGACCGTGTTCCTGACGGTCTCCACGGTCTTCGTCCTGATCCGCCTGGCCCCCGGTGATCCGGCCGTGTCCTACGCCGGTCCGCTGGCCACCACCGAGCAACTGGCCAGGGTCCGCGAACAGTTCGGCCTGGACCGGCCGGTGCTGGAGCAGTACTGGATCTTCCTGCAGCAGCTGTTCACCGGCAACCTCGGCACCTCCTACTCCTTCCAGGCGCCGGCCATGCAGGTGGTGGCCGAGCGGATGCCGTACACGCTGACCCTCGCCACCGCGGCCATCCTCCTCACCGCCGTGATCGCCATCCCGCTGGGCGTGTGGATGGCCCGCCGCCCGGACACCAACCGGGAACTCGGTGTCAACGTCCTCACCATCGCCGGGCAGTCCATGCCGGACTTCTGGACCGGCATCATGCTGCTCACCGGCTTCGCCGTCCTGATCCCGATCTTCCCGGCGTCCGGTTTTGCCACCTGGGGCGGGCTGGTGCTTCCCACGCTCACCATCGCCATCCTGCAGATCGCACTGATTTCGCGGATGGTCCGGCGTGAGATGACCGCCAACTTCGCGGCCCCGTACCTGACCGTGGCGCGGTCCAGGGGAGTGGGCGGCCCGGCGCTGACTTGGCGCTACGCCATGGGCAACTCCGCCATCCCGGTCTTCACCGCCCTGGGCACCCGCTTCGCGGCCATGCTCAACGGCGTGGTGGTGGTGGAAGTCGTGTTCGCCTGGCCCGGCGTCGGCTCCCTCATTGTCCGGGCCCTCGAAACCCGCGACTACCCCCTCATCCAGGCGACCGTCCTGCTGACGTCGCTGCTGGCGGTAGCTGTCCAGCTCGTCATCGACCTCGCCTACCCGCTTCTTGATCCCCGCGTTCGTCTTGGAAAGGCGGCAGCAGCATGAGCCTCAGCGACACCGCAACACGCACACCGTCCCCGAGCGCCGTCACCAAGGAACTCGTGGCCAAGGCGGGGGCCACCCGTCGCCGCAACGCCGCCAAGTGGAAACTGCGCATCGGAGCCGTCTGCACGCTGCTGGTCATCATTCCCATCCTGCTGGCCCAGGTGCTTCCGCTGCCGGACGCCAACCACCAGGACCTCTCCGCCCGCCGGCTTGCCCCGCTGGTGGACGGCCACCTGTTCGGCACCGACCAGCTGGGCCGCGACCTGCTCTCCCGCGTCCTGCACGGGGGCCAGGTGTCCCTGACCATCGGCATCCTGGCCGTGGTGGTCTCCGGCGCCATCGGCATCATCCTCGGTGCCGCCGCCGGCTACTTCGGCGGCTGGGTGGATACGGTGGTCTCCCGAGTCCTCGAAGCCCAGATGTCCCTGCCGCTGCTCATGATGCTGCTCCTGGTGGTGGCGCTCTTCGGCCCGTCCATCCCGGTGATCACGTTCGTCATCGCCATTGCGCAATGGCCGGAAGTGGCCAGGCTGACCAGGTCCATGGTGCTGGTGGAACGCGAAAAACCGTATGTCTCCGCGGCGCGCATCCTGGGCCTGCACCGTATCCAGATCCTCCTCCAGCACATCATCCCGAACGTCATCAAGCAGGCAACCCTCGTGGTGCTGCTGCTCCTGGCCCAGGCCGTCCTGCTCGAGAGCGCACTCAGCTTCCTCGGCGCCGGCCCCCAGCGTCCGTTCGCCACCTGGGGACGCATCATCTCCGACGGCCAGGACTACATCACCACCTCCTGGTGGATGGTCACCCTGCCCGGCCTGGTGATCGTGCTGATGGTGGTGGGCGTGAACCTGCTGGGCGACGGCCTCCGCGACCGTCCCCGCCGCAAGAAGAAGGGTGCCTGACATGAACGCCAATAAGGAACAGCCGCTCCTCGAGGTCCGCGACTTCCAGGTGGAGCTGATCACCGACGCCGGCATCATCCGGGCCGTGGATTCGGTGAACTTCAGCATCCACCGCGGCGAAACCGTCACCATCATCGGTGAATCCGGTTCCGGAAAATCGACGACGGCGATGGGCATCCTGCGCCTGCTCCCGGAGGACCTGGCGGTACTTTCCGGCACCGTGCTCATTGACGGCGTGGACGTGGTGGCCGCACCCAAGGCCATCGACAAGGTCCGCGGCCGGACCGTCGCGCTCATTCCGCAGGACCCCATGACCGCGCTCAGCCCCGTGCACTCGATCGGCAGCCAGCTCTCCGAGGCCATCCGGATCGCCGGCGCCGCCTCCAAGGACAAGGACGCCGTCCGGGCCCGCGCCATCCGGCTGCTGGAACAGGTGCACATTCCCACACCGGAGGTGCAGCTGAAGAAGTACCCGCACCAGCTCTCCGGAGGCATGCTCCAGCGCGTGCTGATTGCGATCGCCCTGGCCAGCGAACCGCAGCTGCTGGTGGCCGACGAACCCACCTCGGCGCTGGATGTCACGGTGCAGGCCGGCATCCTGGACCTGCTGCTGGAGCTTCAGGAACAGCGCGGCATCGGCATCCTGATGATCACCCACGACCTCGGCGTGGCCCGGCTCATCTCGGACCGGATCCACGTCATGAAGGACGGCTCCTTCGTGGAGTCCGGCGACGTCCAGCAGGTCGTCGAGCACCCGGCTACCGAGTACACCCGCAACCTGCTGGCCGCCGTGCCGGTCCTGGGGCCGTGGGACGAGACCCCGGCAGGCACCATCGACCCGAAGTCCACTACAACCGCGGCCGGCGACGCCGCCCTGACCAGCACCGGAGGCCAGCATGACTAAGCCGTTCCTCTCCGTCGAGAACCTCGTGGTGGACTACCACGTGCCGGGCGGAACGTTCCGTGCCGTGGATGACGTCTCCTTCTCGGTGGACAAGGGCAAGACGATCGCCGTCGTCGGTGAATCCGGCTGCGGAAAGTCCACCATCGCCAAGGCGCTGATGCGGCTGGTGACGCCGGCCAGCGGCCGGATCGAACTGGACGGAACGGACATTGCCTCGATGAGCGAAGCGAAACTGCGTCCGCTCCGTTCGAAGTTCCAGATGGTTTTCCAGGATCCGTACGGCTCCCTGGACCCGCACCTCACCGCCCAGGAGATCGTGGCGGAACCGCTGAAGCTGCAGGGCGTCCGGTCCAAGGCCGAGCGGCACAAGGAAGCCGCGAAGCTGATAGACCAGGTGGGCCTGCCTGCCAGGTCCCTGGACCGCCATCCCGCGGAGTTCTCCGGCGGCCAGCGGCAGCGCATCGGCATCGCCCGCGCGCTCGCCTCCAAGCCGGAGCTGCTGGTCTGCGACGAAGCCACGAGCGCCCTGGACGTGTCCGTACAGGCCCAGGTGCTGCGCCTGCTGAAGTCCATCCAGGACGAAACCGGCATCACCTACGTGTTCATCTCGCACAACCTTGGCGTGGTGCAGGAGATCAGCGATAGCGTCATGGTCATGCAGCGCGGCAGGCTCGTGGAGTCCGGCAGCACTGCATCCGTGCTGACCGCGCCCAAGGAGGACTACACCCGCAAACTGCGCCGTGCCGCCCTCGACCCGTCCACCATGCGCGGCCTCAAGCCGCGCCACGTGGTCCGCTCGCTGGCCCTGAAGGGCGCCTGAACCGGCCCGCCCGGCCGGCTCCTGACCCGACAGACACCGCAATCACACCGACACTGCAACCACGGAGAATCAACGCATGAGCAAGCAGCCAGAAGGCACCCCGGTGGAAGGACTGAAGCTTCCCATCTCGCGGCTGGTCCTCGGCACCATGACGTTCGGCGACACCGCCGATGAGGCCACCGCCGGACGCATGGTGGAGGAGGCGCTCGACGCCGGCATCACCACCATCGACACGGCCAACGCCTACGTGGGCGGTGTGACGGAGGAGATGCTCGCCCGCCTCCTCAAGGGGCGCCGCGACGAGGTCATCCTCGCTTCCAAGGCCGGCATGCCGCACGCGGACCACGGCCAGCACACGCCGCTGTCCCCGCAAGGGCTGCGCAACAGCGTGGAGGGCAGCCTGCGCCGGCTCGGCGTGGACAGCATCGACCTGTTCTACCTGCACCAGCCGGACCGTGCCACCCCGCTGCAGGACACCCTTCGCACCGTGGCGGACCTCGCCGCGGACGGGAAGATCGGGGCGCTCGGCGTCTCCAACTTCGCGGCCTGGCAGATCGCCGACGTGATCCACGTTGCCCGCGAGGTGGGTGCGCCTAAGCCCGTCGTGGCGCAGCAGCTCTACAACCTGGTGGCCCGGCGGGTTGAGGAGGAATACCTCGAGTTCGCCGCCACCCACAACGTCCACACCATGGTCTACAACCCGCTGGGCGGCGGCCTGCTCACCGGAAAACACAGCTTCGAGGCCAAGCCCTCCGAAGGCCGCTTCGGCGATTCCAAGCTGGCTGCCATGTACACCCAGCGCTACTGGAACCAGCAGCTGTTCGAGGCCGTCAACGCCCTGGCCGGCATCGCCGACGGGGCGGGCATCACCCTCGCCGAGCTGTCGCTGCGCTGGCTCGCCTACCGGAACGGCGTCGGTTCCATGCTGCTCGGCGGCTCGAAGGTGGAGCAGCTCCGGGCCAACATCGCCGCCGTGGCCAAGGGGCCGCTGCCCGAAGACGTTGCGGCCGCGTGCGACGCCGTCGGCTCCAGCCTCCGCGGACCCATGCCGGCGTACAACCGCTGATCAACCGCCGACCCCCGCTGATTTCCCGAACTGAAGGCAGAAGACACCACATGACATCTGAACTCGCTACCGAATTCGCCCGCAAGGTCCGCGCCCGTGAGCAGGCCGTCGGCTACTGGGCAGTGCTGGACGCGCCCGTGGCAACAGAACGCATCAGCCGGCTCGGCTACGACTACGTGGCACTGGACGCGCAGCACGGGCTGCTCGGCTACTCGGGCGTGCTGAACGGCCTGATGGCCATCGACGCCGGGCACACCGCCGTCGGCATGGTGCGCGTGGAGGCCAACGACTTCACCGCGATCGGCAAGGCGCTCGACGCCGGGGCCGTCGGCGTGATCGTGCCGCTCGTCAACAACGCGGCGGACGCCGCCGCGGCCGTCGCGGCGGCCAAATACCCGCCACTGGGTGGGCGGTCCTACGGACCCATGCGCTCGGCCCTGCGCATCGGCCCGGTACCCGCCGAAGCCAACGCCGCCACCCTGGTCTTCGCCATGATTGAGACGCCTGAGGGGCTGGCCAACGTGAAGGAGATCTGCGCGACGCCCGGCCTGGACGGCATCTACGTTGGCCCCTCGGACCTGGCCATCGCCGTCGGTGGCGCCTTCCCGGGCGATCCCGCCATCGAGGCCGAGTTCAACGCGGCGCTGGAAACCATCGCAGACGCCGCCGCCTCCGCAGGCATCGCCGCCGGCATCCACACCGCCGCCGGGGAGATCGCCGCCCAGCGGCTGCGGCAGGGCTACACGTTCACCACCGTAGCGTCGGACCTGACCCACCTGGAGCTGGCTGCCAAGGCGCACCTGGCTGCTGCCAAGTCGGAGGGCTGAGGGATGCAGACAACCAACGCCGGCTACAGCACCATCACGCCCGACGGCGCCGTGAAGCGCGCGGACGGCGCGGACTTCGCGTACCTGCCGGCACCCACCGTGCAGAGCCACGCCGCCAACCTCCTGACCCTGCCCGACGGACGCCTGGGCTGCGTGTGGTTCGGCGGCACCCAGGAGGGCGTGCCGGACATCTCCATCTGGTTCTCCACCCTGGAGCCGGGCAGCAGCCAGTGGTCAGCCCCGGAGCAGCTGTCAGACGACTCCACCCGCTCCGAGCAGAACCCGATCCTGTTCACCGCCCCGGATAATTCACTCTGGCTCCTGTACACCGCGCAGAAGGCGGGCAACCAGGACACGGCGGAGGTCCGCCGTCGTACTTCCACGGACAGCGGCCGCACCTGGGGTCCGGTGGAAACGCTGTTTGCCGCGAACGAGACGGGCGGCTTCTTCGTCCGGCAGCTGCCGGTACTGCTGCCGTCCGGCCGCCTGATCATCCCGATCTTCCGCTGCATCACCACGCCCGGGGAAAAATGGGTGGGCAACAGCGATGACAGCGCCGTGATGATTTCCGACGACGGCGGAGCAACCTGGAGCGAGCACATCCTGCCGGGCAGCCTGGGCTGCGTCCACATGAACATCCAGCCCGTGGCCGACGGCTCGCTGCTCGCGCTGTTCCGCAGCCGCTGGGCAGACTCGATCTACGAATCACGTTCCACCGACGACGGCACCACCTGGAGCGAACCGGTCCCCACCGAACTGCCCAACAACAACTCCTCCATCCAGTTCACGGCGCTGGCAGACGGCCGGCTGGCGCTGGTCTACAACCACGCCAGGGCGGAGGAAAACACCGAACGGCGGCTGTCGCTCTACGACGAGATCGACGACGACGGCCTGGCTGAGGAACAGGGGCAACTCGCCGAGCCGGTACCCGGCGCTGCTGTTGCCGACGACGACGGCGAACGGCGCGCCTTCTGGGGGACGCCGCGCTCGCCCATGACGCTTGCCATCTCCGAGGATTCGGGCCGCAGCTGGCCCATCCGGCGGAACCTCGACGTGGGGGACGGCTACTGCCTGTCCAACAACTCCCGCGACGGCCTGAACAGGGAGTACTCCTACCCGTCCATCCACCAGGGCCCCGACGGTGCGCTGAACATCGCCTACACCTACTTCCGCCAGGCCATCAAGTACGTCCGCGTGGATCCGCAGTGGGCCTATGACGGCAGCGCGACACCGGGCGGCGACGAGCAGTGACCGGCGCCCGCCACGCAGTTGTCACGGGCTGCAGCTCCGGCATCGGCAAGGCCATAGCCGAGCGGCTGCTGGCCGACGGCTGGACGGTCACCGGGCTGAGCCGCAGCGGGACCTCGCTGGGGCCCGGCTTCCGGTGGCTGCACGCGGACCTGTCCGATCCGTCGTCGCTGGCGGAAACGGCAGCGGCAATTGACCCCGCAGACGCGCTGGTCCACGCCGCCGGATACCAGCGCACCGCGCTGTTGGGCGAGCTGGACCCGGGGGCGCTCGCCGGCATGTTCGCCGTCCACGTCGGGGCTGCCAGTGCGCTGGCCAACGCGGTGGTGCCCCAAATGCCCGACGGCGGCCGGGTACTGCTGATCGGCAGTCGGACGTCCACGGGCGCGGCCGGCAAGAGCCAGTACGCGGCCACGAAGGCGGCACTCATGGGCATGGGACGGACGTGGGCGCAGGAGCTCGCGCAGCGCGGCATCACGGTGAACGTGCTGTCGCCGGGGCCGACGGACACGCCCATGCTGGCCGATCCCGGGCGTGCCGCCACGCCGCCCAAGCTGCCCGCGCTCGGCCGGCTGGTGGATCCCGGGGACGTGGCGGCGCTCGCCGGTTTCCTGCTCGGGCCGCACGGCAAGTCCATCACGGGTCAGAACTACGTGATCTGCGGCGGCGCCTCGCTGTGAGGCGTTCTGCCCTGTGAGGCTTCGGGCCGACCGGACCCCTACGATGGTGACAGCAAAGGAGAGCCACCGATGACCACCGCCAAAACCAGGCGCGAAGAGATCTACCACCTCGCCGTCACCACGGGGCTGGCGTCTGTGGAGGAACTGTCGCGGCATTTCCGGGTCACCGCCTCCACCATCCGGCGCGACCTCGCCCAACTGAACGAAGAAGGGAAGCTGGCGCGGACCTACGGCGGAGCCGTGGCGCTGGGCGCCCACCCCGAACCGTCCCTGCGGCAGCGGACCGGGGAGGCGTACGAGCAGAAGCACGCCATTGCGGCCTGGGCTGCCGCCGAGGTGAAGAACGGCGAGAACATCCTGCTCGACGGCGGCTCCACCGTCGGTGCGCTGGCGCACGCCCTGCGCGGACGGGAGAATCTGTCCGTCACCACACCGGGAATCAACACGCTGCAGGAGCTGGCCGACTCGCCGGGGATCCAGGTGGACTGCCTCGGTGGCCGGCTCCGGGGCGTGAGCCAGACCTTCGTAGGCCCCCTTGCCGAGGCTGCCCTGGAGCGGATGAGCTTTGACCGGGTGTTCCTGGGCGCGGACGCCGTCACCGCGGACAACGGACTCTGCGAGGCAGACCACGCACAGACCAGGCTCAAGGAGCTCATGGCCCGGCGCGGCGATGCCGTCTATGTCCTGGCAGACTCCGGGAAGCTGGGGAAGCACCCGTTCCACGCCTGGGCGAAACTCGCCCTGCCGTGGACCCTGGTGACGGACTCCGGCGCCCACCCCGGCCAGGTGGCGCTGTTCAGGGAGGCTGGCGTGCAAGTGCAGCTCGTCCAGGTACAGGCAGGGCAGCAGGCTTCTGCGTAGACCGCATCCCGGGGCCCCGCCGGCAGGCCGGCGGGAACACCGGCATCCCTGAATTTGTTATTAACAGTGACCCAAAATGAACACTGCACATACCGCCTTGATAGTCCCGCCCCGCCTGGGCGAACCCCTCCGGGTTGTCCCCGTGGAAGGGGCGGACAGCCTGAAGGACCTGCTCGGGGGCGACTTCGAGTCCGTCGCCCGGGGCGACTGGCACCTTTACCTCAACGCCGAGGGGACCTCGGCCAACCTGCCGGTGAACCTCCGCGCCGACCAACTCATGCACGACTGCGGCCTTGACCTGGCAGGCGCTGCCCGCGGCCCGGCAGTCATCGTCGGCCGTGACGCCAACGGCAAGGACACCAGCATCCCGGAGCGCCTGCTGCGCCTTGCCGCAGAACTCTTCGGAACGCCGCAGACAGCCTGAGGACGCGGGTGCATGTTGGCCCCTTGCGTTTAGCATTGGGGAATGACTGAAGCAAACGAGGATTCGGCAGTCCTGCAGCTGCAGGACATCCTGATCGGGGCCGACAGCGTTGAGGCTTTCCTCGACGGGCTGGCCGCCTTTGCAGCATCTACGCTCACCGGTCTGGCAGGTACAGGCATTGAATGCGCCGTGACATTGAAGCGGCACCGGCACACCGCCACCGTTGCGGGCAGCAGCCCCCGGGCAGTGGAACTGGACCAGATCGAGCAGGCAATCGGCGACGGTCCTTGTATTCGGGCGCTGTTCACCATGGCCCCCGAACTTCTCGACGACGTCCGCACGGACGAACGGTGGCCGGCATACCAGAAGCAGCTCGCCAAGCACGATGTGTACTCGACACTGGGCATTCCCGTGGACATCGGGGAGGGCGCCAGCGCGGCGATAAACTTTTTCGGCCCCGCACCGGGCCTGTTCACTGCCGAGCTCTTCGACCGGGCGGTGGAGTTCGGCGAGCTGGCCAGCCGCACCCTGCACCTGTCCGTCCGGATCGGGTCCGCCCAGGCGCGGGCGCTGAACCTTGAGGCCGCCATGCAGAGCCGGACGGCGATCGACGTTGCCTGCGGCGTCATCATGGCGCAGAACCGGTGCTCGCAAAAGGAAGCCATGGACATACTGGCCAAAGTCTCCAGCAACCGGAACCAGAAGCTGCGCGACGTGGCCGTGGAACTCCTGGGCAGGCTCTCCGGATCAGGCGTGGAGACACACTTCGAGTAGGTCTCCGGCCTGCCCTTACGGCGCTACTTGCCGCCCTGCCCGATCATGGACGGCGGGGGTTTGGGGAACGGTCTGGCCGGATACATCCTGGCCACCTTCAGCATGTAGTTGGCCCACTGCGGCCCGGCGATCATGTAGCCGTCAATGCGGTCGTAGTGGGTGCCGTTGACGGTTATGTTCCTGCCCGGCCGTTTCTGGCCGTTCAGTGCGTCACCGAAGAACGATGCGGTGACGATGCCGCTGGTGTAGCCCAATACCCAGGTGGCACCGTTGCTGTTGTTGGTGCCGGTCTTGGCCGCCACAGGGACCTTGCCCTGCACTTTGGGGTTGATGTAGATGCCTGAACCCTTCTTGAGGACGTCCTGCAGGACGGAATTCACCCCGCGGGCAATATTGGGCTCCACAGCGGTCCGGCACGCCGACTGCTGGCTGGGCAGCGCCCGCCCGGTGAAATCGGTGACGCGCTGGATGGCCATCGGCGCGCAGTAGCGGCCGTCGGCGGCGAAGGTGGCGAAGGCGGTGGCCAGGTTGAGCGGTGACACGGCGGTTCCGCCGAGCACGTTGCCCAGCTGGTGCATGTTGATCCCTGACCCGTCCAGGCCGCTGTGCAGGCCCAGGGTGTCAACCATCTTTTGGATGCCGCAGATGTCCAGCTGCGCGACCTCGGCAAAGGTGGCCGTGTTGATGGAGTTGTACAGCCCATAGTTTGCGGGCATCCTGCGGTAGTAGCCCTCCGAGGCGTTCTGCAGATCGTCGGCAGTTTCGAGGCCGGCGGCGCGCTGCCGGCTGCTGTAGCCGCCAACCACCTTGGCGCACGAGTCCCGCCAGCGGAACCCCAGTGGGTACTCCCGCCGTGAGGCATCCACCTCCTCGGTGATCTTCCGTCCCTGGTGCAGCCACTCAGCGAACGTGAACGGCTTCATGGTGGATCCGGGCTGGAACCCGCCCGCACCGTTGAGGTCGTTGCCGTTGGCGTCCTTGGCGTCCACGTTGAAGTTCAGCTGGGTGTCGAACTTGCCCGGCAGCGGGAGGAACACCGTGTTCTGCGCCATTGACAGGATTTTCCCGGTGCCCGGCTGGAGTGTCAGCAGCGAAGCACCCCACTTGCCCGGGTTGGCCCCGGCGGTGGAGTTTACCTGGACCTGGGCCGCTGCCTGCAGCCGGCTGTCAAGCGTGGTGGTGATGGTCAGGCCGCCGCGGAACAGCTTCTGCTCCCGGGCTTCCGTGTCGGCGCCGTAGGCCCGGTTGTTGAGGATCAGATGCGACACGTAGTCGCAGAAGTACGGGGCGATGGCGGCGGCGGCGCAGCCCTGCCTGGAGACCCGCACTTTCAGGCCCAGGCCGGCGGCGGCTGCGGTGTCATGCTGTTTTCCGGTGATTTTTCGTTGGGCCAGCATGGCATCCAGGACAAGGTTGCGCCGCTTGAGCGAGTTTTCCGGATTGGTCACGGGGTCGAAGAGGCTGGGGCTATTGACGAGCCCTGCCAGCATTGCCGCCTGGGGGAGGCTGAGCTTGCTGGCCGGAACGCTGTAGAAGTGCTGCGCGGCAGCCTCGATCCCGTAGGCGCTGCGGTTGAAGAACACGATGTTGAGGTAGCCCTCGAGGATTTGGTCCTTGGTGAATTTCTTCTCGAGCTCGATGGCGAGCTTCATTTCCCGCACCTTGTCGCCAATGGTCTTCTCCCCGCTAAGGACCACCTCATCCTCGCGCCCGGAGGCAATTTTCGATTCATTGGCCACGTTGGTGACGTACTGCTGGGTCAGCGTGGAAGCACCTTGCCGGTCCGCGCCGGAGACGTTGCTCACCAGCGCGCGCAGGACACCCACGGGGTCGACGCCACTGTGTTCGTAAAAGCGGCTGTCCTCGATCGCCACCACGGCGTCCTTGATGTACGGTGACATCTGTTTCAGCGACACCCGCACCCGGTTTTCCTCATAGAACGAGGCGATCAATTGGCCGTCCGAGGTCAGAATCCTTGTTGTTTGCGCCGGCGGACGCACGGCAAGGTCGGAAGGAAGGCCGTTATAGAAGTTGAGCGATCCGTTCACGGCGGCGCCGGCGGCGGCAAGCTGGGGAACGAAGTAGGCGGCAACCAACGCGCCGCAGACGCAACTGAGGACCACGAACCCGAGCAACCTTGCCCAGGCCGTGTGAGATCGCGATGCCAAGCTTTTGCGTACCATCAGTGCGGTTCACACCCCAAAAAAGCGTGCTTCCAGAATACGCTTCAGGTGACGGCCGGGCCAGAGTGCCGGGTTCGGCCGCACGGGCTCAGGGCAGGTCGATGTTCGTGAGTTCTGACCGCTTGCCGCTTGCTTCCTCAACCAGGACCATCGAGCCCACCTGCGGGCAGTAGTACTTGTGCTCCCGCGAGTTGAGCTCCAGCGGTGTCCAGTCGTCCACCTTGACGCACTCTGTGTAGGTGCCCATCTTCGTGGTGACGGTCTGGCCCGTGGCGATGGTATCCCGCATGTCCTCGGCATGGCCAAGGTAGTACTCCTGCCGGTAGGTGTCGCCCACGCGCTGTTCGGCCTTCATCCAGATGCCGGCCTTTGCCCCGTCCTGCCCGTGGATAAAGCTGCCGGAATGGTTCTGCAGCTGGCCGTCCTTGAAGTTATTCACGTCCTCACCGAAGTACCACACGTCGCCGTTCTTGTGCTGGGCCAGGTAGTCCCTCGTCTCCTCGACGAGCTGCCCGCTCTTGAATTCCTTGTCCAGGTAGATGACAGTTTCGATGCCCTCAATGACGCGCGTCTCCTTGAGGATTTCGATTTCGATCCTGTCACCGCCGGCCCCGTAGGTCATCTTCTTGCCGACGGGAAGCGCAAAGTACTTGTTGGTTATTTTCGTGCTGAAGTCCGCCGGGGTGATCTGCGGATTGTAGTCAGCAGCCCTGGTTCTCAAGTTGTTGAAGTAAAAAAATGCCGCCCCGCCAGCGACCAGCAACAGGATGATGACCCCCACTATTATGGTTCTTGGCTTCATGGCCCGTCCCACTCCTCGTTGAGTAGAAACCCTTTATGCGGCCCGGTGCACCTGTTGCTTGCCCGGCCCATAGGAGAAAGGTAGTCCTGTCAGGCCACCGGGGACAGAGGCAGCACCAGATTCGTCAGCTGTGGGCGGCCTCGACCACCCGTTCGCCGTTGAAGTATTCGAGCTGCCAGCCGTCGACGGCGTGGTGGTGGGCCAGGTTGAGCACGGCATTGTCGATGCTTTGCAGGGTGCTGCCGATGGCACGGCCGAGGGCCAGGCGGAGGAGCGTGCCGTGCGCTACGACCAAAACGCGGCGCCCCCGGAACTCCTCGGCCAGTGCCTCCAGGGCGGCCAGGCCGCGGGAGGCCGCCTCGTCGTCACTTTCTGCCCCTCGGAAGCCGCCGGGGATGCGCAGTGCCTCCAGTTCCGGGCCGGCCTGCAGGCCCTCGGCGGGTCCGAAGCTGCGCTCGGTAAGCTCCGGCACGTGCCTGGCCACTGTGAGCCCCAGGCCCGCCGCGATCAGCTCGGCGGTTTCCGCCGCGCGGCCCAGCGGTGACGATACGATCGTGTCCCACTCCTGCCCGGACAGCACGGCGACGGCCTCGCGCGCCTGGCCGCGGCCGACGTCGTTCAGCGGAATATCGCTGGATCCCTGCAGCCGGCGCTGCGCGTTCCAGTCGGTCTGGCCGTGGCGGATGAGGGCGAAAGTCGTGAGGGTCATGCCTTCCATTGTGAAGCATCCACGTCAGGAGCCCGGAGGGACTTAACCGAACAGGACCGCGGCTTCGTCGTAACGCTTCTGCGGGACAGACTTCAGCCGGCCCAGGGCTTCCTGGAAGGCAACGTGCTCAATGTCCGTTCCCTTCTGGGCCACCATGGTGCCCCACAGGCCCTCCACCACCAAGTGGATCGCGGCCATGCCCAGGCGGGTGGCCAGGACGCGGTCGAAGGCTGACGGTACGCCGCCGCGCTGGATGTGGCCCAGGATGGTGGCGCGGGTTTCGATGCCTGTCCGGGTTTCGATTTCCGGAACCAACTGGTCAGCGATGCCGCCCAGGCGGGGACGGCCGAAGGTGTCCAGCCCGCGCTCGGAGTGCGGGGTCTCCATATGCTCAGGCATGAAGCCTTCGGCCACCACCACCAGCGGTGCGCGCCCGCGGGCATGGGCTTCCTTTACCCACTGGGCGATCTGCTCGATGCTGATCTTCTGCTCCGGGATGAGGATGGCGTGGGCGCCTGCAGCCATCCCGGCGTGCAGCGCGATCCACCCGACGTGCCGGCCCATGACTTCGGCAATCATGCACCGGCGGTGGGACTCGCCGGTGGTCCGGAGCCGGTCGATGGCTTCCGTGGCGATCTGAACCGCGGTGTCGAAGCCGAAGGTGTAGTCGGTGGCGTCAAGGTCGTTATCCACGGTCTTGGGAACACCGACGATCTTCAGCCCTGCGTCGGTGAGGCGCTGGGCGGCGGCGAGGGTTCCTTCACCGCCGATGGCGATCATGGCGTCGATGCCCAGCCGGTCCATGTGGGCCCTGATGACGTCGGGGCCGCCGCCATTCTCGAACGGGTTGGTCCGCGACGTGCCCAGGATGGTGCCGCCCTGCTTGGCGATACCGCGGACCATGGTTCGGGGGAGGTCGATGACGTCACCCTCCACCACGCCGCGCCAGCCGTCGCGGAATCCGACGAACTCGTGGCCGTGGACGGCAATGCCCTTGAGGACGGCGCCGCGGATAACCGCATTCAGGCCGGGGCAGTCGCCACCGCTGGTGAGGATTCCAATTTTCATGTTCGGCTCACATTCGGGGGGCGGCCGGTTCCACGGCGGCAAGCACCGACATGGCCTCCTCAACGACATCCGCTGCGGGGAATGACGGCCGGTTCACGCCGGCCATTTCCTCCATGACGCGGACCACCTGGCAGCTGTAGCCGAACTCGTTGTCGTACCAGACGTAGAGCACCAGGTTTTTGTCGTTGGAGATCGTGGCGAGGCCGTCGACGATCCCGGCGTGGCGGGAACCGACGAAGTCGGTGGAGACCACCTCGGGCGAGTCGATGTAGTCGATTTGCTGGCGAAGGTCCGAGTGCAGCGCCATCCCGCGGAGGTAGTTGTTGACCTCGTCCTTGGTGGTGCCGCGTTCCAGGTTCAGGTTCAGGATGGCCATGGACACGTCGGGGGTGGGGACCCGGATGGAGCTGCCGGTGAGCTTGCCCTCCAGTTCGGGCAGCGCCTTGGCCACAGCCTTGGCGGCACCGGTCTCGGTGATCACCATATTCAGCGCGGCGGAGCGGCCGCGGCGGTCGCCCTTGTGGAAGTTGTCGATGAGGTTCTGGTCGTTCGTGAACGAGTGGACGGTCTCGACGTGGCCGTGGACCACGCCGTACCTGTCGTTGAGCGCCTGCAGGACCGGGGTGATGGCGTTCGTGGTGCAGGAGGCTGCCGTCACGATCCGGTCGGCATCGGTGATGTCGCGGTGGTTGATGCCGTGCACGATGTTCTTCAGCTCGCCCTTGCCCGGCGCGGTCAGCAGGACACGGGCCACGCCCTTGCTCAGCAGGTGCTGGGACAGCCCTTCGGTGTCGCGCCAGCGGCCGGTGTTGTCCACCAGGAGGGCATTGTTGATGCCGTAGGCGGTGTAGTCGATGGTGGCGGGGTTGTCCGAGTAGATGACCTGGATCCGGACGCCGTTGGCCGTGATGGTGTTGGCCTCGGTGTCCACCTTGATGGTGCCTTCGAAGGAGCCGTGCACCGAGTCGCGGCGCAGCAGGCTGGCACGCTTGGCGAGGTCGTTGTCGGAGCCGCGCCGGACCACGATGGCGCGCAGCCGCAGGCCGTGGCCGCCGCCCGCCTGTTCGATCAGGAGGCGCGCCACCAGGCGGCCGATGCGGCCGAAGCCGTAAAGCACGACGTCGGTGCTGGCGTGGTTGCCGGCGCCCCGCTTGCCCACCACCTCAGCCAGTTCGGCCCGGAGGAATTCCGCCAAAGTCCGGTCGCCGCCGTCGGACTTGAACTTCTGGTTCAGCCGGGCGATGTCGATGGCAGCGGCACCCAGGTCCAGCTGGGCCAGTGTGTTCAGCAGCGGGGCCGTCTCCCCCAGGGGCAGCTCGTCTTTGCTGATCCGGCGCGCAAACCGGTGCGCCTTCAGGATGCTCATGGTGGACTTGTTGACCAAAGTCCGGCCATGGACGCTGGTCACCACATTGTTTTCACGGTACAGCCGGCCGATCACCGGAATCATAGCCTCGGCGAGGGCCTCACGGTCCATCCAGGTAGCAAGACTTGAATCTGGGGTTTCTAGCATCGGACTGCCTTTCCAAAAGGGTGGGTCTGTTTTTAGCTTCAGCTCCTGAGATGGTCTGAGAGGGGCTTGATATCCATCGTCCTGCCATCTTCGGGTAGGGGAAACGCTAATTCCGGATGGTTTTAACGATCCTTTTGGGTAGGGTGCCGCCGTTGTTGTTCTGCTCTGTGCGGGGTTATGTGGTGGTGGCGAACATGAGGGCCATGGTGGTGGCGCTGAGGGCTTCGAGGGCGTG
>NZ_JBHTXX010000022.1:0-97100 GCF_042791415.1 Arthrobacter sp. NPDC056691
TTCTCGAGCCAACCACGATGCCGTGGGGAAACACGTCCACCCTGTTCCGCGATCCTGATGGCAACCTCGTGAATCTATTCTCGCGCCCGACCTCCTAAGACCTGTCTGCGATGTGAATCGTTGCCGTCGGTCCCAAGCCCCCTCTGGTGGTTGGCGACGCTTCAACATCACGCACCACCGCTGAAAAATCCAGCGGTGGGCTGAGGCGACGTCCTCGACGGGGATAGGGGTTACTCCTGGGTGCTGAAGTGCACCGGAGTCGACGTAGGAGATGGCCGCTGGGACACTATGGTCTCCCTACGGGCACCACAATCGAGGCCGTAAGCATTCCTCGGATGAACAAAGCGCGAGCCCGTCGCCGTCTTGGGTGGAAGCGCGATGACTCGCAATAGAGCCGGAATCGTCGTGCGACGGGAGTGTTCATTCTAAATGTAGCTGTCAGTCGCGACGTGGGCACTGAGTGTCAGCGGTCACCTAGAGCTGTGGCGGTTCGAGAAGTTGTCTGGCGACGTCGGCGTCCGTTATCAGGACGTTGATCCATCCTCCTGTGATGGCGCCTCGGATGGCGTTCAGTTTGCGCATGCCTCCGGCGACGCCGATGCGGCGGGGTATGCGCATCATGGCTTCGGCTTCGATGGAGATCATGCGCTCTTCGATGGCGGGTTTCATGGGCTGGCCGTTGATGTCGAAGAAGCGCAAGCATATCTCTCCGACGGCGCCGGCCCGGGAAAGTTCTTTCTCCTCGGCTCTGCTGAGGGCGTTCCCACTGGCCTGCCACAGCGGGGACGCCGGGAACGTCCCGATGCCCACCAGCAGCGTGGTCAGACGGTCCCAGGCCTCAATGGACGCTTTCACGGCCGGGTCTCCGAGGAATGCCTCACGGATTTGCGGGTTGGCCACGAGGCCGGGGCAGGCCATGTAGTAGGGCTTGGCCGAGGTCAGTTCTGCAAGGTGGGAGACGAGGCGTGTGGCCTGCAGTTGAGCCTGTTGGCTGCCGACACCTCCGATAAGTTGGATGACTTCATTGGCGATTTTTCGCGGCCGTGAGCGCATCGCTTCGACGGTGTGCAGGAGCGTTGTGCTCCATGAGGAGATTCCAACATAGTCGTCGGCGTCGATTGTGGTTTCGAGGTAGGTAGCTGCAGATGAGCCCAATCTCATTCCCAATGAGGCGCCGTCCATGACATCGACCACTACGACTTCGCGGAGTTTGTACTTCTCCTCGAGCGCTTTCTCGAGCCCGACATAGATTCCAGCGGGCTGGACTATCGATGTCCGCACGATGCCGAGTTCTACGGCGTTCTTGAGGTAGCGGGAAACCCGTGCCTGGGAGAGGTTCAACCTCTCGGAAATCTCGCCCTGCGACATCCCTTCCTCGTGATACAGCACGGCGATCTTGGTGAACAGCCTGAGCTGCTCCGTGCTCACCGACAACAAGGACGAAGGCCCTGTGATCTGCGTCATAATTCGTCACTTTCATCTGTCTTTGAATATTTATGCATGGGTGAATTCTTCCTCAACCCGCTTTGCGTGCAAGTCCTCTGGCGGTGCGTGGCCCGCACCGTGTTCAAGCGTTGAATAAGGCATCTTGAATCAATATTCAGTGCTGAAAAATTCTACTGCCTTGCGCCCAATCTAGTGCCTTTCCGAGGCCATGAGGCTCATAGACTTCCAACACCAGCCCAACTTCAGAGCCGAAGTTCCGTCAGGAATTTCGATCGCAGTTCCCCGTGGGCCAATGGCCTTCACGATCGAAAGCGAACACAATAATGACCGACATCAAGTACTCCACGCGCCTCAATTCCTTTGCCTTGGGCAAGGGCAGGAAATACCCCAGCGGCGAAGATTCCGTGATCGACCTGATCGCCCTCGCGGGCAGCGTGAAGGGACTGACTTCACTCGAGCTGAACTACCCGGAGCACTTCGGCCAGCACTCAGTTGAGGACATCAAGGCGGCCCTGGACAAGGCCGGCCTGGACGTCCGGGGTATCCAGCTTCGCTGGCCGGCGCCCCAGTTCGCCAACGGAGGTTTCACCAACCCCGATCCCGCGCTACGGGAGGCAGCAGTGGGAATGGTCAAGGAAGCTATCAGCCTGTGCCGGGAATTCGGCTCCGACCACGTACTGCTGTGGCCGGCCCATGACGGGTACGAATACCCTTTGCAGATGGACTACATGAAGTCCTGGAACTGGATGGTCGAGAGCCTGCAGGCCGTCGCCGACGTCGACCAGGACATCCGCATCTCGATCGAATACAAGCCCGCCGAGCCGCGCGGACGCACCATCCTGAACACCACCGGCGCCGTCATGAACCTCATCAAGGACTGTGACCGCCCGAACCTCGGCGTGACCCTGGACTTCGGCCACCTGCTGATGGCCCGGGAGAACCCGGCGCAGTCCGCCGCCATGTGCCTGCGGGAACAGAAGCTGTTCGGACTCCAGCTCAACGATTCGCACGGCGTGGCTGACGATGGCCTCGTGGTAGCGTCGATCCACTTCCCGGAGACGCTGGAACTCGTGTACTACCTTCTTCGGGAGGGCTACGAGGGAACCTTCTACTTCGACACCGACCCGGTACGGGAAAACCCCGTCTCCGAATGCGAAATGAACATCGAGCGGATGGGGACCATCATCGACATGGCCCGCGAACTCGTCCGCGACCACCCGGACCTGCCCCAGGGCGACGCGCTGCACTCATCTTCTGTTCTCTGGTCGAAAGCCGTGGGTGTCTAGGTGGGTTCAACCAGTATCTGCGTGGTCGGCTCGCTGAACGCGGACCTCATCGCCTACGTCGGCGAACAGGGGAGCGCGGCGAGCTATGCGACCGGGTCCAACTTCGAAATGGCTGCCGGCGGCAAGAGCCTGAACGCCGCCATGAGCATCGCGTCCCTGGATCCGGCGGCCGTCACGCTCGTGGGACGGGTCGGATCGGATGACCTCGGCAGTTTCATCATGGGGACCCTCCAGGCACGCGGCATCAGCACCGAAGGAGTCATCAGCGATGACCGGATTCACACCGGTGTTGGCCACGTTCGGGTCAATCCCGAGGGTGAATACGACACCGTCGTTGTCCCGGGAGCCAACGGGAAGTTCTCGGCCGCCGACGTCGATGCCTTCCTCGATGGCCACGAACCTCCGGCGTTTGTGGTTCTGAACCTCGAGGTCCCACTTCCCGTAGTAAGACACGCGGCCACCCGGTTTCGGGAACTGGGCACGACCGTGGTCCTGAACCTCTCCCCGGTGCACGCCGGAGCGAGATCACTTCTCCGGCTGGCCGACGTCGTGGTCCTGAACCGCAGCGAGGCCTGCCACGTACTGGACGTCCCGGCAGAGACGGACGAACGGCTGCTGCTGACGGCCCTGCGGGAGGCCGGTGCCAAGACGCCGGTCCTGACACTGGGCGAGGGCGGCGTTGTGGCTCTGGACGGGAACGATTTCCTGCAGGAAAAGGTCGAACCGACCCAAATCGTGAACTCCATCGGGGCTGGGGACAGCTTCCTTGCGGCGATGGTCCTCGCGATGGCGAACGACCACCCGTTCTCCGTCAGCCTCCGGGCTGCCAACGAGGCCGGACGGCTCGTCTGCGGGCGTCCCGAGTCCTTCCTCACATCCGATGACATCCGGCACATCGAGAAAGCCATCGGCGTTCCCCTCGCCAAAGTCTCATAACAGCCAGCCCAACAGCCAGCCCCCGCCAGGCGTCGGAGAACAGCCCTGGCTGCGGACACGACCAACACCAAACGCACAGTAACCCCATGACGAATAATGGCGCCGTTTCCCCTCAGGAAGGGCTGCGCCCGTCAAGAGCATGAATCCCGCCCCGGCGGGCCTTCCAAAGACGAAAGGAATACAGATCATGAACAAACTTCCCAAGGCGGCCACCCAGATCGCTGCCGCCACGGCAGCAGTAGCATTGCTCGCCGCGTGCAGTGCCACCCCTGAAGGGTCCACGGGACAGTCGGGCCAGTCCGCTGACCTGGCAAGCCTCGTTGACGCCTCGGCCAAGACACCCATCAAGGACGTCAAGGCCAGCCTCGGCGACCCGTCAGGTTCAGCCGATGCCAAGCTTTGCTACATCACCCGGACGCTGTCCAACGAGTTCTGGGGGTTCGAACGCGACGGCTTCGAAGCCGAGGCGAAGAAGCTGGGAGTGAAGTACCAGACCTTCGATGTGACCGACGAGTCCTCCATCACCGAGCAGCTGGACAAGGCCAAGAGCGCCGCCAACCAAGGCTGCAGCGCCCTCCTTGCCTCGCCCATCTCAGCGACAGGCCTGGACACGGTCTTCACGGACGCCCTGGCCAAGAAAATGCCCGTCATCATCCTCAACGATGCCAAGGGCAACGTTCCCGGAAGCGTTTACGTCGGTCCCGACGCGCAGACTATCGGAGCCACAGCTGCTGACTACATCGCCACCAAACTCCCCGACGGCGGCAAGGTCGCCATGATCGAAGGCGACCCGGGATCATCCAACGCCCTGAACCGCGGAGAAGGCTTCAAGAACGGCCTCACCAAGCATTCCAACCTGCAGCTGGTCGCATCCCAGACAGCAAAGTGGGATCAAACCAAGGCCCAGGAGATTGCGGCCGCGATGCTCACGGCCAACCCTGACATCAAGGCGTTCTACTCCCAGAACGACGGCATGGCCCTTGGCGTCGCCGCAGCCATCGCCGCGAAGAACCTCACCGGAAAGGTACTGCTCGTGGGAACCGACGGCATTCCCCAGGCGAAAAAGGAAATCCAGGCCGGCAACATGACCGCCACGGTCAGCGAGCAGCCCGTAACCGAAGGCGCCAGCGGCGTGGACGCGGCGCTGTGGCTGTTGGCCGGCAAGAAGGTTCCCGGCTGGGTCGACGTTCCCGCCTTCATCATTGATTCGAAGAATGTCGGTCAGTACGCGACCGGCATGCCGTAGGGATGGTACGGACCATGGCTGCACCGCTGCTGGAACTGCAGAACATCGCGAAATCATTCCCCGGAGTCCGAGCCCTGAACGACGTGAGCTTCACTCTGGAACGCGGAGAAATCTGCACCTTGGCCGGAGAAAACGGGGCGGGCAAAAGCACACTGCTCGCCATCCTCGGCGGCTCCCTCGCCCCGGACCATGGGTCCGTCATCATCGACGGCACCCAACGGCAACACTTCTCACCCCGCCAGGCTCTGGCTGACGGGGTGAGGATCGCCCACCAGGAACCCGCCATTGTGCCGCAGCTGTCGGTGGAGCAGAACCTCGTGCTCGGCCGCACAGCACGCGAACGACGGGACGCCGGCACCCACGTCGACCAGGCACTGGCTGACGTCGCCCAAATGGGGTTCCCACTCAACGCCAAATCCCCGGTCCGGGGTCTGAGTCCCGCCCAGCGCCACGCCCTGACGATCGCCCGGGCCCTGGCGTTCGGCGCAAAGATCGTGGCCCTCGACGAACCTACCACCAGCATGCTGGAACATAACGTCGAAGGCGTCCTGAACCGGGTACGGGAAATCGCGCACACCCGCGGGGTAGGCATCATCTACGTTTCCCACAAGATGCCCGAGGTCATGAGCGTCTCCGATAAGGTCGTGGTCCTGCGCGATGGCACCGTCAACTACACCAAGCCGATCGTGGAGACCTCGGAACAGGACATCGTACGGAACATGGTCGGCCGGGAGCTGCTGTCGTTCAAACGGCAGCACCCCGTCCAGCCAGACGCCCCGGTTCTGTTTTCTGCTTCGGACGTCAGCCACCCCACCGGTGGCGGACCACTCTCCGTGGAGGTGCGGGCCGGGGAAGTGTTGGGGATCGCCGGGCTGGTCGGCTCGGGCCGCACCGAGTTCCTGCGGGCCATCATCAGGGCCGACAAGGGCAGCACCGGGACGGTAAGCGTTGACGGGAAAAAGCGGAAGATCCGCTCCCCAAGGGACAGCAGAAACGCCGGTATCGCGTTCATTCCCGAAGAACGCAAGCACCAGGGGCTGGTCTTGCAGGTTCCCGCCTATTTCAACGTCGCCATCACCGCGGACAGGCAGTTCAACGGCTTTGGCCCGCTCATCAGCGTCCGGAAACAGATCGCGGCTGCGGAAGAGGCCGCGGCGCGGATGTCTCTCCGGCCGGCGAACGTGCGCCTCAACGCCCGCCAGTTCTCCGGCGGCAACCAGCAAAAGATCGTCATCGCCAAGTGGACGTGGCGCAACACCAAAGTATTCCTCTTCGATGAGCCCACCAAGGGCGTGGACGTCGGCGGCAAAGTCGAAATCTACGAACTCATCGACGCCCTGGCGAAGGCCGGAAGCGCGGTGATCGTCGTCTCATCCGACCTGCCGGAAATCATCTCCCTCAGCGACCGGGTTAAGGTGATGCGCCAGGGTCAGTTCGTCTCCGAGCACACCGGCGACGACATCAATGAACACAGCCTCGTGGCCAACGCCATGGGCATCGCAGAAAGAACAACGACATGAGCCATCCCACCCTGCCCAAGAACGACGCGGGCGAAGACAGCCGGAAGACGCCTCTGAACCGACGCCCCGACGCTGCCGCAAGCAAAAAACCACGCACCCTGCCGGCACTGAACCTCCAGGCACTCGGCATCTACATCGCCGCGGTCGTCATCTTCCTGATCTTCGGGCTGCTGAACCCGAACTTCCTCACCTCCGGGAACCTGCGGGACATCGCCGTCTCAGCCAGCGTCAACGCCATCATCGGGCTTGGCATCACGTTCGTCATCATCACCGGCGGCATCGACCTCGCCGTCGGTTCAATCGCGAGCTTCGTCGGCATCGTCTCCGCCACGCTCATGGTCAACGCCGGAACCTCGCCATTCCTCGCCCTGCTCGCCGGCATCGGCACCGGCCTCGTCTGCGGCGCCGTCAACGGGTTGCTCATCACGAAACTCAAGCTGCCCCCGTTCATCGCCACCCTCGGAACAATGAGCATTTACCAGGGCTTCGCCTACGTGGTCACCAACGGCCGGCCTGTCTACAACGTCCCCAGGGACTTCGTCTTCATGCTCAACAGCTACGTCGGCGGCATCCCGGTCGCGGTCATCCTCGTGGCAGTCCTCGCCATACTCTGCTGGCTGCTGCTCCGCCGGACAGTCTTCGGGCAGAACGTCATCGCCACCGGCGGCAGCGAAGAAACAGCGTGGCTCTCCGGTGTCCGCGTCGACAGGGTGAAAATCGCCGTCTACGCCCTCTCCGGGGTGCTGGCCGGCGTCGGCGGCCTGGTCATCGTCGCCCGTATTAACGCAGCCCAAACCGACGCCGGCAGCCCGTACCTGCTGACCGCCATCGCCTCCGCGGTGATCGGCGGAGCCAACCTCATGGGCGGTGAGGGACGCATTGCCGGGACCCTGGTGGGAGCATTGATCCTTGGGGCGCTCACCAACGGTCTGGTCCTGCTCAACGTCCCGAGCTTCTACGAGCAGATCGTCACCGGCCTCGTCGTCGTCATCGCCGTGGCACTGGACCAGGGCAGCAAAGGCTGGCCGCTATTCAAGAAAAAATCACCCCCCAAAAAGGAGGCAACGGCAACTGCCTGACAGACCCCTGGCGGTGACCGGACCCAGGAAGATGCCCACGCATCGAGCATCAATGGCACGGGCGGCAGCGGACGACACCGCTGCCGCCCCTCCCGCCGTCGCGCTCCAGTTTCACCGTGCTGCCGACACCTAATCCGCTCTCCCGCAGGCAACAGCCGAGCCGCGGACAAGCGTCCGGAAATGAGGAGCTCCCAGTGCTCGATTTCGACATCATCGACGCCCATCACCACCTGTGCGACTTCTCCCGCTCATACCCATGGCTCCAAGGTCCGGCAGAGCCGTTCCGATACCACGGGGATGACCGTCCGCTCCGGCGAAACTACCTCATTGAGGACTACCTCGCGGACACCACAGGATTCACTCTCGCGGGATCCGTTCACGTCGAAAACGGTGCCGCCGATCCGCTCTGGGAAGCTGACTGGATCCAGAACGTTCACGACACCAGCGGCGTGCCATCGGTTCAAGTGGCCAAAGCCTCCCTGGCCGGGCCAGGAGTGCTGTCCCACCTGGAACGCCTCGCCGCAGTCCCCTCGGTCCGGGGGATCCGCGACATCCTCAACTGGCACCCGGATCCCCGTTACACCCACATCTCACGCCCGGATCTGATCACCGACCCGGGCTGGCTGAAAGGCTTCTCGCACCTTGCCTCCCTCGGGCTGTCCTTCGACCTCCAGGTCTTCCCCGACCAGCTGGACCAGGCAGCACAACTGGCCGCCAACCATCCGGACACCTCCATCATCCTGGACCACGCCGGAATGCCCATACACCGCGACCCGGAGTCCCTCCGGCACTGGCGGACCGGTATGCAAAAACTCGCCAAGCAGCCCAACGTGGTCACCAAAATTTCCGCGCTCGGAACAAATGACCACTCCTGGACGACACAATCAATCCGACCCATCATCCTCGAAACCATCGACGCGTTCGGCCCACACCGCACCATGTTCGGAAGTAACTTCCCGGTC
This sequence comes from Arthrobacter sp. NPDC056691, assembly GCF_042791415.1. NCBI lineage: Bacteria > Bacillati > Actinomycetota > Actinomycetes > Micrococcales > Micrococcaceae > Arthrobacter > Arthrobacter sp. NPDC056691. The sequence continues at coordinate 8,476 of NZ_JBHTXX010000022.1, forward strand.
GACAGCCTCTACTCCAGCTTCAACGCTCTCTACACGGCCTTCGACGAAATAACCGGCACCATGCCAGAGCGCGAACGCCGTGACCTGTTTGCCGAAACAGCGCGGCGAACCTACCGCATCCCACCAGAGCCCACAACAGGCAAACCGGTGCCGCACGGAACCACTGCGCCGACCTAGTAATTCCACCCGGAATTCATGATTCCACGAGCGTTGTCCGGCGGCATTGCGCGATAACTGATACCCAGCTCTAACTTAACCTGATGTAATCCCCGCCATCAGCACCAACGGGGAGTGGCACTTTTATGCTTCGGGTGTGGAGGCTGAAATTGTGGTCAGCGCCTTCTTCCCCCATCCCGTTTTTGGTGGTCAGGCGCGTTCTGTGCTTCCGCGGACGATGAGGTCGCAGGGGAAGTTTACGCGTCGGGGCGGCCGTCCTGGTGTGGTGATGCGGTCGATGAGCATTTTCGCTCCGACGCGGGCCATTTCGCGGCTGGGTTGCCGGACGGTGGTGAGGCTGAAGGAGTCCCAGGCGGCCATATCGACGTCGTCGTAGCCGATGACCCAGCAGTCGCGGGGCTGGAGGTGGCCCGCGCGGAGGGCGTCCAGGGCGCCGAACGCCATGTGGTCGTTCGCGCAGAAGACCGCTTGGGGGCGGTCGGCGCGGGAGAGCAGTCGGTTCATGACCTGGGCGCTGATGTCGTGGGAGAACCCGCCTTGGAAACGGAAGTCCTCCGGCACGGAGTGGCCCTGGTCGGCCATGCGGCCGAGGAATCCCTGCCCGCGTTCGCGCGAGGTGCTGGCGTTTGGTGCGCCGCCGATGAAGGCGACGCGGGTTTTGCCGTGGGCCAGGAGGTAGTCCGCGACGGCTGCGCCTCCTTCGGTGTTGTTGCTGGTGACCTGGTCGCAGTCCAGGCCTTCGACGACGCGGTTGATCAGGACGATCTGGCTGTTTTTTTCGATGGCTGCCTGGAGCTCGACTGAGTCTTCGGTGGCGGTGGTGAAGATGACGCCGTCAACGGAGTGTTCCCGGATGGCTTTGAGCGCGTCGTGGTGGCTGCCGCCGCCGGCGTTCCATATGACGGCGCGGAACCCGGCGGCGTCCAGCTCGCGGCTCAGTTCATCGAGGACCTCGGGGTAGAAGGGGTTGGTGAGGTCCGCAACGACGACTCCGATGGTGTTCGTGCGCCGGGTTTTCATGGCCTGGGCTCCGGCGTGGGGGACGTAGCCGAGGGTTTCCATGGCTGCCTGAACACGCGCCTTGGTGGCGGGGGACAGCTTGGCGGGGGAGGACATGACCCGGGACACGGTGGCTTGGGAGACGCCGGCCAGTTCTGCCACGTCACGGCTGGTTACCATCGTGGATGTCCTCCTGTAGGTCGTGGTGTTTGGCGCCGGGCTGGCACCGTCTTTGTTGCTGTTCGTGATTTCAGGGTAGCCAATGCCCGGCCGCTGGCCCCCACCGTATCGTGGAGGGCGCCGACGGCCGGGCAGGGGAGCCTGGCCGGGTTACCGGCCGGTGGTTGGGTCGTATTCGGCGCTCATGCCCTTGCGGAGCCGGACGCGGGGTGCTGTTTCGGGTGACCAGAGTGCGCCGGCGATGGTGATGATCGAGGTCACCACCATGTAGAGCCCGACCAGCCAGTAGCGGTCGAAGTCGGGGCCGATGAGTGCCGTGGCGATCAGCGGTGCGAAACCCCCGGCGAAGACCGCTGCGACCTGCGGGCCGACTGAGGCTCCGGAGTAGCGCAGTTTGGGTTCGAAGAGCTCGGTGAAGTAGGCCGGTTCCACTGAGTAGCAGAGGTCACGGCCGACGTTGCAGGTCAGGATGAGCACAAGCAGAACCATGAAGAAGTCACCGGTCTGCACTGCCCAGAAGAAGGGGAACGCCATCAGCAGCATGGTCATTGCTCCGGCGATGACGGTGTAGCGGCGTCCCCAACGGTCCGAGACCCAGCCCCAGAACGGAATCGAGAAGACGCCCAGGCCGGCCATGATCATGGTTGCCAGCAGAATGCTGTTCTTTTCCAGCAAAACTGCGGGACCGTAGGCGAGCAGGAAGGTGGTGTAAATGTAGTAGTTCGCGTTCTCGGCGAACCGCATCATGATGACCTTCAGGATGGTCAGCGGACGGGTCCTGATGACCTTGACCACCGGCATCTTCTCGATCTCACCCTTGCGCTTGATCTCTTCGAAGGCGGGGGATTCGTCGACCTTGCTGCGGATGTAGAAGGACAGCACAACCAGCAGGATCGAGACCAGGAAGGGGATGCGCCACCCCCAGGCCACAAAGGCCTCCGGTGAGATCAGATAACCCATGATGTAGAACGCACCGTTGGCCAGCAGCGTTCCGGCCGGCACGCCGATCTGCGGCCAGGAGCCGAAGAACCCCCGCCGTTTCGCCGGGGCGAACTCGGTTGCCATGAGCGCGGCCCCGCCCCACTCGCCGCCGACCCCGATGCCCTGCACGATGCGCAGGAGGACCAGCAGAATTGGGGCGGCGATGCCGATGGTGGCGAAGTTGGGCAGACAGCCGATGAGGAACGTGCCGCCGCCCATCAGGCCGAGAGTCATCATGAGCATTTTCTTCCGGCCCAGGCGGTCGCCGAAGTGGGCGAAGATGATGCCGCCGATGGGGCGGGCCGCGAAGCCGATGGCATAGGTGCTGAAGGAGAGCAGGATGCCGACGAACGGGCTCGCCTGCGGGAAGAACTGGCTGTTGAGGATGATGGCGGCCGCGACTCCATAGACATAGAAGTCGTACCACTCGATGCAGCTGCCCAGCACGGATGAAACGAGGGCCTTGCGGCGCATTTTCGGATCAATGGCGGGTGGAGCTGCGGTTGCTGTTGTCGCGGGGGTGCTCATTCAGAGACTCCTTCGTCTTCGACCGGACAGTGAGCGCAGCCACACCGGCTGCCTCGTTGAAGCGAGTGTATACGTATGCAAAGGGCCGCACAACCCCTTGCATGAGAGAAATGTATACGTATACACTCGGTGATCATGCAGGCCGGTTGGCCTGGTCCCGGGCGCTCCAGAGGTCGCCCATCAATGAAGATGGAAAGGTAATCCTGATGACGGTTACAAACGAAATCGGCTCGGCCGTGAAGTCCACGATGCTGAAGGAACCGGCACGGAACAGCGTGTCCCGGGGGAGTACCCCGGAGGTCCGCGCGACAGTGGAAGGTGTCATCGCCGATATCCGCGAACGCGGTGACGCGGCCGTCCGGGAATATTCCGAGAAGTTTGACAAGCACGCGCCGGAATCGTTCCTGCTCAGCCCGGAGCAGCTCGACGAGATCATGGCCCGGGTTCCGGAGCGGACGATTGAGGACATCAAGTTCGTTCAGGAACAGGTCCGCGTCATGGCGCAGAAGCAGCGTGAGTCCCTGACCGACTTCGAAATCGAAACCATGCCCGGCGTGTTCCTGGGCCAGAAGAACGTCCCGGTCCAGGCCGCAGGAGCCTACATCCCGGGCGGCAAGTATCCGCTCCTGGCCAGCGCCCACATGACCATCATCACCGCCAAGGTCGCCGGCGTGGAACGCGTCGCCGCCTGCACCCCGCTGATCCAGGGCGAGGTCCCGGACGCCACCGTCGCAGCCATGTACCTGGCCGGGGCCGACGAGATCTACCTGCTCGGCGGCATCCAGGCGGTAGCGGCCCTAGCCATCGGCACCGAAACCATCAAGCCGGTCAACATGCTGGCCGGCCCCGGAAACGCCTTCGTCGCCGAAGCCAAGCGTCAGCTCTTCGGCGAGGTAGGCATCGACCTCTTCGCCGGCCCCACCGAAGTCCTGATTGTGGCCGACGAACACGCCGACCCGTTCATCGTCGCCGTCGACCTCCTCTCCCAGGCCGAACACGGCCCCGACTCACCGGCCGTCCTGATCACCACCAGCGAGGACCTCGGCCGGAAGGTCATCGAGCACATCGACACGATCCTCGTGGACATGCCCACCCGTGACTACGCCGCAGCGGCATGGCGCGACTGGGGTGCAGTCCACATCGTCGAGACTCTTGACGAGGCATACGCGCTGGCTGACGAGTACGCCTACGAGCACGTGCAGATCCTCACCCAAAACCCCCGCGAAGCCTTGGAGAAGATGCACGACTACGGCGCACTGTTTCTCGGCGAAGGAACCTGCGTCTCCTACGGCGACAAGGTCATCGGCACCAACCACGTCCTGCCTACCCGCGGCGCCGCCCGCTACACCGGCGGCCTCTGGGTCGGCAAATACCTGCGCACCGTCACCTACCAGGAAGTGACCAACACCGAATCCAGCGCCTTCTTCGGCGAACTCTGCGGCCGCGCGTCCAGGGTCGAACGGTTCGAGGGCCACGCCCGCTCCGGAGACGTCAGGGCCGCCAAGTACCGCGGAACCTCCCTGCCCTGGTCGGACCACACCTTCGGCAGCTAAGGACCACAGGTGCCCAATTTCCGCCTCGACGGCAAGAAAGCACTGGTCACCGGAGCAGCCCGCGGGCTCGGCAAGGCCATCGCCGACGGCCTTGCCGAGTCCGGCGCCACCGTCTACGGAACCAGCCGCGACACCGAAACCGCCCGCCAGATCAGCGAACGCTACGGCACTCCAGCACTCCCGGTCGACATCACCGAAACAACTACGATCCGGCAATTCACTGATTCCCTACTGCAGGAAAGCGGTGGCATTGATCTGCTCGTCAACAACGCCGGGGTCAACGTGCCCAAGCCTGCGCTGGAACTGACCGCCGATGACTGGGACACCGTCTTTGACACCAACCTCAAAGGCAGCTTCTTCCTGACCACCGCCATCGCCAGGCACTGGGTGGACCGGGGGACGCCCGGCGCCATCGTCAATGTCGCATCGCAGGCAGGAATCGTCGGCATCGAGGAACGGGCAGCCTACGGCTCCAGCAAGGCCGGCCTGATCCACCTGACCAAAATCCTGGCCCTGGAATGGGCTGCGGCGGGAATCCGCGTGAACGCCGTCGCACCGACCTTCGTCCGCACGGAACTGACCGCATCAACCCTAAGCAGGCCGGACTGGGCCGCCGAACTCCTCTCCAGAATCCCCATCGGACGGTTCGGCGAACCAGAAGACATCGCGGGCGCGGTGGCTTTCCTGCTCAGCGACGCTGCCTCAATGATCACCGGCCACACGCTGGCCATCGACGGCGGCTACACCATCCGCTGATCCGGCCGGCCCATCAGTCCCGCGCGCCCCACCCTCTTTCCCAGGAGCATACTCATGGCAAGTACTGACACGATTACAACCACGGCCGTTGTTGGCTCAGGCTATATGGGCGGCGGAATCGCCCAGGTGCTGGCCTCGCACGGCTACAAAGTGGCCCTTGGCGACGTCGACGGCGACACGGCCGAGCGCGCACGCGCCAGGCTCATCGAACAAGCCCGCGGCTTCGAGGCGCACGGGCTGTTCCCGGACGGCGCCGCCCAGACCATCGAGGGAAACCTGACCGCAGCCGGCAGCATCGAGGAAGCCGTGGTGGCGGCGGACTACATCGCCGAGGCCGTTCCGGAAGAACCCGCCCTGAAGGCCGCCATCCTCCGGCGGATTTCGGCCGCTGCACTGCCCCGGGCAGTTATCGGCACGAATACCTCCGCGATCCCCATCGGAGAACTGGCCCAATCTGTGGACACCCCGGAGCGGTTCCTCGGCGTCCACTGGATGAATCCCGCCCCGTTCATCCCCGGCGTTGAACTCATCCCCGGCCCCGACACCGACCCCGACGTCCTCAACCTCGCCGAAGAGCTTATCCGTGCCCTGGGCAAGACCCCCGCCAGGGTGGCTGACACGCCCGGATTCGTCGCCAACCGGCTCCAGTTTGCCCTGTACAAGGAAGCAGCCCAGATCGTTGACGACGGCGCAGCCACCCCCGAACAGATCGACGCCGTCGTGAGCAACACCTTCGGATTCCGTCTGGCGCTCTTCGGTCCCTTCGCGATCGGGGACATGGCCGGGCTGGACGTGTACGAATCCTCCTACCGCACCCTCGAAAAGGCCTACGGAGAACGCTTCGCCGTCCCGGAAACCCTCACCGCCACCGTCAAAAACGGCAACCTAGGGCTAAAGAGCGGACAAGGCTTCCTGGACATCGATCCCGCAGACAGGCCTGCACTCCTGGCATACCGGGACAACGCCTACGCCCGCCTTTCACACCTCCGCGCACAACTCGGTGCGGCACCAGGGCTATAACTCCCTACGTGAAACCGCCGATCAACCACGGCGCCGGCGGCATGGCCGACGTGAAGTCTGCCGATAATGGTCATTCCGTTAGCCTGACCGACACCGGCAGTGGCTGCCCTTCGCAGATGTGCCATAGCTTGTGGCACATTCGCCCTGCGCCGGCCGGATTGTGCACCGGTTGTCGCTGGACGGATCATCGCAGCCCATCGCGTCAGTTCCTATACCTTGGACTCCCTTCCACCGGGGGAACGAGCCGCACTGCCATCCCTGAGGTGATCACTGCCGCCCTCGAACAGGGAACAGCCTCCGACGTATTCGACCTCCACGTCTAGACACCCGTCGACTGAAACTGTCGTTCGTTTGGCGTTCGATGAGACCCGTGTTAAGTTGCCAGCAGCGCTCCCCTCCAATAGGAAATGGACTAACAAGAATGCACGCCGTGCTTGAATACACCTACGAAGACAACTACCTTCAAACCCGCGAAGCGCATCGCTCAGATCACCTCAGGGCGGCGTGGGAAGCAGTCGAGCGGGGAGAGCTTCTGCTTGGTGGAGCCGTTGGTGACGGGCCGTTCAGCGGGTTGCTGATCTTCACCGGCGAGAACGCACTCGGGGCTGCAAGAGCGTTTGCGGCCGCCGATCCATACGTCACCGGTGGCGTCGTGACGTCTTGGACCGCTCGCCCGTGGACGACCGTTGTAGGAAGGGATGCAGCCACACCCGTTCGGCCCTAAATCTCAGCAAATCAGACGTACGAGCCTGATCCGGACCGGCTTATGGATTCACGACTGGTCGAGGGTAGCGAAACGGTTGTCCAGGCACCCCGACCGGGAAATGTCCGGAGCGCACAGCTGCTTCCCAACGGAGGCACCTCGTCGCCGCGCTCGAGTAGGCCGGACCAGACCTTGAGCAATCGGCTGAAGGGAGGGTTCGGGAAAGCTTGGCCTGGCGCAGGTAACTGGTACACAGTTTCCCGGCTGATGCCGTAGTCGCTGGCGAGGACAGACTGGGAGATGCCGTTGTCCGCCCGCCGCACCAGCTCGGCCGCCCGTTCCGGAGTGAGGGTTTTCTTCCGGCCTTTGTAGGCGCCGCGCTGCTTGGCCAGCGCAATGCCTTCCGGCTGCCGCTCCCTGATCGGTGCGCGTTCAAATTCGGCGAAGGCACCCATGACAGAGAGCATGAGGTTGGCCATGGGGAGTCCTCCCCAGTGAAGACCAACTGTTCCTTGACGAACTCCACCCGCACGCCCTTTCGGGTGAGGCTCTGGACAAGTGCACGCAGGTCATCGAGGTTGCGGGCGAGCCGGTCCATGCTGTGCACGACCACGGTGTCCCCGTCGCGGGCGAACCGCAGCAGCTCGGCCAATTGCGGTATGGACGTGTCCCGGCCTGAGGCTTTGTCTGTGAAGACCCGGTCAAGAAACCTGGCCGTCGAGCTGGCGTTTCTCGTTCTGGTCCAGCGTGCTGACACGCACGTACCCCATTCGCTGTCCCGTCACCGGTGCCTCCAAGACATCAACCAGTCGGATTGAGTTCTAGGCCTTTTTCGGAAACACGTCAAGAGACCAGAACATCATCAACGTCAGGTTGGGGTGTAGCCAACCTGACAAGAACAGTCAGGACTCGCTTGCCTGAAACTGTTCGCCAAACAGCTGTTCCCAAACTCTTACGCCGCAGGATCCTGCCGCCTACGGGAGGAGCGCACGACGAGATACGGGGAGATTGCTTCGCTGCAGCCTATATCGATGATGCAGCCACTAGCGACAACGGTGCTTTACCCAACTACGGGGGGAACAAGCACGAGGCAGTGGAATTCCCGCCGGCCTGTCCCGTGAAGAACGGCGGCATAGAACCGGACGCCCGATGCGCACGTCGAGTTGTCTTAGCCGGTTATCCCGTCCGGATGCCTCGAAGGCAGCCCATCCTGACGGCACGGCGGGAGCTGAAAGATATCCTTGACCGGCAAGTAGTAAGCATGCTTAGGTTATATGCCATGGGCCACAGGAACTGGCCCGACACGGGTGGCCGCCCCTTCCGAAAGACATCGAACATCGACATCCAAGGAGACACCATGCTCGCTAAGGAACATATCGACGATCTGCTCAGCCGCAGCGGAAACATCCTGTCCACTGACGGGCACAAGATCGGCTCCATCGGGCAGATCTACGCAGATGATGACAGCGGCCAGCCCACGTGGGCCACGGCCAGGACCGGCCTCTTCGGCACCTCCGAATCCTTCGTCCCGCTCGAAGGCTCCCGCGTCGAAGGCGACGATCTCGTCGTTCCTTACACCAAGGACCAGGTCAAGGATGCCCCGCGGGTGGACACCGACGGCCATCTGGAGCCGTCCGAGGAAGACCGGCTGTACGAGCACTACCAGTTCAACGGTGGACGGAGCTACACGGACACCGGCCGGGACTTCGATGACACGGCCACAACCGGCGCCGGGTATGACACCGACGCGAGCGGCGCCGTGGGCCACGACACCTCCGGGCCGACCACCGATGATGCCATGACCCGCTCGGAGGAGCGGCTGAACGTCGGTACCGAACGGCAGGCCACTGGCCGGGCCCGGCTGCGCAAATACGTCACCACCGAAAACGTCACGCAGACCGTGCCGGTCCGGCGCGAGGAAGTCCGGATCGAACGCGAACCCATCACGGACGCCAACCGGGCCGCCGCAATGTCGGGCCCGGACCTGAGCGACGAGGAACACGAAGTCACCCTCCACGAGGAACGGCCCGTCGTGGATAAGGAAACCGTTCCGGTGGAGCGGGTACGCCTCGAAACGGACACCGTGACCGACGAGGTCACCGTCGACGAAGAGGTCCGCAAGGAACGCATCGAAACCGACGGCGACACCCGCCGCTAGCCCACCCACAGGACAGCCGGGGCGGGCAGTCCCTGAGCGCCCGCCCCGGCTTCTCATGCCCACAAATTGCGGTCACCGCTGGAAACCTGCTCCGGCAGATCAAAGCAAGACCGGGCAGCCATGTGCAACGCCAAGGAAATCCTCGACTTCCGTGCGGCAACAGGAATGTCCCGCGAGCAGCTCATGCTGATCCAAAGCAAGCTGTACTGGAACGCTATTCAAGGGCTACGTGACAACATATCGCAGACCCATACTCCTGAACCACGCATCGTGGCTGTATTGAAGCGCTGAGACGGGGTTCTCACATCTGTCCTATTCGTCCCGCTTGAACGCTGATAAGGGATATTCCGTCAACTAACCTTCCTCCGACTTATATGACCGTGGAGATTCGCTTCGCAGAGACAGCCACAGCGAATTATCTTGGTTCCACCGCTTCGGCAATTTTCTTGGCTGCCTGCATAACCTGGTTGCCGAAGTCCTGTCCCGGCGACTTATTCACTCGCGCCAGCGGCATGGCAAGGCAGACGGCGGCGATAATTCCCTCGTCAGTCTGTACCGGAGCGCTTATCGATCCCAGTCCTGGTGTTCGGGCACCGACGGACTCGATCCAGCCAACTGCAGCCAACTCGGCAACGGCGTCGTCGTCGGCTGCCAACAGTCTGCCGCTGGAACCTTGGGGGAGGGGCAGCCGTGAACCCACGGGCAGAATCGCGCGGAGTTCATGCTGGCTGTCCGCGCTGAGCAGGCAAACGCGTTCATCTCCCCGGCGCACCCATAGCTGCGCGGTTTCGCCGGTCCGGTCCCGCAGTTCCTGGAGGACGGGCAAGCCGGCGTTTTCCAACGCCGATCGGATGAACCGGTCGCCCAGCCGGAAGGTGCCGCTTTCGGTGCGGCGCAGGAATCCGTAATCCACCATTTGCAGGGCCAGGCGGTGCGCCGTGGACACCGAGAGGCCGGTCTTCCGGGACAGTTCGCTGGCTGACACGGCTGACCGGCCTACGGCATCAAGGATGGCTGCGGCGCGCTCGAGGGTGCGGTTGCTTCCGTTGGTTTCAGGAGTCGGCATATGAAAAGCCTATGACGCTGGACTAGCCTTTGGCGGCCACAGATTCTGCCATGAATTCGGCCACGACCTTCTGTGAGATGGCTACGTCCAGGACGAAAACTCCTTCATCATTGGTGTTTAGCCACTCTTGGAGTTTCTGCAGGTCTGCCAGGGTGCGGACTTTCACGCCCGAAGTGCCAAGGGCGCGGCCGACCGCGGCGAAGTCCACTTCGTCAATCAACATCGCCTGATCGTGCAACCCTTTGGCCGCGTACTGGTGCAGCTCTGCACCGTAGGCCGAGTCGTTGAGCACGATTACGACACCTCTGCGGGTGGCGCGGATGAACGTTTCGAAGTCGGCGAGGCCCATCAGACCGCCACCGTCGCCACTGACCAGTACAGTCGTCCGGTCAGGACGGGCAACGGAGACACCGGCGCCAGATCCGAAACCCATCCCGATGGATTGGAATGCGGTACCGACGAAGACCATGGCGTGGGGATCCGGCACTGAAAGGTACATGGGTGCCCAGCCGATGAAGTGCCCGCCGTCCATCACCACGGACCGTTCCGCGGGCAGGATTCCGTCCAGGGCTGCGACGACTGCGCGTGGGTTCAGCCGCCCGTCCGGGCCAAACTCCTCGGGGTTTTCAGTGGGCAGGGACGAGCGGAACTCCGGGCTTGCTACTTCAGGGGCATTGTCGCGCCATGTTGTTGTCGTGGCCGCGGGGACGCGTTCCAGCAGGCCGTCGACGAATGGGCGGATGTCCGCCCGAATGTACTCTGCGGATGGCAGGTTGCCCGTGTCCGGTTCGTTATCGATCCGGATGATTTTTGTGTCCGCGGGGAACAGGGTGCCATAGCGGGTCTGGAACAGGTTTTGGCTGGCGCCCACCACCAGGACCACGTCTGCTTGACGGCCGATGTCCAGGCGGTGAAGCCTGGTGAAGCCGCCTGCGATGCCCAGATCCCAAGGGCTGTTGAATGCGTTGGCTGCCATGAGCGAGGTCATGAAGAGCGCGCCGAGGCGGTCCCCGAGCTGGAGAAGTGGCGCCACGGCGTCGGCCATGAGCATGCCTCGCCCGCCCAGGATCAGTGGCCGCTTGCCGACAGCGAGAAGCTCAGCCACCCGGTCCAGGTCTGCTGGGTCGGCGGGCCAAGCTGGTTTGGCGAGCAATGGCTCGAGGGGCTGGGGCACCGAGGGCGGGGCCGTAGCCAGGTCGTAGGGGATGGCCAGGACCACCGGTTGGACGGTCTGCAGTGCCAGGTCGAAGGCGCGGTGGGTGATGGCGTCTGCGTTGCCGGAGCCGGCCACGAGCGTGACCACTCCGGCGGCCTCTGCTGCTTTGGCCTGGTCGATGTCGAAGGGCCGGGGGCCGGTGGAGGGCGCGTCGCCCACGACCAGGACAAGGGGGATGCGGGCAATCCGGGCTTCGGCGAGGGTGGTGTAGGCGTTGGCGAACCCGGCGCCGTAGGTGGTGGTCGCTGCTGCGATGTTTCCGGTTGCCCGGTAATATCCGTCGGCCATTGCAACTGTTGCCGATTCGTGGCGGGCGGAGGTGAAGGGAAAGCTGCGGCGCGTCAGCCGGCTGATCAAGTGGACGTTGCCATTGCCCATCAGGCCGAACAGGTGCCCGGCACGCTCTGCCACGACGTCCGCGATGATAGCGGCCACGTGGCCTTCATCCGGAAGTCGGGTTGTCCCGGTTGACAGGATTTCGGTGCTGGTGCTGGTCATGGAGGTCCTTATCGGTGAGTGGCATGGCGGTGCCCCGCCCGCGATGGGGGCACCGCCGTCGTCATTGCTGTAGTAGAGGTAAAGCCGGTCAGGTGAGGAACGGCACGATCAGGGAAGTGACGAAGAGCACCAGCGCTCCACCGAGCCTGTTGGTGAGGGCAGCGAAGGGCATCAGGTGCATGCGGTTGGCCGCGCTGAGCACGGACACGTCGCCGCTGCCGCCTGTATCGGCCATGACCAGCCCGGGTGTGATGGAGGCTTCGACGAAGTTGAACTTCACCAGCCAGCCGAGGACCCCGGAGGTCAGGGTCGCGATGACGACGGTGCAGACGGTGAGCAGGATGAACAGCGGGTTGCTCAGCGAAGCGAGCACGTCCTGGATCTCGATGTAGGTCAGGCTGACGCCGACCAGCAGAGCCGGTACCAGGACGGCGCCGATCAGGTCGCCCCAGTCGGCGGTGGATTCCTCCACGTCCTTGGGCAAGAGCCCGAAGATCTTGACCGCGGCGGCTGCGATGATGGCCCACGCGTAGGGGTGCAGTCCGGGAACGAGCGCGGCCATCAGGTTGCCGAAGATGAAAAGGCTGCCGGCGATGAGAAGGCCCTTGCCCAGGGCGATGAAGGAGGAAGTGTCGCGCTTGGGAGGCAGGGTGAGTTCGTCCGACCGGCCCTTGATCCGCATCAGCTGGCCGTGGCCGTTGAAGCCGACGAAGAGCTGCTTCTTGCGCTTGCCCAGGCCGTTGTAGATGCCCGCGATGAGGATGCACACCACGTTGGCCATGACGACGGCGGACATCAGGTCGCCCATGAACGCGGCGGAATCGGTTCCGGTTGCGGAGCCGTACATTTTGGACATCGGCAGCGCTCCGACACCCAGGCCGCCGGCCATGATCGGGGCGGCAATGAAGAGGATGCCCTGGACGAATCCGAAGCCCGTCACCAGTCCGAGCAGTCCCACCAGGACGAAGGTGGCGATCAGGCAACCCACGACAGGTACCGCGAAGCGGGGTCCTGCCTTGAGCAGCAGCGCCCGGGGCATGCCCAGGATGGAGCCGGCGATGATGCCAATCACGAAGAAGTCCAGGAAGCCGTGGCCATCGATGAAGTTCTGCACGACGGTGACGAGGTTTTCAGGCATGACGCCGAAGAAGGCCAGGGTGGCGGGGGCGAATGTGCAGAGGATGGTCGGCAGCCCGAAGTCACGGACCACCGGGAAGAGGTTGCCGATCCAGATGAAGAGCCCGCCCAGGAGGATGGTGGTAGCGAAGCCGGCCACCATGGTGTCCGGAAGGTTTCCGGTAAGGGCGGCCGCCAGGACCAGCGCGGCGAGGATGAAGTAGAGGGGAGCGGGGATGCTGGCGATGCGCAACCCGAGCCGGCCGGGGTAGTGGGTACCGGGGCGTGCTCCGACTGTTTTCGTGACGGGGTGTTGGGTGCCTCCGGCTGGGCCGGGACTGGTCTCGCTCATGGCCATGTCCGTTGATTCAGTGGTGGATTCCGTGGTGCGTGGGCTTGTAGACATCATCGTCTCCAGAACGGTAAGTAGGAATTGTTATGGGGGGTGGCGTGTTTTGTGGCGTGCTTAGCGGGCGGGATCAAGCAGGACCGCGGGGGAGTGCGAGACGATCTCCCGGGCGAGGCGGACCGCTTCGGTGAGGCCGTCCTCGTCGATGCCGGTTACGTGGCCGGCGTCGTGCAGGTACTTGACGAGCTCTTCGGTGGCGACATTGCCGTGGGCACCGGGAGCGAAGGGGCAGCCACCGAATCCGCCCACGGCGGCGTCGAAACGGACGACGCCGGCACTTACTGCAGCGCCCACCGTCGCCAAGGCCTGGCCGTGGGCGTTGTGCAGGTGGAGGTAGTACGTCAGGTGCGGCTCCGAGTCCCGCACGTGGGCCAGGTTGGCCAGCACCTTTTCGGTGGGCGTGGTGCCCAGGGTGTCGGCCAGGCCGATGTCTTTGATGCCCATGTCCTTGAAGGCGCGCACCAGGCGTAGCAGGTGACCGGGGTCGATGCTGCCTTCGAAGGGGCAGGTGAAGGCCGTGGAGATGCCCGCGAAGAAGCGGGTCTGCGGGTAACGGGCGACGGTGGCGCCGATGCCGGCGAGGGCGTCCTCGATGGCCTGTCCGGCGTTGGCGTTGCTGTGCGCCTGGCTGGCCGAGGTGACCACCTGGATGTCAGTAGCGCCGGCATCTACTGCCCGTTCGATGCCCTTACCGTTGAGGGCGAGGCTCGTGTAGCGGACTCCCTCCACTGCCGGCAGGGACGAGATGACGTCCGCGGCATCGGCCATTTGGGGCACCCGCTTCGGGTTCACGAAGGAGGCGGCCTCGATGCGTTTGAGTCCGGCTGCGATGAGGGCCTCGGCGATTTCCAGCTTGTGGGCCATGGAGACGATGACCGGTTCGTCCTGCAGCCCGTCGCGCAGGAAGACATCAGTGATTTCGACCTGCATCAGCGCACCTCCTGCAGTCCCAGGACCTCGATCTGCTCGGCGTCCATGCCGGCAAGCTCCTGCAGCACCTCATTCGTGTGCTGGCCCAACTCGGGACCGACCCAGTTGACCTGCCCCTGGTGGCCGGGCATCTTCGGGACAACGCCCGGGAACCGGATCAGCTCGGGCTCGTCGTCGACCACTACCTCGTGTGTCTGGATCATGTCGCGGGCCAGGTAGTGCTTGTCCACCGCGATGCTGGGCGCGTCGTAGACCGGCCCTGCAGGGACTCCGGCATCGTCCAGCTTGTCGAGGACCTCGGTGAGCGGCATGCTGCCGGTCCAGGCGGAGATGGCACCGTTGAGCTCCTCTTCGCGCGCGCCGCGGGCCTCGGTAGTGAGGAGGGTTTCGTCCTCTGCTAGGTCGTCGCGGCCGATGGCCCGCATAAGCCGGACGAACACGGAGTTCGAGTTGCCCCCGATGACCACTTCGAGGTTGTCCTGGCAGAGGTATGAACCGGTGGGTACGACACCGGGCAGGGCACCGCCGGTGCGTTTGCGGACCATGCCGTAGGCGTCGTAGTCCGGGACTAGCGATTCCAGGAGGCTGAAGACGCCTTCGTAAAGGGCGACGTCCACGATCTTGGAGCTGCCGGTGTCCAGCCCGCGGGCCTTCTGCAGCATGAGCATCAGGGCTCCAATCACGCCGTAGAGGCCGGCCACGGTATCGCCCATACTGGCGGCCGCGCGGCCCGCCGGGCGGTCCGGCTCGCCTGTGACATAACGGAGGCCGCCGAAGGACTCGGCGGAGCTGCCGAAGCCTGCGCGATTCTTGTAGGGCCCGGTCTGTCCGTATCCGGAGATGCGCACCATGACCAGGTCCGGGTTGAGTTCCTGGAGGACTTCGGGGCCCAGGCCCCATTTCTCGAGTGTGCCGGGCCGGAAGTTCTCGATCACCACGTCGCAGTGGGCAGCGATCTTTTTGGCCGCCTCGCGGCCGGCTTCCGAGCGCAGATCCAGGGCAACAGATTTCTTGTTCCGGGCAATGGTCCGGAACAGCATGGACGTGCTGCCGCGGGTCTTTCTCCAGTCACGGAGCTCGTCCCCGCCCTCGGGCTTTTCGATCTTGATGACCTCGGCACCGAAGTCGCCGAAAAGACGTCCTGCGAACGGCGCGGCGATGAAGCTGCCGAGCTCCAGTACACGGATGCCCTGGAGCGGGAGGGAGTTTCCCTCAAAATCAAGTTCCTGCGTCATGTTCTTCCTGCCTGCATCATTGAGTGCAAAGATCCCGGAGCATCAATTTCCCACCCAGTGGGAGATGCTTGCCAGCGAGCGGATAGACGATAGCAGGGCAATGTGAGCCGCGCAACAGGCGTGAGGCATCTTGTGGGCAGCAGAGTCCGCTGCTATCGTCTTCCCACTTAGCAAATAGATCTTCCCACTTGGTGGGATTTCCGGGTGGAAGTTGCCGCTAGAGGCAAAGCTTTCGACCCCGGGTGACCAAGCTGCGCGGAAGCGCTCGTGATCAGCAAGGCAGGAAAATCATGGCTCACTATGACATCGCCGTCATCCCCGGAGACGGAATCGGACCTGAGGTCGTTGAAGCGGCTCTGTCCGTACTGAAGGAATGCGAAACCCGATACGGGCTGAACCTCAACTACACGTTCTACGACTTCAGTGCCGACCTGTACCGGCGTACCGGAAGAAAAATCACCGTTGCCGACATGGACGAGATCGGCAAACAGGACGCTGTACTGTTCGGCGCGATGGGTCTGCCGGACGTCCGCGGCCCGGAAGGACTCGAACTGGGCGCACAGGTTGAAATGCGCGCCCACTACGGGCTCTTTTCAAGCCTGCGGCCGGTCCGGCTTTTTCCGGGAGTCGAGAGCCCCGTCAAGGCGAAGAACGTTGACATGCTCGTCATCCGTGAAACGTCCGAAGGGATGTTCGCCGGCCTGGCCGACCACCATGAGCACAGTGACGAGAGTGCCAGCGACCGCATGACCATCACCCGGGCCACCTGCGAGAAGCTTTTCGACGTCGCATTTTCCCAGGCGCGGACGCGCCGCAAGCGGGGAACCCCGGGGCACGTGACATTGCTGCATAAATCCAATGCCCTGCGCAGCAACGTCCTCATGGAGAAAGTGTTCGACGAAGTCGCCGCCAAAAACTCCGATATCGGAAGTGCAAAGTACTACATCGACGCAGGATCGATGTACATGGTGACGGACCCGGAACGGTACGACGTCGTCGTCTCTGAGAACATTTTCGGCGACATCGTTTCGGAGATCGCAGCCGGCCTCGTCGGCGGCCTTGGCGTAGCACCCTCTGCCGACGTCAGCCTCACCCATGGCGTGTTCCAGCCGTCCCACGGCAGCGCCCCGGACATAGCGGGCAAGGGAATCGCAAACCCAACCGCGATGATCCTCTCCGCCGCCATGATGCTGGAATGGCTGGGCGAGCGACACGGCGACGACCTCTGCACCCATGCAGCACAAAACATTCAGAGCGCAGTAAAGGCAGCACTGGCAACAGGACCCCTGGCACGCGACCTGGGAGGAACAGCCGCAACTCAGGACGTACTCGACACCGTCGTAAAAGCCTTGCCGGCATAACTCACAGGCGGGCGGCCGGCACACCGGCCGCCCCCGTGACGGGCGAATAACCCTTCGCAGGCACCTCGTGCCCTGCTCAGCAGACTGTCATGTCGCCGTCGACAGACATTGACCCAAGAAAGATGCGGACAGATGACCTACAAGGTTCTATTCGTAAATCCACTGAAGGATTACATCGACCGTCTCCTGGATTCGACGCCGGAGGGCTTCGAAGTGAAAGTGATGCCGCTAGAGGCAGATCTTTCGGAGATCTGCCGTGAAGCCGCCGACGCGGACTTCCTTATCTCCGGCGTCGATGTTCCCGAAGAGGTGTTCCGGGCTGCAACGAACGTGCAGTTTATTCAATACATGAGTTCCGGCTACGGACAGCTCCCGCTCGACGTCCTGGACGACCTGGGTGTTCCGGTGGCCCAGATGAAGACCCATTCCATCTCGGTCGCCGAGCACGCGCTTACGCTGATGCTGACGGTGCTGCGCCGGATTCCTGCCTCCACGCAGCTGCTGCGCGAGGGAAAATGGCGCGAAGACCTGGATGAGACGTCCTATTCCGAGCTTTACAACAAGACAGTCGGCATTGTCGGGCTGGGGAACATCGGACGCTGGGTCGGCAAGATCGTTCACCACGGCTTTGGCGCCAACGTGGTTTTCTATGACAATGCTGAGATCCCGCTGACCGTTTCGGAAATGATCCCCGCCCGACCCGTCCCGTTGGAGGAGCTGATGGCGGTATCCGACGTCGTCTGCCTGAGCCTTCCGCTCAATGCGCAATCAAACAAGTTGATCGGGCGCGACGAGCTTGCCCTGATGAAGCGGGGCGGCGTTCTGGTCAACGTCG
The DNA here is from genome assembly GCF_042791415.1 of Arthrobacter sp. NPDC056691. Taxonomy (NCBI): domain Bacteria; kingdom Bacillati; phylum Actinomycetota; class Actinomycetes; order Micrococcales; family Micrococcaceae; genus Arthrobacter; species Arthrobacter sp. NPDC056691. Next base: position 26,197 of record NZ_JBHTXX010000022.1, read on the forward strand.
GCCGCGGCGAAGTCGTGGACCAGGACGCACTCATCGAAAGCCTGCGCGAGCGGCGCATCACGGGGGCCGGGCTTGATGTTTACGAGAAGGAGCCGTTGGACACCGCCAGCGAGCTGGTCAATATGGAACACGTGGTCTGCACCCCTCACATGGCAGGCGTCGGCTGGGAAAACGTCCAGCGCCGGATCGCTACCGTATGGCAGAACTTCGACGCAGTCCTGCGCGGTGACATTCCGAGTGGGGTTGTCACGGCGTCGAAGCGGGCGATGAGCGCCGTGGCCCCCTAAGTGCCCGTATTTCTGCGCTTTCTGCGCGGGATCGAACTGGCGTGTGCAGGAAATTTGATCCACCAGGTGCCGGTCATGCTTCGACGTCATGTTCGGCGGCCCCTTGGCGCGCACTCGGAGTGCGCCCCAAGCCATCTGGTTAGCCATTTGACGGCGTCCATGGCTACCTCTGACAGCAGCAAATATCGATGCCTTACGTTGCCGCTGTGCAGAACTGGCAGATAGCGTTAGTTGGTACTGGCGTTCCGGGTTGTTGGTACTGCTGTTCCGGTGAGTTGGTACTGTCGTGGCCTGTGGGTGCTGCGCTGTGGGTGAGGCGGTGCATTGGGCGCCGCCTTTTCCTATGTGAGGAGGCAGCATGGCCGATTTCAAGGCCATTATGACCCTGGCCGTTGCTGGTCGCAGCTATGACGAGATCGTCGCGAGGGCGGGGTGTTCACGCCGTGACGTGGCTGCGGCGAAGAAGATGATCGCGGCTTACGGCTTCACGGCCGGGCAGGTCGGGGCGATGTCCCCGCAGGAGATCGCGAGGTTGTTTCCCGATGGCCGTAAGAGGGTCACGGAGGCATACGAACGCCCGGATTTTGATCGGGTGCTGGCCTCGATGAGGGAGAACCGGCATTTCACCCTTCAGCAGGCCTGGAGCAGGTATTTGGCTTCGGGCACCGCGAACGGCGGGAAGAAGTACGGGTATTCACAGTATTGCGCCCTGTTCGCCGAGCATGCCCGCGTGACCGATGTCGTGGCGACACTGCGCCACGAGCCGGGCCGGGCGATGCTGGTGGACTGGGCCGGGGACACCCTGGAAGTGGTGGACGCGGTCACCGGGGAGGTGACCGGGGTGTATCTGTTCGTGGCGGTGCTGCCGTATTCCGGGGCGGTGTTCTGCCATGGGTACACGGACATGACATCGGCGTCCTGGATTGCCGCCCATGTGGCGGCTTTCTCGTTCTATGGTGGGGTTCCGCAGCTGGTGGTCCCGGACAATCCGGCGACGTCGACCCATCGGCCGAAGCGGGGCGAGTCGGCCCGGGTGCTCAACGCCCGGTACCAGCAGCTGGCCGAGCACTATTCGACGGGGATCGTGCCGGCCAGGGCGAAACGACCTCGCGATAAGGCCGCGGCCGAGTCGGCGGTGAACGTGGTGAACAAGCGGGTGATCGGTTATCTGGCCGAGGAGGTTTTCACCACGGTGCAGGCCCTGAACGAGGCGATCGGGGCCCGGCTGGTCGAGATCAACGAGCGGATTCCCCGGGCCGATGGCTGCACCCGGTGGGAACGGTTCACCGCCGATAAGTCCGGCCTGCTCCAGGCGCTGCCGGCCGACGGGTTCGACTCGGTGGAATGGAAGCAGCTCAAGGTCGGACGGAATTACCACGTCAGCTGCGATTCCCAGCATTACTCGGTGCCCTACACCTATGCCGGGCAGCTGCTGCGGGTCCGGGTCACGTCCACGACGGTGACCGTCTTCGACGGGGACCAGGTGATTTGTGAGCATGTCCGACGGCAGGGCCGGAAGGGCCAGTATTCGACCGATGCCGGGCATGCCCCGACCCGGCACCGGGGTATCGACGGGCTGTGGTCCAAGCGGTGGTTCACGGACCGGGCGCGGGGTTTCGGGCCGGCCACGGAGGCGGTCATCGCCGGGATCATCGACCGGCACACTGTGGAGGCCCAAGGCTATCTGGACTGCCAGAACATCCTGGAGTCCCTGGGCAAGCGGAACAAGGCCCGTCTGGAGGCAGCCTGTCAGGTCCTGCTCGACACCGGTCAGGGCCCGGGAACCTACAGCACGATCAAGCGGATCATGGCCACCATTGACTCCGACACCAAGAAGCCCAGAACAATCACACCGGCGGCGGCCACCCGCAAACCCGCCGGCGGCGCCGATCCCGGCGCAGGCATCGGGGCGGCGGTGCATGTGCGCTCGGCCGAGCACTACCGGCGCGGCGGACAGGGAGGCCAGGGCTGATGTTTACCAGCGAGGACCACGAGAAATTCCGGACCCTGCGCATCGCGCACCTGGCCGTGCGGTTCGAGGAACTGGTCACCGACGAGGCCAATGACGAGCTCACTCCCGAGCAGATCTTCCTCACCGCGGTGGACGACGCACTCCAACAGCGCCGGGCCCACCGGATCGACAAGCTCATCCGGGCCGCAAGGTTCCCCATCCCGCAAGCCTCGGTCGCCGAGATCAACTACCAGGAAGGACGCGGGATCACCCCGGTCCGGATGAAGCGCTACGCCGCCCACCAATGGCGCCAGGACCCCACGAACCTGCTGGTCATCTCCCCGACCGGTGGCGGCAAGACCTACCTGGCCTGCGCGATCGGGATCGCCGCCTGCCAGAGCGGACACACCGTCGCCTACACCCGGATGGACGACCTCGCCCGCCGACTGGTCATCGCCCGCGGTGACGGCATCGGCCACCAGAAGCTGCTCAACGAGCTCTCGGACGTGGATCTGCTGGTCATCGATGACTTCCTCACCGTGGGCATCGACCCCGAAGCGGCCAACGACCTCTTCGCGGTCCTGGCCAACCGGGAACATCGCCTGCCCACGCTCATCGCGTCGCAGTCCGGTCCGGCCTACTGGGTCGAGGCCCTACCGGACCGGGTGGCCGCGGACTCGATCGTGAACCGGCTGGCCAACAACGCCCGCCAACTCAACCTCGGCGATGTGGACATGCGACAGCTCCGGGACGACAGGGCCCGTGCCCAGCCGGACCACTGGGAATAGACACCACCCAGGACATGGTGCCGGCCCCGAGCAGACCAGCGAAGGGCCGGTACCAAGTTCCCAGAACCTCAGTACCAACTACCCAGACCAGCAGTACCAACAGAAGCTATCTGCCACAGAACGATAAGCCTTATTCGGCTGGCGAGGGTTCTGATCATGGTCTCAATGATTGTTCTGACCATGAGATGTTCGAAGGAGGCCGTAAGCCATGACCATCGCTGAGTCCCAGCCCGTGGTTTGCCCCGTACAGAAAAGCGCGGCCAGCGTCGCCCGGTTCGAGTCCCACCTCGGGCACAGTGTTTTCCCTGTTCAGGGGCTTTTTAGCCTCTGACTGGTGCACATGTTGTGTTGTGAAGGGCCCCTTCGGGGGCCTTTTTTATTGGCGGCTGGTGGTGTGGCCGGTTGCCTCCTTGCCTGGTTCTTGTGCTGGAGTGTTTGCTCTTTGGTACCTGTTCATAGACGTTGTTGGGTTGGCCAACATGATCTGAGAACGTTCGGCGGAAAATTTCTTTTCTGCTCGATGTTGGTTGTTCATCTCGCTCCTCCTTTTCGGTTGTGGTGGACTGTTCTGCTCGTTCATGGTCGGCCTTTGGTGGAACTGCATGACCTTCTCCGGGTTGGGAGGAACCTGTCGCGTGCTGTGCCGTTGCCTGTTTTTGCTTCCACGACTGTTCATGGCAGGGCGTCCGGCTGGCTGCATGACTGTTGGGGCTCTGTGAGGGTAGCGTTATCCGTTCTCGCTGAGGACGGCTTCATTGTCGCCAGGCGGAGAAGCGCTGGTGGGACACGGCGCGGTATTCGGCCACGGTTGCTGTGACTCTTAGGAACTGTCGGTGTGTGGGGTAGGCGCTGGGCGCATGGCCTCCGCGTCGAGTTCCAGCGCGATTTTCTCGTCCTCGGTCAGCAGGCGCACTGTCTCCTCGAAAAGGTCCACGCCGGCAGCCCAGTTGTCCCACCGGCCGTCGCTGCGAATGGTGCCGGTGGTGGAGCCCGGAGACCGGACCGCCGCGGCGATCAGGATGGCGGTGACCACGACGTCGTAGGGCCGGTTCTCTGTCGTGCAGAACGTGCACATGTCGGGGTGGGCGGCGCTTTGATGCCGCGCAGGTGAAAGGTCTCGTAGGCCTCCCCGGCAGCCTTGAAGCCGTTCAGTCGGATTCCGTCCTTTTCGTTCAGGATTGGCGGTCCCTGGCCGGCCGGGCCGCAGATGGTTACCGTGGAGGCTTCGATGATCTTCCTGGCATCGGCGATGACGTCGGCGGTGGCCGTAAGGCCTGGGAAGTAGTGGGCGTAACCCATGGGCATCTTCCTGTCCGGTTCTGCCCCAACCTATCGCGCCCCATAGATCACCTGTCGCGCTAACGCACCTGACTGCCATGCCTGGCGACGGGGCTCACCCCGAGGTACTTACCCGGTAGCAGCGTCCGACGACGGAACCGGCACCCGCCGCATGCCCTCGGCGTTGTCCTATGTGGGGGCCGGCCCATCCGGGGCGGACCGGCTCCCGGCGGGCGTCCATCCCAGGGCCGGACCCAATCTGCCGGCGATGTCGGTGAGGATCTGGATGTAATCCTCGTGGTCAAAGCTGAAGGGCAGTGCGAACGCCACTTCGTTGACTTCCTGGAATCCTGCGTGCGCGTAGAGCTGTTCGGCGATTTCCTCGCTGGTGCCAATGAGATCCGGGGCGAACAGCATGCCCTTTGGCCCCTGCGGCGCCCGTGTGCGGGGAGTGCGTTCATCGACGTACCGCTGGTACTTCTCCCGCTGATCCTGCGAAGCCGAATCGGTCGGGATCACCACCAGGCCCTGCGACACCCGGGCCGGTCCCTGCGCTTGTGCTGAGGTCGCGGCGGCCTCACGGTAGGCACGGATCTGCGATTGCTGAATCCGGGCAAAGTCCGGTTCCTGGCCAGTTTCGGGGAAGACCACGCTGCTGGAGAGCAGGTTGAAGCCGTTCGCCCCGGCCCAGACGGCCGACTTCCTGCTGGCCGCCCCATACCAAAGGCGGTCCCGCAGCCCGGGTGAGTGCGGCTCGACGCGGCCGGAGAATTCCTCGACTACGCCTTGTTTGCCGGAAAAGTCCCGCACCGTTTCCCCGGCGATCAGACGCGCGAGCCGGTCCACGCGGGCATAGCTGAAGTCCTCCGACTCCGAGGAATCCGGGTACAGGCTGTGCTTGACCGTGTCGTAGTGCATCGGTTCCCCCACGCTCAGCCCCGGGTTGATCCGTCCCCCGGCCAGGAGATCCACGGTGGCCAGGTCCTCGGCCAGGCGCAAGGGGTTTTCCCAGCCCAGCGGGGTCACCGCGGTTCCAAGCTCGATCCGGGAGGTGCGCTGGCTGGCTGCGGCCATCACCGCAACGGGGGAGGAGATGCCGAACTGCAGATGGCGGTGGCGCAGCCAGGCACTGTCGAATCCGAGCCGCTCGCCAAGTTCGATGATCTGCAACGTGGATTCGTGGCCCGGGGCGGGATCCGCCGGATCGAACAGGCCAATGGTGAGGAATCCAAGCTTGCGCAAGGGACGTGGGCGGTCGGGCATGGGCATCCTTCAGGACGGCGTGCGGATCTGTCTCAGAATATGCCCCCGCACCGGGCGGTTCTTTTCACCATGACGGGACGTGAACCTTTGTCATAGGCATGGGCAAATATCAATGGTCATCTGCTTTAGGGAGATTCCTCCCGGGCTTCGAGGCAGAGGAAACGGCGGCGAAGGGATTACTCAATGAGGGCACTGGCTGACGGCGACGCGGAAGCGGCCAGCAAAGGCAATCGTCAGCCTGAAGGTCACCTCCCCGATGGCCGGGGCGAGGTCCGGAACACCATCTGCACCGACGTGGTGGCAGCAGACGTGAGTCACCTGGTGCCCCTTTTGTCCGGGCATCGTACGGCGACCAAGAGGGGCGGCCCCCGCGACCACCGGTTCCGGTGGCCGGGGGCGGGCACCCATCAGGTTATTTAGAAGAACGCGTCCCTCACCGCTGCGATCAGCGGTGGGGCGAAGACCGCGATGGTGTACCAGAACGACGCGACGACGACCGCGACGGCCACGCCGATCACAACCCAAAAGGACACTGCCGATCCCGGCCGCACCGAGGTCCTGCCTCCGCCTGCCCGGTCAAATTTTTCCGCCATGATGCCCTCCCGGGGCTGACTTCTGTGACGCACTCAAGGTAGCCGGCCAGGGTGGGAAATTCGGGGGACCCAGCCGCGCGTTTGCCGTGAATCCGCGGCCCGGACACGTCCGGTTCGCAGCAACAGGAGCCGCGCGCGATTCCGGGAGGGGCAGGGAATCAGCGGGGATGGGCTGCCGTGAAAGCGCGGGCCGCGGCCAGGACCGCCTGTGCCGCCTCATCTGTCCGTGCCTCACGCAAAAGCCTGGCACGTGGAGCATCGTCCAGTCGGGGGTTCATGCCCTGTAAACCAGGCCTGCACCACGCCCACGCGGTGGCCGCCTCGAAGATGACAACCCAGCCATGCTCGAGCGCTTCGTCTTCGATTTCCCCTGGCATTGCCGTCTTGCCGATGCCGCGGGGACCCGTGAAGATGGACAGCAAAACCTCGCGGCCCCGGGCCCATTGTCGACGCTCTCGGCGAAGTCCTGAAGCATGTCAGCACGGCCAATAAGAAGCGGAGGCCGGGCACCCGCAGTCGACCTGAACGGATTCTTCACTGCCACCGTTTACGCGGCTATGCAGTTTCTAAAGCCTTTATATTCCTTGTATCGCCGTCTCGATCGAGGGCGGTTCCGGCGTCCGCGCGGCCACGATTCGCACTGCACCCTGGGCAATCAGATACTTGTGCATATCGATACTCCAGCGTATCGTTACGGGTATGAGCAGCACTACTCGTCTCCCGCCGGGGAGGAAACTCGACCGCTCACGCGATGCGGCCATCCTGGATGCAACCCTGTCACTCCTGGCTGAACTCGGCTACGAGGCCACCACGGTGGACGCGGTCGCGGCTCGTGCGGGCACCGTCCGCGCTACGGTGTACCGGCGGTGGCCAACCAAGATCGCCCTCGCGATCGCCGCGGTTGCACACCTCGGCAGCGTCGATGCCGGCAGCGCCGTACTTCCTGACACCGGTAATCTCCGCGATGACCTGTTAGCGACCATCGTCCCGATGTCCGCGGAGGAGCAGCAGCTCCGGATCGACGTCATGAGCACGCTCGCCGACGCAGGCCGCACGGAACCTGAGCTGGCCGCTCTGACCGCCGGCGCAGGTCTCGAGCCGTGGGTCGAGGTCAGCCGATCCCTCCTTCGCCGCGCTGTCGCCCGCGGTGAATACCCCAGCGGCGACATCGAGACACTCGCGACGGTGATCCCCACCATGTGCCTCTACCGCATCGCCGTGCAACATGAACCGATCACCAAAGCGTTCGCCATCCGTCTCATTGACGACATCGTCCTCCCCGCACTGCGTGGACGAAGCTGACCCCCGACACCAGTTCAAAAGGAGCCCAGTCATGACTGTTTCCGTAACCCCGCACCTCAACTTCCGCGGCCAGGCACGACAGGCGCTGGATTTCTACCAAACCGTGTTCGGCGGTGAAGTCGCCGCCGCAACCTACGCAGACACACACCAGGTCCAGGACCCCGCCCAGGCCGACGCCGTCGCCTTCGGGCAGCTGACCGCACCGAACGGCTTCCGACTGATGGCATACGATGTCCAGACCGCCAAGCCCTACGAGGCCGGGAGAAATCCCTTCTATCTCACGCTGCACGGCGACGACCAAGCCGAGATCAAAGAGCAGTGGCACCGCCTCGCAGATGGCGGGACCGTATTGACCGGCCTGGGCCCAAGCGCCTTTGCCCCCCTCTACGGCATGCTCACCGACCGATTCGGCACCACCTGGATCATCGGAGCCGACTGACCCGCCGCCGACAACGCCCTCTGAAGGACCGTTAAGCCGTCCCGCCAGGTCTCAGTCGATCGCTCGGGGCGACAGCAGTGGCGGCCGGCAGGAAGAGGATAGGCAAACCCAGGATGGGTCGCCCTGGGCGTAGATCCTGCATTGAGCGTTGGCGTTCGTGAATTGCACTCTCCGTTTGACCTTCCAATAGTCACGCCTCTTCTGGGGTAGACCGCGTCCCGGGTCCTTCGTCATGAGATCCAGGCCAAAGCAGCCGCACTGGCGAGGATGAAACAGCACCATCAGCAGCCTCGTGCGGCTGCGGATTTTGGAGCCGGTTCGCGAAGAAGCCTCTCCACGACACGAGGCGGGGCCAAGACCAGCTATCGATGTGCGGTTCCCTGACGTTTGACCGTTCTTGTAGGGAGGCAGGTCCGCAGGGTTTCGGATGTCGCGGATGTGGGCAAGCAGCGCCAAAACCTGGGCGCCCTGGGTTCGCGGCCAGATGAACCAGCAGGACTCACGTGCTTCAGTGGTGAGTGAGACGGGTGTCCGTTCTCAAGGTAGCTGTCAGTGGCGACATAGAAACTGACAGGTTGGATGAGACAGCTCCTGGCGGGTTCTTTCTCATGCATGTTGTCAGTTCCGTAAACCAGTCAAGGGTTTGCACCGGGCCCGGCCAACGTCGTGGTCGGCACAGCAAGGGCAAGCGCCAGCTGACAACTTGACTCAGAAATGCCCAAAATCCGTCGACTGACACCTCGGCTGAGAAAACTGACAGCTGAGATGAGAACGGACAACGGGGTCCCTCATCTACTTCTACTCGTCCTTGACCGCCGACAATGGGGATTCCGTCATCCCAAGAGCCCCTTACCGCAAGGGGCGAAAGGCACGGCCGGGCCGGAGGAAGAAGACCTCTTCCCTCGGCCGCCAACCCGTCCCGGGCCTGGGTCCCGCTCGACTCGCTAATCAGAGTCGGACGGGAAGGGCCGTGGTGGGTGGCTGCCACCCCTCCTGCTCCCGGATGGCTCGTTGGATCCGCATACTGATCTCGCGGAGGTGACGCCGTTGGGCGTTTGTGAGCGGTTCGAGGACTAATTCGGTGACCGTCCGGGCTTGTACGGGGTTGGCCTTTTCGAGCATCTCAAGCCCGGCCTCGGTCAGGGTGGCCAGGGTAGACCGCCCATCCAAGGGGTCCCGAGAGCGCTGTACCAGGCCCCTGCCTTCAACCCGCGAAATGGCCCGGGACAGCCGCGAGAGGGAGCTGTTGGCATAACTGGCCAGAACGGTCATCCTCAGCGCGTGCTCCGGCGCGTGAGCCAGTGCGAACAGGATGCCGTACTCGAAGTGCGTGAGATCGAAGTCGCGAACTAGTGCGGCGTCGAGGGCGGGCGGCAACCACTCCAGTACCGTCGCAAGGGCCGCCCATGTCGCTAGGTCATCCCCTTCAAGACGGATCGATGTGGTGGAATCACTCATCCCCACAGGCTACAGGTTTTACTTGACTGGGCAAGCAAGCTGCGACTACTTTTGCTTGACTGAGCAAGTAAAAGTAAGGGTTACGACCATGGATATGCAGCTGGCAAACAAACGCGCCTTCATTAGCGGCTCAACACAGGGAATCGGGTATTCGATCGCGAAGGCACTTCTACGGGAGGGCGCAGCGGTGGTTATCAACGGCCGAGAGGACAGCCGGGTCAAACAGGCGGTGAAGGACCTTGAAGCCGAGGTGCCCGGAGGGAGCGTGGCGGGCATCGCGGCGGACTTCACGGAGGCCACCCAGGTGCAGCGCCTGCTCGCTACGCTCGGCGGTGTCGACATTCTGGTCAACAACGTCGGCCTCTTCGAGCTGAAGCCTTTCGCCGAAATATCCGACGAGGACTGGGCGCACTATTTTGAGGTGAACGTGATGAGCGGAGTCCGCCTGTCCCGGCACCTGCTGCCGGGAATGGTCGACGAAGGCTGGGGCCGGATCATCTTCATAGGCAGCGAATCCGGAGTAAACATACCCGCTGACATGACGCATTACGGCGTGACCAAAGCAGGGATGCTCGCCCTGGGTAACGGCCTGGCCAAGCTCACCCGAGGTACCGGCGTGACGGTCAACACAATCCTGGGCGGCCCGACCTACTCAAACGGCGTCGCCAATACTGTCCGCGACATCGCCGAAGCGCAGGGCTTCGCCACAGAAGATCTGAAGGCCGCCATCATTGGCGGGAACAAAACCTCGCTCCTTGAGCGCTTCATCGAGCCTGACGAAATCGCCAACCTCATCGTCTACCTGGCGAGCCCGCTCTCCTCTGCCACGAACGGAGCTGCCGTGCGGGCTGACGGCGGAGTACTGCCCACAATGCTCTGAGCGGCGGACGAACTGCCTCGCGACACAGCAGTGCGAAAGCACCGCTGACCGGGTCGTGGGCGCTCAGCCACACCCGCCGGGGCGGCATCCAGCGTTGCAAAACGACCGCCTTTTTTCTGATCAAGAGCCTGACGGGCTGCACTAGGACGCCGCCCGTGGCGTCCTCTGCCGGAATCCCGTGCTCCAGAATCGAGCTGAGTTTCCTGCGATTTTGTTGATGTGCGTGAATGCCAAGCCCCTGTACGCCAGCCTTCAGTCCGCGCAGAGTGCGGTTGCCGGGGTAGGTAAGCGGCCAAAAGACGGGCATGGTCGTAGCGTGACCGCCGGCAAGGAGGCGTACAGGGACAGGTCGGCGGCGGGCCTGCGGTGTGCGAATAACGCGCGACGGGACTCTAGGCGTCCAGAACGAGTTTGGGGCATTTGGAGCGGCTGACGCATATGAACATGGTGTCGTTCCTGGCCCGTTCCTTTTCGGAGAGGATGGTGTCGCGGTGGTCGACGTCGCCTTCGAGGACTTTTGTTTCGCAGGTACCGCAGAATCCTTCTTCGCAGGAGGACATGAAAGAGGGGTTCACTTCGAGCACGACATCCAGAACGGACTTTTCCGGTGGAACGACAAGCGTGCAGCCGGATTGCCGCAGTTCAATTTCAAAGGCGGCGTCTGCCGCTGCTTCCGATATTTCCTCGGTGCCGGTGGGCGGCTTGGCTGCGGAGAAGCGTTCCGCGTGGAAGGCGTCGGCGCCCAGTGTGGCGGCGGTCGCGTTTTGAAGGTCGGTCAGGAGCCGTTCCGGTCCGCAGGCGTATACGGCTGTTCCGGCGGGCGCGTTCGTGATCTCGGTGACCAGATCGGCGCGGCCTCGCTCGTCCCGGGGGTAAAGCGCCAGGGAGTCTCCCATGGTCTCCTGGAGTTCGTCGATGAACGCCATGGTTTGGCGGCTGGATCCGCAGTAGATGAGTCGGGTGCTTTTGCCTGCTGCCATGAGTTCCCGTGCCATGGCCAGGATGGGAGTGATGCCGATCCCCCCTGCGACCAGGAGGTAGTGGGCGGCACCATCCTCGATACTGAAATGGTTGCGTGGTCCGCGCGCTGTCAGTGTTGTGCCGAGCCGGGTCCCGGAGTGGAGTTCCTCGGACCCTCCGCGCCCATCGGTCTCGCGAAGGACTGCGAGACGGTATTTCCGGAGGTTCCGGGGGTCAGAGCACAGGCTGTACTGCCGCACCAGGCCCGAGGGGAGGACAATGTCCACGTGGGCGCCGGGCTGCCATTCGGGCAGTGTGCTGCCGTCCGGCGGGGCCAGTTCGAGGGACATGACACCTGCGGATTCCTGGCGCATGCCCGTCACAACGAGGTCAAAGGTGTCAGTGGACATGGCTGGCTCCGGTAGTGGGGTGCTGGAAGAGTTTGCCGGGAATGGCTTCCCTGGTTCCGCCTTTGAGGACTTCGATGAAGTCGCGCGCGAGGTCTGTTTTTCGCACGGTGACGAGCATGTCGAGTTCACGGCGGAGCACGGTCATGGATGTCGAACCGGGTTCGGAATCCCAGCCGCCGACGCTGACCAGGACGCCCGCGAGAAGGGTTCCCTGGTTCCGCCCGGCAGTGGCGATGGCCTGAACGAAACTGTCCGGAACCTCTTCGAGCCGGGATCCGAGGAATACCATCATGTCTGTGCTGGCCGCGAGGTCGCTGAGGGTTTCTGTGGCGAGGCGGGTCCCGGTTTCGTCGATGGCCCGGAGGAGTGCACCGTCGGGATGGTTTGCCGGTGCCGCGACCAGGACTTCCCGCAGGCCGGCGCCGGCCATTGACGAGACGAGTGCCGCGCCCGAGGGCCCGAGGGGGACGAGCAGGATGCGGGCCTTATAGTAGGCGCGCGACGTTAGATGTGTCATGGGTTCTCCTTAGCTTGGGTTGTCGCTGTTCAGAGCGAAGGTCGAACGACGACGTGCGGACTGCTGGGCCCTGACCGGTCCAGCAAAGTTCGGAAGAGTTCGTCGACGCCGTCGAGCCCGACCTCAATACTGGGCACGTGTTCCAGGCCGATGTTTCCGGCGGCAAGGAGTTCGATGCTCCTGGTGAGGGCCTGCGGCGAACGGCCGCGTACGCCGACGACGCCGGACGCCCCCCGCACCAGGGTCTTCAGGTTCACTTCTGCTACGGGGGTGTCCCCGAGTCCGGCCAGGACCAGACGTCCCAGTTTCCGGAGGTGTTCCGTGGTTTGGAGGGCTGGTCCACCAAGGCCGACCGTATCGACGATGACATCGAATCCGGTGGCCTTGCCGTGCCGGCCCAAGGCCGTCGAAGTTGATGAGGCGTCATCGTTGACGACGATGGAGGCGCCCATGGCCTCTGCGATCTCCAGGCGGTCCCGGCTGGTGCGCGAGTTGCGTCCGAGCACGACGATCTCGTGTGCGCCGGATGCCCTGGCGGCCGCCACGGCGGCGATGCCGTGGTAGCCCGGTCCGATGATGGCGACGCGCGAGCCACTCGTGGCGCCACCGATGTTAATGACCCAATCAACCGTGTTGGCGAAGGGTTGGGTCCACGCGGCGAGGTTCGGGTCCAGGTCCCGGGGCAGCTTGTGCAGCACTGTCCGGGCTGACAGTTCCATGTATTCCGCGTTGCCGCCGTGAAGACCGGAACCCTCATGGAGTCCCAGCATTCCTACCCGGCGCTGCCCGCCCCACAGATCCGCGTCCGGGCAGAAACGGTACATGTCCGGCTGCAGGCAGGCAGCGCAGGTGGCCCGCCCGCAGGGCAGGTATTCCTCCAGGGCCACCCTGTCGCCGACCTCGACGTCCCACGACCACTGCATGACCGGGGTGATGGAGACGATTTCGCCAATGACGTGGTGGCCCATCACTGTGGGATGGCCCAGGCCCTGCTGGTACAGGTCCAGGTCGGTCCCGCACAGCGCGGAGGATTCCACCTTGAGCCAGCCTGCGGCGTTCGTGGCCAGTCCCGGGTCCATCGCCTGGACCGTGGTGGTCGAATCAGGCAACGAGACAGCGGCCCTGACGGCATCGGGAAGGGGCGCTGCCAGCATCGCGGCCGGGTCCGAAGACACAACCATGGAACTGTGCTCTTTCATGCGGAACTCCTGGTTGGTTCGGTCTAGATGGATACGAAGTCGGTTCCCGGGACTACCTGGATGGCCTGCTGGGCACCCTCGTGGAATGGCACGTCCTTGGGGAGCAGCACGGACGTCGAGCGGACACGCTGGTCTGCGGTGTCGAGGCCCGGGAGGGCCTCGTCCTCCATGGAGTCCAGTGCTGCGAGCAGGCGGCGCCGCGCCAGGATGATGGCGGCGTCGGAGGTGCCCAACCGCTCCTTGGTGCGGTCCGCCATGTCGCCCATGCTTTCCTGCAGGGAGAAGTCCTGCGCGGCGATGCCCTCGATGCCCGAGAAGGTTTTGTTCTGCTTCTGGGCCTCGCGGTCCATGAGGTAGTCGTTGTCTTTGTTGGCGAGGGTCCGATAGGTTCCGGGGATGTATTTGGCGTGGATGCCGTCGCCGTTACGCATCTGCTCGAGTTCGTCCTCGCGCAGGTCGCGGGTCGGGTGGTAGTTCCAGGACCAGGCCCAGCAGGTGGTGTCGTCGATCGGGACCCAGGCGTGGCCGCCCATGGGGTTGTGGGTGCCGAAGGGGGGAATGATCGTGTAGAAGGGCATGATCCACTGGGTGATGCGCCAGTAGAACTCCTCCTCGTTCGCGTTGCGCCGGGCTCCGATCAGCAGGCCGCCGTCGCTTTCGGCGACCTCGAACTTCGGGCGGGTGTCCGCCTTGATGTACTCATTGCCGGCCGTTCCGGAGTGCATGGGGTCGTCGTCGAGGTTGAAGCGGTGGGCGAAGGAAACGTGGCTGGAGTCGATGCCGCCCTCCATGGCCTGAAGGTAATTGGTTTCCTGAAGGCGCTTGGAAATGAAGCGCTGCCCATCACCGAGCAGGGCCCACTCAAGCTCCGGCAGGTCGGGCATCTGCTCCGAGGAACCCATGTATGCCCAGAGCACGCCTCCCCGTTCCACGAGGGGATATGACTTCTGCCTGATCCGGCATTTGAACTTGGAGTCTTCAGGCTCGGACGGCATGTCCGTCAGGTTGCCCTCCACGTCGTACTTCCACCCGTGGTAGGCGCACCGGAGGCCGTTTTCCTCATTGCGGCCGAAGTACAGGGAAGCGGTCCGGTGTGCGCAGAACTCGTCCAGCAGGCCCAGCCGGCCGGAAGTGTCCCGGAAGGCTATGAGTTTCTCGCCCAGGAGCTGGACGCGCACCGGGGGGCAGTCCGCCCCGGGGAGTTCTCCGGCGAGGAGGGCGGGGAACCAATAACGCCGGAACAGGCGGCCCATGGGTGTTTCCGGGCCGGTCCGGGTCAGCAGGACGTTCTGTTCTGTAGTGAGCACTGTGGGGCCTTCCTATGTAGGTCGCAATCTTCGTGATGTCCGTTTGCCGCGCGTTTGCGCGCTATTCGGTCAATGAAGTGTTGCATGGGTTTCTTTCGTCGGTCAAGCAGTGCGCGGCGGCGCACCTCCACTGGCCGGACGGGCGATGGTCTAGATTCGAGAGTGTGAATGCATCAATGCCGGTCGCCGCAGAGCTCGCGGCCACAGACCCGGACTATGTGGACTCTCTGGAGCGGGGCCTGTCGGTCCTCAGGGCATTCAGTGCGCGGGAAGAGGCCCTCTCCGTCGCGGACGTGGCATCGCTGGTTGGTATTACGCGCACTGCGGCGCGCAGGTTCGCCCTGACGTTGGAGTACCTGGGCTACGCGGGCCTGTCAGCGGAGGGGTACAGGCTGGTCCCAGGGGTACTCGCGATAGGGGACGCCTACCTTCGCAGCAACCCACTGCCCGATGCCGCCCTCCCGCATCTGGACGAGCTCGTCCAGGCGGTTGGGGAAACAGCCTCCCTGACGGTGCTCCACAAGCGCCGCGTGTATTACACCGCCCGCGTGGCCGCCGACAGGATCGTCACCGCAAACATCACGGTCGGCACCAGCGTCGACGCACACGGCACGGCCACCGGGCGTGTCCTGCTGGGCGACCTCGCTCCCGACGAACTCGAGGACTACCTTTCGGCGGTTGAGCCCGGACCTGGTTTCGATCCGGACTACGTGAGGGAGCGGATCGGGGAAGCGCGTATGCGTGGCTGGACGGTGGCCGATCAGGAGCTGACCCCGGGAATCCGGTCAGTGGCCGTTCCCCTGCATGACCCGGAGGGCCGGATCGTCGCCGCCCTGAACATTGCCGCGCACGCCACGCGCGTGAACATCCAAGTACTCGAGAGCGACTTCGTTCCGCGTCTCCAATCCGCCGCGCAACGGACTGCGGCCGCCCTCTGGCCGGCTTCCGGGGAAGCCCCCGGCAGGTCCCTGATGGCACCCGCGGCCCCCACCCGCCCCGAGGTGCGTCCATCGGATGTCATCCAGTCGGTGGAACGGGGGTTGTGCATTCTCACCGCCTTCGATGAAGGTCATCCGGCCATGAACCTGGCACAGATATCCGAGCGGTGCCGGCTCCCGCGCTCGGCAGCGCGTCGCTTCGTGCTGACCCTGGCCTCACTTGGCTACCTCGAACAGCAGGGGCGCAGTTACACCCCGACCCCCCTGGTCCTGGAGCTGGGATACTCCCTACTGTCCCGGCTTTCGCTCGCGGACGTGGCCAAACCCCGCCTCGAAGCATTGGCGCGAAAGCTCGGAGCCTCGGTTTCGATCGGCGTTCTGGACGGCATGGACCTGCGCTACGTAGCCAGGGCCAGCGCACCCAGTCCCTTGATAGTGAACATTCGCCCCGGCACCCGGGTTCCGGCAGAGCGCACGGCCCTGGGCCAGGTTCTCCTGTCCCTCCTGCCCCCCGACGCCCTCAAAGACGCCAGGAGTTCCGCGGGCAGAAACGCGGCAACCAACGGTCTTGCAGACCTCGACGCCACACTGGCGACCGTTCGTGAGCAAGGCTGGAGCTACGTTGACCAATTGCTCGAAGCGGGAATACGCGCCGTCGCAGTCCCCCTTCGAAACCGCCGAGGCGAGGTTGTGGCCGCCATTAGCGCCTCAGTCCACGAGGCCACTATCCCTGACCGGGACATGACCAGGAACTTCCTCCCCCCGCTAAGGGACGCCGCTGACGAGTTCATCACGGATTTGAGGGACGGCCTCAACATCTAGAACGTCCGTTTTACGCGCAATATGGCACCATGCGGACAAAATGCGTTGCTTTCCGTCGCCGAGGGTGGTTATATTCATCACACCCAAATTCTTGTTTTCGCGATGTCCCGCGGCAACGACGCCCCCTCAGAATGGGATACACATGACTACTCTCGGCCCTGCCCGAATCTCCAGCGCCATTGATCAATCCAAGAGCCCCTATCGCTGGCTGGTACTTCTGCTTTGCTGGCTCGCCTTCACCATGACCTCCGTTGACCGCTCGACCTGGGGTCCGGCATCCATCTTCATTGAAGAAGACCTCGGCGTGCCGCTGGCGAGCCTGGGCCTTTTCGCCACCTTCTACTACATCGGATACGTCGTTTCGAACGCCGGAAGCGGATTCCTCACAGATAAGCTCGGCGGCCGCCTCCTCATTTCCGTGTCCCTGGTAGGCGCCGGAGCCTTCATGATGTTTTTCGGCTCCACGACGTCCGCGTGGATCGGAATGGCCGTCCAGGCTGTCATTGGCCTCTTCGCCGGGGCAGAATATGCCGCGGGCATCAAGTTGATCTCCAGCTGGTTCCGTCCCGAGGAGCTCGGCAAAGCCATGGGGATCTACACTTCCGCGACTTCCCTCGGGGTCGTCGTGGCAAACACCGCCGTCCCCTACCTCATTGAGCACTACTCCTGGCACGCCTCCTATCTGCTTTTTGGAGGCATTTCCATCGCCGCCGGCGTCGTCTGCTATACCATGTTGAGGCTTGGCCCGGTCGTCTCCAAGGCCACCCACCGCGCAGAAGGCCGGTCTGTCCTCCTCGAACTGGCGCGCAACAAAAACCTTCTTCTTCTGGCCCTTGCCGGGTTCGGCGGCTTTTGGGGAACCTACGGCTTCATCACCTGGTCCAATGCCCTCATGATCAAAGGGCACGGCATAGACCCCATGGTCGCTGGCGGCATCGTGGCCATCTACGCAACCCTCGGCGTCCTGGGCAAGCCCCTCATCGGCTGGATCGCCGACAAATTCAACGGCGCCCGCAGGGTTCCCGCCATGGTGGTGCTCGGCTGCTTCTCCGTCATGCTCGTCGTCTTCGGCCTGCTGGACAACGCCGTCGCCTTTTTCATCGCTGCCCCGCTGCTCGGACTCGGCGCCTACTGCTACCTTCCGCTCATCGTGGCCCTCGTACCGCGGCTCGTGAGCAGCCGCGTCGTCGGCAGCGCCGCCGGAATGACCAACGCCATGTGGCAGATCGGAAGCGTCCTTGTCCCCTTGGCGGTCGGCGCCGTCTTCGCCGCCTCCGACAACTCCTTCATGGCAGCCCTGATCACGCTCGCAGCAGGACCCTTCCTCGGCATGATCATCATGTACTTCGTCAACGAACGCCCTGACGACGTGGAAATCGCCGTAAAGGCCGAAGCAGAAGCCCAGACCGCGGAAAACGCTGCTTAGCAACCCGCTCAGCGCCGGCCCTGACCAAGTCCTTTGATAAGCAAATGTGCTGGTCAGGGTCGGCGCTTTGCCGGGCTTGCATTGTCCCTTTCCCGCTCGACCATCCATTTTCGCGACCACGGCGGTCAGCGTCCGCAATTCGCATGGCAAGGCGGCTTTCCCGCCACTTCGGTTGATTTCCCAACTCCGATAATCGAGATTCCGGCAACCGGAATTTGCCCCGTTCCTGTTCCAGGAAATAACGTCGGTTACACTTCGTAAGTGGACTTAGCATTTGAACTGACACCGGACCTTGCCGTTGCTTTCGTTACGCTTTTCGTGCTGGAAATAGTTTTTGGGGGTGGACAATGTCATCTTCATCTCGATCCTGGCCAGCAAGCTGCCCGTGGAGCAGCAGGCCAAAGCCCGCAACCTTGGCCTGACCCTGGGGATGCTGATGCGGGTCGTGCTGCTGTTCGCTGCGTCATGGATCATCAGCCTGACAAACGATCTGTTCGAACTCTTCGGGAAGGGTTTTTCAGGCAGGGACCTGATCCTGATTTTCGGCGGCCTTTTCCTGGTCTACAAGGCGGTCACCGAGATCCATGAAAAACTCGAAGGACGCGAGTCCCACGGCCCGGGCCGGGTTAGCAGCGTGACGTTTGGTGCCGTGCTGACCCAGATCATCCTGCTGGACATGGTGTTTTCCTTCGATTCGGTCATCACCGCCGTCGGCATGGTCGACAACCTCCTGGTCATAGTCGCCGCGGTCCTGCTCTCGTTCAGCGTCATGCTGTTCTCCGCGAAGTTCATTTTCTCCTTCGTGAACCGGCACCCCACCGTAAAGATGCTGGCCCTGGCCTTCCTGGTGCTGATCGGAACGTTCCTCATTGCCGACGGTTTCGAGGTCAAGATCGATAAGGCCCTGATCTACGGCCCGATGGCCTTCGCGATCATCGTCGAAGCCCTGAACCTGACCTACAAACGACGCCAGGAAAAACTTTCAGGCGAACCCATCGAACCGGTCCACCTCCGCCACGCCTACTCCAAAGCCGATGACCACGAAGCCATCGCCGCTGCCACATCAACCGGCCCCGAAGCCGGGGAAGTCTGCCTCTCCCGCAAGCCCGTGACCGGCCGGATCGTCGACGGCGACGGTCACCAGGAACCTGCAGGCCTCGGATAGGCCGAACACGGGAGGTGGGCATCTTCCGTGTTTAATCAGGCGGTTCTGCGCAGGAGTGATGTGCCCATCTCCCATGGTTTGCGCACGAATTGTTTGTCGGCGAATGGTTTGATAGTTTTCTCTCATCCTCCCGGCGGGTGTACCCCCGAATGCCTGCCGGGGGGACCGCCGCCGGAGGTCCCCCCGGGTGAAGTAATACTGGACAGGCTGTCCCTGCAGATCAAAGCCGGGGTTTTCGTTCTTCACAGCGGGAAGGTTCCATGGGATACATCGTTGCCTCCGCCGATGACGCTGGCGGGCTGGGTCCGGAGGAACTGCAAGGTGGGCAGATCCGACGCTACGGCGTTCCGGCCCGGCTGAATCCGGAAGAGCGGTTTGAACACTGGCGCACCTGGTACGGCACTGCAGTTGATACTCCCATGCGGCTTGAAAAAGTCGACAGCCCGGTGCGCCGTAATTTCAATCCAACCGCTTCAACGCTGTGTGGTCCTGGTTTCAGCATTGTCGAGCTCGTCAACGAGCCAGTGGCTGGCTACTGGAACCGGGATTCATGTTCCGGCGACATAAGGCTTGTCCATTTCAAGGCTTCATCGGCCGAATTCAACTTCTCGGGACGCTCAGAAGTGATCTCTCCTGGCACGGTAAGGTTCCTGGATCTTTCTTCCGGCGGCGGATTCACCGCGCCCGCCGGATTGGCCACGGTGCAGCTCAACATCGATCGTAGCCTGCTTGGCCTGGACGAAAAGTCAGTAAAACGGCTGCAGAGAATGACCGACGTCCGGGAGAACCCGATGGTCCGGGGATTGCTTCTTCCCTGGTTGTCGGACTGGCAGCGCACGGGAATTGAGCGGGCGGTACACCGGCTCGGGCCGGTGGCCAGGTCCATGATGGTGGCCCTGATCAGTTCCTTGCTGGAAGAACCCGCCGCGGGCGACCTCAAACCGGCACGCCTGGCGGCGATCAAGAAGTTCATCCACAGGAACTACAGAAACCAAGACCTTGATGTGGACGCTGTGGTGGCTTACTCGTTCCTTTCCCGCCGAGCCCTGTACTACCTCTTCGAAGATGAATATCTGCCCGTGAAGGGGTACATCCGGATGCTCCGGACCCTGGAGGCACTCGATCTCCTCACTGACCCCAACTCCCGGAGACGTTCCCTGGCGGGCATGGCAGAGGCCAGCGGATTCAAGACCCTGCAAGCCATGCGGCGTGCCGTCAAAGAGTGCACTGGCTCCTCGCTAAGGGACGTGCAGGAGAATCCCGAAGCACTGCGAAGCCGCGCGCATGAGCTCAGGAAACTGATCGGGACTTAGAGCGGATGCCTGGCATTTTGCGCGGCGGCGCTGCCCGCGACTGCTCGAAGTCCCCTCCCCGCCACGGAAACGGGGGCGTTCCATGCTTTGACCCGGTTGCGGATGTCTGCAACCGGGCTTCATCGGGAGCGCTGGCCGGGATCGGGCCATCTCCTGGACTTGTGACTTCCTATCCACGCTGAGCAGTATGCGGCCGCAACGCTCGGCCACGGCGACGTCGTCAAACTCTCCGCATTGACCGGCACGATGCATGAGCAGATCGCCAACGCGGGGCGGATTCTCCTGGCCAGCCGCTCCGGCGCCACACGTTCCGCATCCGGCCAGTCCGCGCAATGTCTTTGGCCTCGTCCAGCCTTCGCCACACCCCTTCGACAATTGCGGAACCGGCCGGCCCAGGGGATTGGCACGGAAGACCCGCCGCTCCAAGCACAGTGGGAAACAGGGCGCGGTTGGTGCGTGGCCGCTTCCTGGCAGTGGTTATGCCAATGAATTGCACGAGCGGCCTCATTATGGTTCAAAGATTGCACGAACTGAAAGGTGCCGCCCGGCGCTCCCGGCGTCACCAGCCGTAGGATTTTAGAGAGCCGCCGATGGTGGTAGCCGGAACGGGAACGATAGCGTTTTACCTCTCATCGGGGTCAGACGTGGTTGGGCAGGATTTAGGCATGCAACTAGCGACTAGTGACCCGCGGGTTCGGTAAGGCCTCGAATTGAGGCGGACATCGTGGCACCAACTCCCCAGCATGAGAGAGGGCGGTACGGCAGAGTGATCATGGCCATGGAGACCGGTGTGTACTACGTCACGGGGGACAAGCCGCGGTTGGTCAACGAGGACCTGGGAAGAGCCGTCGAGTTACTCCAGGGGGACGCCATGAATGAGGGCAGGCATGGCATCCTGGTAACGCGGCATTCTGCTGGGTCCTTCAGCGTGGCCGTGAGCGCCGATGTGCCCTATGGGCTGACGCGGGAATCATGCGAGATGGGGATACCTCACTCGTGACTGGAAGCCAAGATCCTGAATCCATGAAAGCTGCATTTGAGTTCATTCCGGAGGGAAGCCATGTGGATCTGTTCAGCCACGGCCATCATATTGGGAGTGGCGTCATTGATGAGTGGATGCCAGATGGTTCATCGTTTTGGATCTGGCTCGATAATGGAGCGGGCAGGCGCAGTGTACATATGAGTGACGTTGTAAATATCGTCGCTTCTGCCCCGGACCGTGACAGTTGGGCAAGGCGTGCGTGACAACCGGGGTGTGCGGCCGGGGCTTTTCACTGGCTGCATCCATGGCCAGATGTCCCGCTTTCCGCAAGATGTGATTGCTTGCGCGGTGCTTGGATGCACTAATTCCGGCTCAGACTCCGTGGCGACTGGAGGCGGCCTTACACCTCTATATGCGGAGGCCGGGATGGATGGGTTGAGGGTTGATGCACGGTGACACGGCCGTGGGGTCCCGCGGCCGGCGCAGCTGGGGCCGGGATGTTTGGTTCATATGTGGTGCCCTTCTTGTCGCTGCCGCCGCATACGCGGCAGGGGTGATTCTCCGGGGCACGAAAGATTTCAGCTTCTTTGTTGACGGGGTGCTGGGCCTGCCGGCGGTAGTCCTGCCTGCGGCAGTCGGGTGGCTCATGGTGCACCGCTTGAAGGGCCAGCGGCCGGAGATCGTCCTGGCAGCCTTCGCGCTGTCGTGCCACGCTGCCGGGACCATCTACTACGTGGTGGTCTCGGCCGCCGGTGAGAACGTACCACTGCCTTCCCCTGCGGACATCGGCTACGTCGGGTTTTATCTCCTGATGTTCGCGGCCCTGGTTGCTACGGTGAGGCGCCAAATGCGGGACATGGCAGGCCCTGTGATCCTGGACAGTGTCGTCGGAGGGTCCGGGGCCGCGGCCTTTCTCGCGGTCGTTCTGGACCCTGTGTTGAGTTCGGCGTTTGAGGGGCCACACTCTGGTGCGGCGGTCCTCGGCGCAGCGTACCCCTTGATGGATTTGCTGCTCGTCGCCGCCACTATCGCCATAGCGGCCACGGCAGGACGAAACGTGGGCCGTGGGTGGGGACTGCTGGTCCTGGGGCTCCTGATCCACACCGGGGCCGACATCGTGCACGCCCTGTTGGAACTCAACGATCTTTATGTCGTAGGGACGCCGCTGGACGCCGCTTGGGCGCTCGGCGCTGCGCTGATCGCCTGCTGGACCGTGGTTCAGAGCCGAAGCGGCGCACCAGCCATGAGACGCAGCCGGGAGATACCGGTGCAGGCTGTGCCGGCTCTTGCCACACTTGCGGGTCTGGGAGTCCTGATCCTGGCCACACAACAGCAGGTCACGGTGCTGGCCGTGGTCCTGGCAAGCCTCACGCTGGCGCTGGCTGCGCTGCCGATGGTATTCCGGCAGAGAATCCGGTTGCTGGACGCGACCCGTCAGGCACGGACGGATGAACTGACAGGGCTTCCCAACCGGCGTGCCCTGTACGGTGAGCTGCCCGGACGCCTGGCAACCGCAGCCGGCCGGCCCAGCGCAGTGCTGCTGCTGGACCTGGATAAATTCAAGGAGATTAACGACGGGCTCGGCCACGACGTGGGCGATCGGCTCCTGCAGCAGGTAGCTTCGCGCCTGTCCGGGCAACTGGCGCCGGCCGATCTGCTGACGCGTATGGGCGGTGACGAGTTTGTCGTCCACATCAACGACTGCGTGCCTCATGAAGCCCAAGCGGTCGCGTTAAAAGCTCCGCGAAACACTGGCAGACCCGTATGACCTGGGCGGGATAACCGTGCAGGTCAACGCGAGCATAGGAATTTCGCTGTTTCCGGGGCATGGAGGGGACCTGAGCCTGCTGCTGCGCAAAGCTGACATGGCAATGTACACCGCTAAGTCCACGCGCAGTGGGCACGCAGTGTATTCGGATGGGGACGCGGGACCGGGATCCAGCCAGTGCCACACGGTGCAGGAACTAAATGAGGCCCTCCGGGACAACCAGCTGACCCTGCATTTCCAACCGAAAATCAACCTTGCAACAGGAGAAGTCCGCAGCGCGGAAGCGCTTGTGCGCTGGGAACATCCGGTCCTGGGACTGCTGCAGCCGGACGCCTTCCTAAAACGCTTTGACGAAGCGGGCCTGATGCCGGCCCTGACCGGCGTCGTCTTGGCGAAGGCTCTGGACCAGGCCGCAGTCTGGGCATCCCGGGACCAGCCTCTTTCCGTGGCAGTCAATCTTTCAGCCAGCTCAATCATGGACTCCAAACTGCCGAACCAGGTCGCAGCTATGACCATAGCCCGCGGGCTGTCCCCGTCCGCGCTCATCGTCGAAATCACCGAGGACGTCCTGGTGGCCGACCGCGACCGGGCCCGCACCGTGCTTGCCGCCCTGAAGAACATGGGCGTCAGGATCGCCGTGGATGACTTCGGCAAGGGATACAGCTCCTTGTCCTACCTGCGGGAACTGCCCATCGACGAGCTCAAACTCGACAAGTCCTTCATCCTCACCATGATGGACGACGCCCGCGCAACGGCGTTGGTGGCCTCAACCATCGACATGGCACACAGCCTGGGCCTGGAAATGACCGCAGAGGGCGTGGAAGACAAAGAAACGCTCCGGAGACTCACGGACTACGGCTGTGATCTGGCACAGGGCTACCTCATGTCACGACCCATCCCTGCCGAGCAGATGGACGCCTGGCTCAGCAACCGGACCCCGCGGCCCCTTCCCCGAGGCCACGCGCTCCAAGACGCCGGGCCGGCTCAGGAGATCAGCGACAGCATCGGCTGAGGCGGGGAGAATGAGTGGGGCCACCGAACGGCACGACGTACGCCGGAACTGTCTACCCCCGCCGCGGGCGGTAATTCCATCTCGCAGAAGGATAGGGTTTCGGGACACAAGGGTTATGAAACGCTGCATCCGACCTAGGACCGCTCTCGCCTGCTCAACGGTTACAGGACAGGCCTCCGGAAGCAGATGTGTAACTATCGATTCATGCCCGCAGCCGCAGATCAGCCCGTCGCCGTTCGCGCGACGGCGTTCATCAGACCATCAAAGTGGCTGCACCGCCCGGTGCGCCTGGTCCGTTATGACGCATACTGGGCGGATGGCTAGGTGGACTTCGACGTCAGCCTCTCGCAGATCAGCTACCGTGGCTACCCGGCAGACTTCGCCGCGGTCGACGAGAGCGTGCACGCGCAATGCCCGGAAGTAGGAACGGGCCGATGGGTGGACGAAGTAGGCCGCGTCGTTGAGGGACCCACTCGGACTGATCCCAACCCGTCGGGAAACCGTGGTGGAGAGCGGCGGAAATATGGGGTTTCGAGATACGAATCGAACCTGAAGGCGAACCGCGCGTGGCGCCTAGGCGGCGGCGTAATCGCTCTCAGCGTCGGCGTCGTTCTCACAACAGGCCCGATAAGTGACGGGATCGCCGGCTTCGTGGGGGTGCTGTGCCACATCAGCGGCCTGGCCTCGCTCGCGAGCCTGGTTCCCAGAAAATACAGGCCGTGGTGAGTCAATAAACGGCGCCTTGCTGACCCGGTTGTCCGCCATCGTCGCAGCGGTCGGATCCGTCATCCGCATCTTCCAGCCACAGCCCTGGGCAACCTGGGCTAGGTCCTCGCTGCAGGCCTGATTGTATTCCCCGGCAACGAGATACCGGCCGGGTCCAGGCCGAAAAGGAAATCGGCTCCGCCGCACTGGTCGTTCAAATCTGATTTCCGGAGTCTGTTTGAGGAAACGCCGCGACGTCGAGAGAGGAAATGGCCCTTTTGCGGGCACTGTTCGCCAATTTTTTCCAACGCCGATAATGGTTATTCCTTCAGGTAGCGATCGGGTTTACCCCAAGGGAGCAGAAACCCAAGCGAAGGTCGCTGCCTCCCTGGCCAGGGCACCCCAAAGTTAGTAGTGCAAGAAGGCACCGGCGCTGCTTCTGATGGGGGTGTTACGGGTTCTTGGCGGCAAACACGTCGAGCAGGGTTTTGTATCCATCGCTGTGCTGGAACATCCGGCGGCCGTCGGGATCCTTCTGCACGAGCCACTGTATTGACCAACGACTGCGGCGGTTCCTCGGATGGAGTCATCGTGGTTTTCCGCGTGGAGCAAGTAATGCTGTCGCTTCGACCAGTTCCCGCCAGCCCTCAACTTCGAGCCGGTGATAGCTGTAATTTGGCATTCCCCAATATCATTGGTCGCGCTCTACCTGTCTCCTGGGTAGTGGCACGCAGAGTCGCGCTGGATAGGGGTAGCGTGAGTGAGGACCGAAACCCAGCCCGTGTCCTAGTCAACTGGACTGGCCGAGGCTGACGACGAGGTTGATCGCCACTGCGACGACGAAGGTGGCGAAGAAGTAAGAGAGCAGAGCGTGCCCCAAGGCGATCCTGCGGGAGGGAGTGGATGACTCGTTCACATTGCCCGCGTTGTATGACATGCCGATTGAGAATGCTGCGTAGGCAAAGTCGCTGTACGACGGGTCCTCGTCCTGGTTGAAGCGGAAGCGATGGCGGTCGTCGTGGTAGTACATCCGAGCGTACTTGAAGGCGTAGACAGTGTTGACCAGAGCCCAGGCGAGCACCACGCCGAGAGCCGCCAGGATCGCCGCGGCCACGCCGATGAAATCCTTCTGCTGGCTGCGGATCAATGCAAAGACGACCGCCACGAGACTGACGAACGTCGCGCCGATGATGAGGGAGTCAACGAGCCGTCGAGATCGACCTTCATGGCGGGCGAGTTCACCCGTAGCCTCCGGTCCAGCGGGCCACGCCTTTGTCCACGCCCAGATCAGGAAGACGCAGCCGGCGACAGACCATCCGATCAAGGGCGCGAGTTCGGGAGCACCGAGCAGCGCCGGAACGAGTGCGATAACTAGACCGATGATGGCCGAAATCAGAGCCTTGTGATCAATGTGCGACATTGAAGAAGCTGCCCTCCAGACTCGATTGACCGTGACGGGCCGATGGTCCGCTGTTTGGGTCAGAGCGAATCTCAACATCACGGAATATCTCAGGACCTACGGATTCCCTTGTATTCAGGGACTCCAGCCGCGGTGCCCACTTCGCATCGGTCACCGCGGCAGGAATTGCGGCGCACGTTGGTGCTGTTAACGCCTGCCTTCCGCCGCGGTGGCGGAACGGGTGTCAGGCTGTGCGGTGTTTTCGCAGGGCCCTGAATGCGGCTACGGCCCCTAGGCCCGCCAGTACCCAGGGGCCGGCGACGACAACCGGGTCGATCCACTGGTGGTTGACGTCCGCGCGTTTTTGTCCGAACCGGGAGCGGACACCGTGGGCGGAGAACTCTGTGAGGACCCCGGTTTCGGTGACGGGGTTGTCGGGGCGGAGGGTGACCAAGGACTTCAGGTGGTGTTCCCCGGCGTCGACCCGGTCCGCGGCGATGAGCAGCAGCCAGTGCGCGGCCCGGCCCTCGCTGTACTTGTAGGCGTACTTCCTGATGGCGCCGGAGACCCCGGCAGGAGGAGTGGAAGTCCCGAAAACGGGGGTGAGGAAGGCGTGCTCGACGGACCGTTCCCGCGGCCATTTCTCCGGCTGGCGTTCGGGGAAGTCCCAACGCGCGCCGGTTTCTATGCCGGGTTGCTCGCGGGGGTAGGAGGGCCGGTCGGCCGGGTCGAGGTCCGCGCCCCAGCCCGGGATCTGGGTCCGCAGTTCTTCCGCGGACTTCGGCGGGATACGTTTACCGGAGATATATGGTGTGGCTGTCTGAGTCATGGTGCGGTCTCCCTTCAGGAATGGCCGGCAACAACGAGCGGCTTGATGATGTTGTCCAGCTTGGCCGAGAAGATGTGGTAGCCCTCGGCGATGTGTTCCAGCGGAATACGGTGCGTGACGATGTCGCTGGGTTTCAGGTAGCCGTTGCGGATGTGCTCGAAGAGGCGCGGCCACTGGCGTTTGACCGGGCATTGATTCATCCGCAGCGTCAGGCCCTTATTCATGGCGTCGCCGAACTTCACGGCGCTGAAGATCGGGCCGTAGGCGCCCACCACGGACACGGTGCCGCCCTTGCGGACGGAGTCGATGGCCCAGTTCAGGGCGATAGGGGAGCCGCCCTGCAGTTTGAACTTGCTGCTGGTGACGTGCTGGAGGAAATTGCCGTCCGCTTCGGCTCCGACGGCGTCAATGACGACGTCGGCGCCCAGGTAGTCGGTCTCCTTCTTCAGGTGCACCACGATGTCGTCGTACTCGGTAAAGTTGTGCGTTTCGGCGTGCGCGAAGGACCTTGCCTTTTCCAGCCTGTACTCCAGGTGGTCGATCACGATCACCCGCCCGGCGCCCATCAGCCAGGCGGACTTGGCGGCGAACAGTCCCACCGGTCCGGCGCCGAACACCACCACGGTGTCGCCTTCGGCGATGTCCCCGAGCTGGGCGCCGAAGTAGCCGGTGGGCAGTGCATCTGTGAGTAGCACCGCGTCCTCTTCGTCCAGCCAGTCGGGAATCTTCGAGGGTCCGACGTCGGCGAACGGGACGCGCACGAACTCGGCCTGGCCGCCGTCGTAACCCCCGCAGGTGTGCGAGTAACCGTAGATGCCGCCCACCGCCGTCGCGTTCGGATTGACGTTGTGGCAGTTGGAGTACAGGCCGCGGGAGCAGAAGTAGCAGGAACCGCAGTACACGTTGAACGGCACCATCACCCGGTCGCCCGCCGCCAGGTTCTGCACGGACGATCCCACCTCATGCACGGTGCCCACGAACTCGTGCCCAAACGTCATGCCGACCCGCGTGTCGGGCATCATGCCGTGGTAGAGGTGCAGGTCGGACCCGCAAATGGCGCCCTTGCTGACCCGCACGATCGCGTCGTTCGGGTGCTCGATGATCGGAATGTCTTTCTCTTCGACCCGGACTTTGTACGGGCCTCGGTACACCATGGCGCGCATCAGGACCACGTCCTGGAAGTCGCTCGTTTCGACATGAAAATTTCTCCTCTCCGGGCTCGCTCAGACCCCGGCCGGGTGGAGGACGACTTTTGTCCATCCGTCTTCGCGGTTGTCGAAGTTCCTGTAGCCGTCGGGGGCCTTATCCAGCGGCAGCTCGTGGCTGACGATGAAGGAGGGGCTGGCCTTTCCGCCGGCGATGAGATCGCGCAGGGCGCGGTTGTACTTCTTGACCGGGCATTGGCCTGAGCCCATCGTTTGTCCTTTGAACCAGTAGTTTCCGTAGTCGAAGGCGACCTGGCCCTGCTGGGCGAGTTTGTCGGGGGCTCCGGGGTCCTGGGGCAGGAAGACACCAACCACGCCCAGGCCACCGACGAAACGGACGGAGTCCACGAGCCGGTTCAGGGTCATGTTGGGATGTTCGTTACCGCCTGGATCGTGCGCCTGGTAGCCGACGCATTCGCAGCCGCGGTCTGCGCCGAATCCCATGGTCTGGTCCTTGACGAACTCCACCGGGTCGACCTCCGAGTCATTCACGGGGATGGCACCGATCTGTTCCGCCAGCTTCAGGCGGTCATTCTGGCGGTCCACCACCATGACCTTTCCAGCGCCTTTGATAATCGCTGAGTAGGCGGCCATGAGTCCGACCGGTCCTGCACCGTAGATGACCACGGAGTCCCCCGGGTACACCCCGGCCAGCTCGGTGGCATGCCAGCCGGTGGGGAAGATATCGGCGACCATGACGTAGTCGAGTTCTTTCTCCACGGAGTCCTCGCCCAGGCGCAGGCAGTTGAAATCCGCGTACGGCACGCGCAGGTACTCGGCCTGTCCGCCCTGGTACGGGCCCATGTCCGCGAACCCGTAGGCTGCGCCTGCGAGCTGGGGTTCAGGCTGCATGGTCAGACAGTAGTTCGTGAAGCCACGATCGCAGTTTTTGCAGAATCCGCAGGCGATGTTGAACGGCAGCACCACACGATCGCCCACTTTCACTTTGCTCACCGCGGGGCCAGTCTCCACCACCTCGCCGAGGTTTTCGTGTCCGAAGGAGCGTCCGGGTTCAAAACTGGTGCGGCCCTCGTACATGTGCAGGTCCGAGCCGCAAATGTTCGCTGAGGTTATGCGAACCAGCACGTCGGCGGGGTGCTCTATTTTGGCGTCGGGGATCTCCTCGACGCTGACGTCGTTCGGTCCTTTGTAAACTACTGCCTTCATTGTTCCGCTCTCTTCCTATGCCAACCTTGCAGGCCACGCACAAGTGCCGCCAGGGCGCACGTCGTCGAGGTACGCGTATGCGAGCCGCAGGGTAGTGGGATTCGTATAGGACCTCTGAGTCCACCCCAAGGGGCGGGAGGCCCGAGGATTTAAGGCGGCCGGCTGCCCTGGAAAACCCGGCTGGCCAGCCCCGTCGCGAAATAGGTAGCTACCGAGCCTCAATGCTAAGCACCCTTACTAAGAATGTCGAGGGGCAGCATGAACTGCTGCAGAAAAACGCGCCCAAAGGCTCCCTTGGGTTGGGGCTGTCCGGGACCGATGGCGCCCCGTTCGCCGCGGGCGAGACAGGTCAGCACGACGAAGCCCCAATAGCCGAGCGACACGTGGAGGTAGCCACCCATTACGACCGGGTCGAGGGCAAGCAACGCCCAGGCCCGGTTCACGAATTACCGCGCCAGAAAGCAGATGAGCACGGCTGTGCTTCGCCGTGCGGACGGGCTCGGTCAGCCGTGCCGGCCGGAAGCC
This sequence comes from Arthrobacter sp. NPDC056691, assembly GCF_042791415.1. Lineage (NCBI taxonomy): Bacteria > Bacillati > Actinomycetota > Actinomycetes > Micrococcales > Micrococcaceae > Arthrobacter > Arthrobacter sp. NPDC056691. The sequence continues at coordinate 56,085 of NZ_JBHTXX010000022.1, forward strand.
TCGTCCTACTACCCCAGGGGTTTTTGGCAGAACCCCCTTTCGATTCGTACTCGAATTGTTTGTGGGCTAACTGTTTGATACTTTGTTTCAGTTCCGCCCGGAGTGGCGCCCCCCAATCCCCTCCGGGCGGAACATAACGTGCGGCGCGTGACGGGCTTCGATCCGCCTCATCAATTCCGCGCCTGTCAACTGACAAGTCGCACAAAACAGTTCTTTTGGAGTGGCCGGCGCCTCCGGTCCAACCGATCGGCGGAAGGAAGGACGAACCGTTGGCAGAACGAGAAAGATTCCCAGGCAGTCCTGCGGGTTCTCCGGGTCGCACTGCATCCGTCCCAGATGATGGCGAAACCTTTCAGGGTCGCGACGCATGGATTGCGGGACCGGAAACCGTGCCAGCCGGGAGTCGCGTCCGCCTCCAAAGCGGCGGCCGGCCCGCGCTTGACGGTGTCCTCGATGAATGGATGCCCGATGGGTCCGCTTTCTGGATCTGGTTGGATGCCGGAGCAGGGCGGCGTCTTATCCATGAGGGCGACGGCGTCGAGGTCGTTACGGAGCCCCTGCCTCACGCCTAGGGGACCGTAGTGGTCTTTACGTATCCGCGGTCCAGCGAGCCAACGCCACGCAGTCGCGTCCAGTGTCCCGGACGTCTTCGGCCACTCCTCACTGCCACAATGCCGCTCCAACGACTCATCCGGAGGCCGTCGGCCATGGCCCTGCACTCCGCGGCCGCCCGAGCGTTGCTTCTCGGCGGTTCGGCGACTCGGCGACTCGGCCATTTCCGGCATTCGACTCCCGGGTGCATGTGTCCAACCGCGCCCCTGGTTGGTCATCCAGCCCGAACCAGCAAGGCATGGTTCTTCTGCGGCCCACTCGACACGAACCGCCCGGTCAGACGCTCCGCTGCCGAGCCGTTTCCGGCCTCAGTTCAACAGCAACTCATCCGCGAAGACAACCGGGTGCAGTTAAAGAAACTTTGATGAGATCTAAGAAAAGTATTGCTCATCACAGTTTTCGTGAATAGCATCTCCAAGGGATCTGAAATGCAGACCCCTTATGGACGGCAAAGGAGCCATCTTCATGCATATCGAAATCGCAGGTGCCGGCTTGGCGGGGCTGACCGCCGCGGCTGCGTTCGGCACGGCCGGATGTTCGGTCCGGGTACACGAAAAAGGTTCCATCCTCCGGGAGATCGGGGCTGGAATCTACCTGTGGGAAAACGGCCTGCGGGCGCTGGAAGCCATTGGGGCATACGAGGAAGTTGTCTCCCGGGCCGAGAAGGTTGAGGTTCCGTTCCTGCGGGACCACGACGGCAGCACCCTCCAGGACGAGTGGCTGCGGAACCACCGCCTTTACACCGTCGGCAGGCGGCACCTCTACCAGAGTCTTCTCAACGCGGCCCGTCGCCAGGGTGTTGAGATCGTCACCGACTCGCCGGTCACATGGGCCACTCCGAACGGAACGCTGACGACGGCCGCCGGCCAGGAGTACCAGGCTGACCTTGCCATCGGAGCCGATGGCGTGTTCTCCAAGGTCCGGGATTCGCTAGGCCTGCGCCGGAAACTTGTGGATCTGCGTGACGGCGGCGGGCGGCATCTTATTCCCCGGACGGGTGACGATCCGGTGCACCAGACCATCGAGCAGTGGAACGGTGGGCGCCGCATCGGCATCATCCCGTGCTCACCGGACGAAACGTATGTTTTCCTCTGCTGCCCTGCAGACGACGTGACGGGCCGCGAACAGAATCCGTTCAACGCTGCCACGTGGATCGAAAGCTTCCCGGAGTTCCGCTCCCAGCTGGAGCGGATCCCCTTTGACACCGAAGGACGCTGGGCGCCTTTCCACGACGTTCACGTCAGCCAGTGGTACAGCGGCCGGACGGCACTGGTGGGGGACGCCGCCCACGCCATGTCGCCGAACCTGGGTCAGGCGGCCTGCGTTGCGATGACCAACGCCGTCGCCCTGGCGATCTCGGTTACCAACAGCAGCAGCATCGATTTCGCCCTCAAGTCGTGGCAGGAAGGCCAGCGCGAGATGAGCGAAGGAGTCCAACGCTACTCCCGCGTCTACGGCAAGGTCGGCACCATGTGGCCCAAGGGTTTCCTGGACGCGCGGTCCGCCCTGGTCAGGAAGCTCACGGCGTCCCGCCGGGTGCAGGGATCCATCAACTTCGCCGCCGAACGTTTTCCGGCCGGGCAGATCCAGCGCATCGACACCGTGGCCGCCGGCCGGAGGGAAGACGTGCTCGCATGAAAACCCAGAAACTGAAAATTGTTGCCCTGGCCGCCACCGGACTTCTCCTGCTCTCCGGATGCGCTACGGCAGGCGCCGAGGCCGAGCCGGTCAGCGGCGAATCCTGGTCCGCACCCGCGCTGCTGACGAACTGCAAGTCCCCCAAAGTGGACCCCCGTGGCTGCACCGGGCCGAACACCCCCGGGACCTACACGTCCCTGAGCCGGAGCGAGGTCACCAAGCCCTGGCGCATCTGCTCCGTGCTTCCCCATTTGAAGGACCCGACCTGGGTGGGAATGAACTATGGTCAGGCCACCCAGGCGCGGCAGTTGGGCGTCTCCCTCACAACCACGGATGCGGGAGGCTACGAGAACGTCGCCCAGCAGGTCACGCAAGTCGAGGATTGTGTCAGCTCCGGCGCAAACGCGGTGCTGTTGAGCGCGGTCAGCAACGAATCGTTGAACCCTGCCGTCGCCAAGGCGAAGAAGAAGGGTGTGGCGGTGGTCGACGTCGGGAACGGAGTCTCCTCCGCAGAGGTGGACGCCCGCGTGCTGCAGGACTACGTGGACATGGGCAAGATGATCGGTACCCATCTTGCTTCACTGAAGAAGCCGCTGAAAGTGGCGCTCCTGCCGGGACCTGCCGGGGCGGGATGGACGGAGCGGTCCCGGAAGGGCTTCGAGGCAGCCGTCGCAGGCTCGGCCGTCGAAATCGTGGATGTCAAGTACGGAGACACCGGCAAAGAGGTCCAGCTGAAGCTCGTTGAGGACACCCTGTCCGCCAACTCTGGCATCGATGCAATTGTCGGCACGGCGATCACCATGGAAGTTGCCGCAACGCTGCTGGCCGAGCAGGGCAAGGCCGGGGACATCGGACTCTACGGTACGTACGTGACCCCGCAGGCAGTTGAACTCATCAAGCGCGGGCAGGCGAGATGCGCTCCGTCGGAACAGTCCAGCCAGATCGGAAAGATCTCGGTGGACCTTGCGGTGCGGACGCTGGAGCACAAACCGCTGGACAAGGACATTCAGCGCTACGCCCCGGAGCCCCTCCTGATCTGCGGACCCAAGGAGGACGGTTACGACAACACCGCGGAATTCGACGCCACCGGAAGCTTCGCGCCTCAGGGATGGTCACCGGCTTTCAACGTTGAAGCGGGCAAGTGATGGGCGCCACTGCCTTTGCGCTGACCGGCAACGTCGTCACCATGACCGCGGCACCCAACGCGCGCGTCGTCTACATCGAAAACGGCAAGATCGCCGGCGTCGGCGACGACGCCTATGCCGCCGAACTGCAGCGGATCGGAGTCACCGTCCACGACCTGGGCAGGCGCACGATCCTTCCGGGATTCATTGACCCGCACGTGCATTTCGCCCAGTACGCGGCCGGAACCCACCGGGGCATCGACTGCCGCGTACCGGCGTGCAAAACCATCGCGGACGTTCTCGATGCCCTGCGGACGGGGCTGAACGCGGGCCGGGCAGTGGGTGACTGGCTCATCGGTTACGGCAACTTGTTCTTCGACCAAAAAATCGCCGAACGCAGGCTGCCGACCCGACTGGAACTGGATTCGGTCAGCAAGACGACTCCCATTGTCCTGCACTGCGGCGGCCACGTCTCCGTGCTCAACACCCCCGCCCTGGCCTTGGCCAAGGTGGAGCGCTTCATCACCGGCGGCGAAGGCCTGTGGGGCAGCCCTGTGGTCCACCTTGACGACGCCGGCCAGCCAACCGGCGTCGTTGCGGAGATTGACGGCCTGCTGCCGATCCCGGAAAGCAGCGTCGAGGAACTGGCGCGCTTCTATTCGGCTACCTTCCACAACGACTTCCTCGCGCACGGCGTTACGGCAATCGGCGAAATGGCCGAATCAGCTCGCAACGTGGAGGCGCTGGACGCGGCGGTCGCGGACGGCAGCCTCAACGGACGGATTGCGCTGTACGCCATGGCACCGTCGCTGCTCCCGGCCGCGGCCGCCTGCGACTGGGTGGCCGGTTTTTCCTCACGCAGCGGGCCCGGACGGGTCTGGGCCCGGGGAGTCAAGGTGTTCGCGGACGGGGGATACTCGGCACGGAATGCGGCCAGCCTCGACGACTACTCCCGCGACCACAGCCCCCACGCCGGATACAGGGGCAAACTCAATCTCTCCCGCGGCGCGCTGATGGAAGCCATCAGGACTGCACGCCACAAAGACGTGCAGATCGCCATCCATACCAATGGCACCAGGGCGCAGCGCGAAGCGATCGAGGCAATTCTCGCCGTGGGCGACGCCCACGACCACCCGCCGGTGCGCATCGAGCACCTGGGCAACGTGCTGGACTCGGTGGAAGAAATCGCGTCCTGGCGCGCGGCCAACGTGATCCCCGTGATGCAACCTGGCTTCCTGCACAACTTCATCGGTGACTACGTGCCCATGCTTTTCCCCGCAACGGGCAGCACGGGAAGGCTTCCGCTGCGCACTGTGCTGCACGAAGGCGTATCGCCCGTCATCAGCTCGGACATCACTCTGGGCGGAGAACCGGGAGCGACGAATCCCCTGCACACTATCTGGTCGGCGGTGTCCCGAAGAAGCTACTGGGGGAACCACATCGAACCGGAGGAATCGATCTCGGTGGCGCAAGCTCTCAGGCTGCACACCATCGAAGCGGCGAAGGCCATCGGGCTCGACCATGTGGCCGGTTCCCTGGAGCCCGGAAAGGCCGCGGACCTGGTGGTACTGGACAGGGACCCGCACACCGTTCCTGAAGCGGAGTTGAGGAGCATCCGCGTGGAACGCACCTATGTCGATGGAGTTCTGGCGTATTCAGGAGGTGAGAAGGCATGACCGGCAACCCGTTAGTGGCCATCCGTAATGTGGGCAAGAAGTTTGCTGGTGTCACGGCACTCAGCGGTGTCTCCTTCGAGATCAGGCGCGGCGAAATCCATGCGCTCATGGGCGAGAACGGCGCAGGCAAGTCAACGCTGATCAAGATTCTCTGCGGAGTTCACAAGGCTACGACAGGATCAATAGCCCTCGACGGCACCGAAACAGTCTTCGACGGCCCACGGGACGCCGAGGAGGGCGGGATCCGGACGGTGTTCCAGGAACTGAACATCGTCCCGCAGCTTTCGGTGGCCGAGAACATCTCCCTGGGTTCGCTTCCCCTTAAATCCGGCCTCGTTGACCGGAAGAAGATGCTTGAGCGCGCGGCCGACGCCCTGTCAGGATTGGGGGCAGACCTGCCGCTGGAAGCCCGTGCCGGTGACCTGCCGCGGTCCTCCCAGCAGCTGATCGAGATCGCCCGGGCACTGATGGGTGAAGCACGGCTCCTGATCCTGGACGAACCCACGGCTTCGTTGGGCGAGAACGAGAGCCGGCAGTTGCTGAACATAGTGTCCGGGCTGGCCCGGCGAGGTGTCGCCATTCTCTATGTCACGCACCGCATGCATGAAGTGGAGGCCATTGCCGACCGCGTCTCGGTCCTCAGAGATGGAAAATTCATCGAGACTCTCGATGCCCCGATGGAGGAAGCCGTTATCGTCGAGAAAATGATCGGGCGCCCCGCGAGCTCGCTCTACCAACACTCAAGACGGGAACCTGGCCGCGAACTCCTCGTGGTTTCCGGGCTCGGAAGCGCAACCCTGCACGATGTTTCAATGACCGTGCGCGCCGGCGAGGTCGTCGGCGTCGCCGGCCTGCTCGGGTGCGGGAAATCCGACCTCGCCCGGGCCTGTTTCGGGCTGCACCCGGTTCAGGACGGTGCCATTGAGCTCGACGGCGAACAGATCCCCAAGCCATCCCCGGCGGGAATGCTTGAGCGCGGTCTCGTCTACTATCCTTCGGACCGCCGGACCGAAGGCCTTGTTTTGGGCCGCCCGCTCTTCGAATCCATGACCATGGGTTCCCACCGGCCCGCGCAGATCACCCGGAAGGGCTTCCTGAGGACGCAGAAGGAATATGAACTGACGCACAGCATCGCCGAAGAGTTGGACCTGCGGCCCATGCAGCTTGACCGGGCGTCAGGGAAGTTCTCGGGTGGCAACCAGCAAAAAGCCGTTCTGGCCAGGGGCCGGCTGCGCCCGGCGAAAGTCCACCTGTTCGATGAACCGACGGTGGGAATTGACGTTGGGGCGAAGGCCGATGTGTACCGCCTGATCGACAACTACGCCGACGCCGACCACGGCGTGGTGGTGATCTCCTCCGACCTGACGGAGATCATCGGCATCAGCGACAGGGTCTACGTCATGCGCGAAGGCCGCATCGCCGCCCACCTGGCCGGCACCGACATCACCGAAGAAAACATCGCGAGGTCATTCTTCGCCGCAGCCCCGGCGTGAGCTCCTCCCTTTCCATCACTTAAAGGACAGAACCTTTGACTACAACACTTACTCCAGAACGCACAGCAGCCCCCGCCACCGCCCGGCGCAGCCTGCAGTTCATCCTGACCACCGGCCTCCTGCCTGCCCTGCTGATCCTGATGTGCGTTGTCTTTGCCATCGTGGAGCCGCGCTTTGTGGACGGCTCAAATCTGCTGAACGTCGCCCGCCAGTCCGTTTTCCTTCTCCTCATCGCCATGGGGCAGATGATCGTCCTGATCAATGCGCAGCTGGATCTGTCAGTCGGTGCAACCGTCGCGCTGACAAGCGTGGTGGTGGCCTCCGTGACCGCGGCAAGCTCGGGCGGGCCCGAAAGCGTCCTGCTGGGATTGGGGGCCGGGCTCCTGCTCGGTGCAGTGATTGGACTGGTGAACGGCTGCATCGTGGCCTTCTGGAAGGTCCCATCCTTCATGGCCACGCTCGGTTCCACCTCGGTGCTGACAGGCCTGGCCCTGATCATTTCCAAGGGCGCCCCCATCATCGGACTTCCGATGATCTTTTCCGACGTGCTGGCCACGTCCTCCGTTTTGGGGATTCCGGTGCCGGTGCTCCTGGGTGTCGTAATCGCCATCGGAATAGGGGTCTTTATGTCCCGGACCGCTCCGGGCCGCAACATGTACGCCGTCGGAGGCAACCGGGCTGCGGCGCTGGTGGCGGGAATCAACGTCAAGAAAACGGTCATCGTGGCCTTCGTCCTGTGCTCCATCCTCGCTTCCCTGGCCGGCATCCTCCTCACCGCCCGCGTGGGCTCGGGAGAAGCGTCGCTGGGTGCAAGCTTTGTGATGCTGTCCATCGCCGCTGCCGTGCTCGGCGGCACGTCGCTCTTCGGCGGCGAAGGTGTCCTGTGGCGTGTCGTACTCGGTGTCCTCTTCCTGGGCGTGCTCAGCAACGGCATGAACCTGCTCCACGTCTCCAGCTATATCCAGGAGCTGGTCATTGGCATGGTCCTGATCGCCGCCGTAGCCGCTGAAAGGCTCAAGAGGGTGGCGTGAAGGCACTCTCCGTTCCACCACAATCCCACTGATATGGTCATATACTGACCAGCCGCCATCAGGGCAGGCACAATCGGCGAAGGAGTAAACGGCATGGAAGACGCGGAGCCGACGGTCAACCCCGGAGGCACCCCCGGCGCCACGTCCCCTGGCCCCAGTATCCGCAGAATCCGCAGGTCCAAGGACGTGACCCTTCTCGAGTTGGCGCGCCAGACAGGGCTCTCCGAAGGGTTTATCTCCCAGATCGAACGGCAAAAGGCCAACCCGTCCTTCTCGTCACTGCTGCGGATAGCGGGGGCCCTGAATGTTCCCATGTCGCTGCTGCTCGCCGAATCTGATGAAACAAATCTGGCTGCCAGTCCCGCACCCCGGACCCTCGTGAACCACCCGTCCGGCGTTTACCGGGACCGTCTCGTTACCCCTGCGAACGCTAAAACGATCCAGGTCATCGAGGCGGTGCTGGAGCCGGGCGAGGGCTCACGAGTGGCACCGTATGCACACCCGGACGAGGAGGAATGCCTCGTCATGCTGGACGGGCAACTCGAGCTCCAATCAGGGGAAACTGTCTACAACCTGCAGGCGGGCGAATCCGTCCTGATCGACCCCGGAACGCCGCACTCTTACCGGAACCCGGCGTCAGTACCGGCACGCTGGCTCTGGATCTCGGCAACACAGGCCCCGCACCGGCACTAGGCTGCCGCGAGTTCCCCGTTCCCGGACCACCAACGATGTGCCTGACGTGTGTGCAGGCTGGGGGTTTGGGCTGGTTCCCGCCGGGAGCGACCCTCATCCGCTGTCGCTGACTGGGCTGGCTCTCCGCGGCCGACCGGGCTGGGAACCTTGCTGGCGATCCGCGTGAAGTTTTCGGCGGGCAGATGACGCTTGGGTACTGAAGCTGCGGCTCATGACCCTCCCGTCGGCGGGATCGCCATCTTATCCAGCAGGAGCTTCACATGCGGCCTGCCCCATCCCGGCGTTGGGTCTTGCTACCGAAATACTGCGCCAACGCGGCGCCACAGAAGACATATTAGGGAGAAACATGACCATGGCCTTAGAACGTGAAAATGAAATATTGTCGGCTGTTCCGACCGGCCTGCTGATCAATGGCGAGTGGCGTCCGGCGGTTTCGGGCGAAACTTTTGAGGTTGAGGACCCTGCCACTGGCAAGATCCTGCTGTGCGTCGCCGACGCGTCAGCCGAGGACGGCGCCGCTGCCCTGGACGCGGCCGCCGCCGCCCAGGAGTCCTGGGCCAAGGTGCCGCCGCGCGAGCGTGGCGAGATCCTGCGCCGCGCTTTTGAACTTGTCACCGAGCGCGCCGAGGACTTCGCGTTGCTGATGACCCTGGAAATGGGCAAGCCGCTGGCCGAAGCCCGCGGCGAGGTCACCTACGGCGCCGAGTTCCTGCGCTGGTTCTCTGAGGAAGCCGTCCGTGCCTTCGGCCGGTACTCGGTCTCCCCGGACGGCAAGTCCCGTCTGCTGGTGACCAAGAAGCCTGTGGGTCCGTGCCTGCTGATCACGCCGTGGAACTTCCCGCTGGCCATGGCCACCCGCAAGATCGCCCCCGCGGTGGCGGCCGGCTGCACCATGGTCCTCAAGCCCGCGAACCTGACGCCGCTGACCTCCCACCTGTTCGCAGCCGTGATGCAGGAAGCGGGCCTGCCGGCCGGTGTCCTGAACGTCATCAGCACCACCAGCGCAGGCGCCACCACCGGCCCGCTGGTCAAGGATTCCCGGCTGCGGAAGCTCTCCTTCACCGGTTCCACCGAGGTGGGCCGCCGCCTGCTGTCCGACGCCTCCGAGACGGTCCTGCGGACCTCGATGGAACTGGGCGGCAACGCCCCGTTCGTGGTGTTTGAGGACGCCGACGTCGATGCGGCCGTTGCCGGGGCCATGCTGGCTAAGCTGCGGAACATGGGTGAGGCCTGCACCGCCGCGAACCGCTTCATCGTGCACGAATCCGTCGCCGACGAATTCGCGGAGAAGTTCGCCGCGAAGATGAAGGAGATGACCACCGCCCGCGGCACCGAGCCCGAGTCCAAGGTCGGCCCGCTGATCGACGCGAAGAGCCGGGACAAGGTGCACGAGCTGGTCACCGATGCCGTTGCCTCCGGCGCCACGGCAGTGGTGGGCGGCGCCCCCGTCGAGGGACCCGGGTACTTCTACCAGCCCACCATCCTCAAGGGGGTCACCGAGGGAACCCGGATCCTGTCCGAGGAGATCTTCGGCCCCGTCGCCCCCATCATCACCTTCTCCTCCGAGGACGAGGCCGTCCGCCTGGCCAACAACACGGAGTACGGGCTGGTGGCCTACGTCTTCACGAAGGACCTGAACCGCGGCATCCGGATGGGCGAGCGGCTCGAGACCGGCATGCTCGGCCTGAACGCCGGCGTCGTCTCCAACGCCGCGGCACCCTTCGGCGGCGTCAAGCAGTCCGGCCTGGGCCGTGAAGGCGGCCTGGAGGGCATCGAGGAATACCTCTACACGCAGTACATCGGCATCGCCGACCCCTACGCCGGCTGATTTCGCCCTGCCCCCGCCAGCCGGCGGGGGCAGACCTTCCGGCAGGGGGCGACCCGACAACCGTTTACCTTCGGCAAACCTTGAGGGACTCGGGATGGGCTGTGGACGGGAAAGCCGAATGCTCTCGAGCCCGAATGTCTTCGGGATACCTTCGCCGTTGTGTTGCCTGCGTAGGCTGAAGTCATGCGAAAAGATTTTGATCCCGGCGAACTGTCTTCGCGGGACTTTTACCGGCTGTTGACAGCCGTTGTTGTTCCCCGGCCGATTGCGTGGGTCTCGAGCAGGTCGGCTGAGGGCGTGGACAATCTCGCTCCACATTCCTTCTTTACTGTTGCATCAGTGGATCCGCCGATCGTCCAGTTCACCTCGGTGGGGGAGAAGGATTCGCTGCGTAACATCCGCACGCGGGGAGAGTTTGTGGTGAACCTGGCACCTGCCGCGCTGATGGCCGAGGTGAATGCCACGGGCACGAATTTTCCACCGGACGTGAGTGAGTTCGACGCGGCCGGCCTGACACGGGAAGCAGGGAGCACTGTCGGCGTGGCCAGGGTCGCTGAGTCGCCGGTGGCCCTGGAGTGCCGGCTGCACAGTACGTTGCTGATCGGTGACTGTGTTTTGGTGTTCGGGGAGGTCACCCATGCCGTGGTTGATTCGGGCGTTCTGGATGGCAGCCACCCGCGGATCGACCTGCTGGAGCCGCTGGCACGGTTAGGGCTCGATGAGTGGGGCACCACGGGGTCGGTCAGGGAAATGAAGCGGATCCGCAGGGACGATTGGCCTGGCGGATTCCGCCTGCAGGACCGCTCGGAGGACTGAGCCGTTGCGGGGTGCCTGTATGGTCCCGGGCACCCCCGCAACGGGGCTTGTTGGTTAGCCGAGGCCGAGCTGGACGAAGATGACCCAGACGAGGAGCGGCACCATACCGATCATCGCGATCGCCCAGAGCAGCAGGGCCCGGAAGAACATCCGCTCATCCTTGGGCTGGGCGCTGGCCATGAGCAGCGCCCCGCTGGTGGACATCGGGCTGACGTCCACCACGGAGGAACTGATGGCGATCGCCGTGATCACGCCGATGGGGGAGAGCACCGGATCCATTGCGATGGGAGTGACAATCGGACTGATCACTCCAAGAGTGCCGGTAGTGGAGGCGAAGGCGGAGACGACCGCGACCACGTAGCTGGCGATCAGGGCGGCAAGGGAACTGTCGCCCAAACCGGCGATACCTGCCTCCAGTTCCTTCAGGGCTCCCATTTCTTCGAGCAGGCCCACATAGGTGACGATACCGGTGACCAGAATGATGGCGGACCAGGGCATGCTCTCCACGGCAGGCTTCTGCACGCCTGGCTTCACGCAGATCAGCACCAGGGCGACGACGAGCGAAGCCACTCCGACGTCGATGCCCATAACCGTCGTCAATACCAGCAACCCTCCCAGGCCGAACAGGGTCAGGACCCGTATCGGTGTTGCGGCGACCTTGATGGGGCCCTGACGCGAAGCCGGGTCGGTGGCCACCTGCGCCGGTGCTGCAACGGTGAGCACCGAGGTCCCCGGGCCGCCGGCAGTGCTCCGGTCCGCCCCGGGACGTACGGGGTCCTGGCTGGCATCGGCTCCGGTCGCGGCCGATTCATCACCGCTTTCCCGTGCAGCGCGGCGTTTCATGATCCACTGCACAAGGACGTAAGCGAGGACCGCGAGGACGGCGTTGAACACGAAGCAGTAAACGTACAGCTTCAGGGAATCGGCGGATGCTCCTGCCTCATCGAGCATGACATTGGCGAGGACGCCGAAGGGGTTGACCGGTGAGAATGCGCCGGCGTTTGCACCCTGGACGATGACCAGGCCCATGGCCAGCGTACTGATGCCGAACCGGAGACCAAGCGCCAGGGCCACCGGAGCGACGATCGCGATGGCGGCCGGCGTGAAGGCCCCTGCCGAGGCGAGAACGGCGGTCAGAAGGAACATCAGGATGGGAACGAGCACCTTCCGGTTGCCGGCGAGGCGCTCGGCCCAGTAGGCGAGCAGGTCGATGGTGCCGTTGATCCTCACGATGGCGAAGAGCAAGGTGGCGCCGACGAGGATGAAGAACAGGCCGGCCGGGAACTGGCCGATGACTTCCTTGATGGGCATGCCTACGAGCATGGTGCCGACGCCGAAGGCGGCAACTAGGGCAATCAGTCCGGCATTGATCCTGGTGAACGAACCGATGGCAAAGGCGGCCACAAGGATAATGAACGCGATAAGGGAGATGGACATGGGGGTCCGCTTAGATCGTCGCGCCGGTCAGGGCGCGCGTTCCCGAGAGCAGGCTGCCGGCACCCGCAATAGCCGGAGCGTGCCCCAGGGCTTTCAGGATCTCGTACGTCGTTGCCGTCGCCGCGGTGATGACCGGCAAACCGAGTTCATCTTCAACAGCCTGGACCGCCGGGAGTGAAGGCATCTGGACGCAGGCGGAAAGAACAATGGCCTGCGCGCCTTCGCGCTTGAGGTTACGCGCGATACCCGGCAGATTCTGCGGGTCCAGGCAGCCGACTGCCAGGTTGTCGGCTACTTCGAGACTGGTTGCGTCCAGGACCGTGATTCCGGCGCCCTCGATGTACTCGACCACCATCTGGGTCAGCGGCTTCATGTACGGGGTGATCATGGCAACCTTCCGGACGCCCATCTCCTGAAGGGTTCGTACCAGCGCTCCGGCGCTGCTGGTGACCGGTGCCGGATGCCCGTTCCCGGCTGCAGCAGCGGCGATGACCTCTTCGGACCCGGCATGGGCTCCCGGCCCCTGCGCCATGACAGCCACGAGGCAGGCGTAGGCGATGACGTCCACGTCGGCGTCCGACACGGCTTCGGCGCAGCCCGCAGCCTTGCCCACCATCGCCAGAAGCTCTTCACGGTTGACGTTCTTCATGCCCGCCCTGGCGGAGTGGAAGGTGTACTTGTGCCCGGTGGCCTCGGACTGGCGGCGGAAGAGCTCGGGCAGCTCGGTTTCCATGGTGGTGTTCGAACTGGGAACGATCAGGCCGACGCGGGAGGCGCCGGGACGCTTGGGCTCGGCGGCAATTTCACAGGTGACTTCAGGGGTGCTCATCGTTTTCTCCACGACGTTGTGCTGACAGGAAAACCCACAATCCGGGTTGATGTCCCATGATGTGGGTTCAGCGGCCGGAATGTCAAACAGATCACACGGCGCCTCAGGGAGAGCCGCCGGATCATCGCTTCCGGTCTGTCTAGGATGGAATCCCCGCAGGGTGCGGAATAAGGGCAGAAGGGATCACCGTGTCATCGGACCAGGGCTCAAGCTCCTCACCTCTTCTGGTGCTTCACAAGGTCGCCGAGATTCTGGACTGTTTCTCAGTCGGCGAACCCGAGCCGACCCTCCAGCAGATCATCCGGCAGACCGGACTGCCCTCCAGTACCTGCCAGCGGCTCGTTCAGAACATGGTCCGGGAAGGATTTCTGGACCGGGACGGAGACCGGTACCGGATCGGGATCGGCATGGTCCGCTGGGCCGCGCCCGGCACCCTTGGGCTCGACCTCGTCAAGCTGGTCAAGCCCGTGCTGCAGCAACTGCGCGACGAGACAGGCGAAAGTGCATGCCTCTACGTCAGGGACGGGGCATTCCGAACGGTGGTCGCGGTTGCAGAAACCCGCCACGTGGTAATGCGGCCTTTCATGGTCGGAATGGTGATGCCCCTTCACGCCGGAGCTCCTGGCAAAATTTTTCTCGCGTATGACCCGGACGCCTGGAGTTCGTTGGGGGAAGCGGAATTGAGCCGCTACACCCCTGCCACCCCCGGCACCCTCGAGCTACTCCGGGCGCAGGCGCAGGCAGCCCGGGAGCAGGGTTACTACGCAGCCTTCGGTGAGCGCAACGAAGACGTCGGATCGGTCAGCGCACCCGTTTTTGACCATACCGGCCGGCTCGCCGGTGTGCTGGGACTGGGATTTCCCACTCAGCGCATAACGCCCGGTGACGTGCCCAGGCTGGGTCCCATCGTGGCGCGTGCCGCCGCCGCCGCCAGCAACGCGCTGGCCTACCAAAATGTGACGCATAAGGACTAGGGGCAGTCTGTCCGCCGTCCCGGGTGTTTGTCCTGGGTGTGTACTGTCTGCCGTTGCTCCGGCAAAGGTGCTGGCGGAAGCGGAAGTACTGCCCCGTAAGCCGAGGGTTGCGAGATTTCATGTCTTCGGGTGGGCTGTGCTTTGGCGGACCACGAGTTGGGCCGGGACGAGGGTGATGCCGGGTCCGGTGGTGTGGGTGCGGAGTTCCTGGAGGATGTTGTCGACGCAGCGTTCGCCGATGTCGGCGAAGTTCTGGTGGACGGTGGTGAGCGGGGGAGTGTAGGAGGAGGCTTCGGGGACGTCGTCGAAGCCGACCAGGCTGATGTCTTCGGGGACGGATTTTCCTTTTTCGCGGAAGGCCCGGAGCAGGCCGAGGGCCATGTGGTCGTTGGCGGCGAAGACGGCGGTGCAGCCGGGTTCGTCGGCGAGCCGGAGCCCGGCGGCGTAGCCGGAGTCGGCTGACCAGTCGCCGCGGAGTACCGGGGGGACGGGCTTCCCCGCGGCGGTGAGGGTGGTGCGCCAGGCGGCGGCGCGGCGTTCGCTGGCGAAGGATTCTTCGGGGCCGGCGACGTGCCAGACCGTCTCGTGCCCGAGGTCCAGCAGGTGCTGGACGGCCTTGTGGGCGCCGTCGGCCTGGTCGGTGTCCACCACGCTGTACTGTTCGCCAGCGTCGGAATCCACGACGACGACCTTCACTCCCGGGGGCAGCGTCACTGTCGCTGCGTCCAGGAGGTGGACCTCCATGATGGCGATGACTGCGTCGACGGCGAGTTCCCCCATCCGGGAGAACGCGCCCTGGATCCCGGCCTGGGTGGGGGCGGTGACCGGGATGAGAGTGATGGCGAAGTCCTGCCGGGCCGCGTGGAGCGCGATGGCCTCCAAGGTGCGCATGTTCCCCAGCGAGGACAGCGAGAACGTGATCACGCCGATGGTCCGGAAGCTGCCGCGCTTAAGCGCCCGGGCCGCGCTGTTGGGCCGGTAGCCCAGCTCGTTCATGGCCGCAATAACGTGCCGGCGGGTGACGTCGCGCACCTCGGGGCTCCCGTTGGCAACCCGCGACACGGTCTGGGTCGAGACTCCTGCCAGCACGGCGACGTCCACAATCGATACGCGGTTGTGGGGTGCCTCAGCACGGCTATTGCCTGCATTTTTCATTTCGGTTTCCGCGGGAAGCCTGTCGCTTGGCGTCATGGCAGTACGTGACCGGCCTGTTCCTTCAACCGGGTCATGCCAACTGGATCTGAACACATCTTTCCTGCCTTGTTGCCAGGGCCGCTTCGACGGCACCGAGGGGAACAACCGTGATTCGAGTTAGCGATAAATCAGCACCTTAACCAAGCGTGTCGCGCTCGAGCGCATCGGATCTTCCCCCATTTTGAGCGGTTTTTGGAGGAAAAGCCAGTGATCCATCTATTTCTAACAAATTTTCGGAAAGGTCTTGATAGTGCGCTAACTCAGCCTGTAACTTATCTCACTAAGCCCCACAGTCGGGGCGGTCACGAACACGAGGGAGTGTTGTTCATGCAGAGAATTGGAACTGGAAGCCGTCGAAACAAAAGGCTTGCCACAGCGGCACTGTGTGCTTCCATCCTGACGGTCGGCACGCTCGGGCTGGCCGGCTGCAAAGGTGGCGCCGCCGCGGACGGCGGGGCTGAGAAAGCCTCCGGCAAGGGGCTGGTTATCGGCTGGAGCCAGCGCGGCATCAGCGGCAGCGACTGGTGGAAAACCCTCGTTGAGGGCGGCCAGGCTGAGGCCGGCAAGGTCGGGGCGCGGCTTGAACTCCTGGACGCCAATGGCGACACTGTGCGGCAAAATGCCGATGTCCAAACCCTGATCACCAAGGGCGTTGACGTCGTCGTCATGAATCCGAATGACCCGATCGGGGTCGGCCCGTCAATTCAGGCATTGAAAGACGCGGGCATCCCGGTTGTGACAGTCAATTCGAGTGTAGATAAGTCTCTGGTTCCGGACATGTTCTGCTACGTCGCGGAGGACCAGGAGCAAACCGGTTCGCTCGCGGGCAAGGTGGCTGCACAGCGGGCACTTGAGAAGTTTGGGGACAAGGGGAAGATCAAGATCGTCGGGATTGGAGGCTTCCCGGGCGATGTGCTGAGCGACCTTCGGTTCAATGGCTTCCTGACGGGCTGGAACAGCGTCATGCAGAAGCATCCAGGCGTCACCACCGTGAAGCTTGACACCAAGTACGGGGAGTGGAAGCCGGACAAGGCCCTGGCGCCGATCCGTGATGTCGCCACGGCCAATCCCGACCTCAAGGTCATCTACAGCATGAGCGATGTCATGCATGGCGGCATCGTGCAGGGCCTGCAGCAGGCCGGCCTGTGGGGGGATGGGATCATCATGGCCAGCTATGACGGCGGCATGGGAGCCATCAAGGAGATGGTGGACAACCCAAAGGGACCTCTGCAGGCGGACGCGTCCAACCAGCCGTGGGACCAGGGAGCTGCAGCCGTGCGCATGGCAGTTGCCGCTGCCCAGAGTGACCAGTCCCAGTGCCCGGGCAAGACCAAGTACATCGATACGACCGTGGTCACGCCCGCTGACGCGGCCAAGTACTACGTCCCCGGCGACACCTACGTCCGCGCCAAGGACTAAACCTGCAGGCCCGGACAGCAATCTACAGCCGGCCCGTTCGGCCCCGAAAGTCCCAGATAAGGAACATCTATGTCCGCCAACAATCAGGCACCGGTGACATCAGCCACCGGGACCGCGGGAGAATCCCTTTCAAGTGCCCCAGAGCTCGAACTCGAGGGCATCACCAAGTCTTACCCTGGCGTGAAGGCGCTGAAGGGCGTCAGCTTCAGCGTCGGCCGCGGATCGATCCATGCGTTGGCCGGGCAGAACGGGGCCGGCAAGTCCACGCTCGTCAAGATCCTTTCCGGCGCCGAACCCCCGGACTCCGGGGGCATCCGCCTGGGTGGTGAGCTCCAGCGTTTCCGGGATCCAATGGATGCCCAGCAGGCTGGTATTCACACCATCTACCAGGAACTCTCGCTCGTTCCTTCCCTGTCCGTGGCCGAGAACATTTTCCTGGGCCAGCTGCCACTGCGCGGCGGGGCGGCGGTGGACTGGCAGCGGATGCAGGCGCAGGCACGGGCGGCCCTGGACCGGGTGGGTTTCGACCTTGACGTGCGCCGCCCCGTCGGCAGCTACTCCACGGCAGAGCAGCAGGCGGTGGAACTTGCCAAAGCGCTGCACAAGGACGCACGGGTCCTTCTGCTGGACGAGCCGACATCTACGTTGCCGATGCCCGATGTCGAGCGGCTCTTCACCGTCCTGCGGTCCCTGTCGGAGCAGGGCGTGACGCTGCTGTACATTTCCCACCGTATGGATGAGCTCTTCTCGCTCTGTGATGCAGTGACCGTGCTGCGCGACGGTGTGAACGCCGCGGATCTGAAGACGGCGGACTCCAAGCCCTCCGACGTCGTCACCGCGATGGTCGGGAAGAGCCTTGAAGGATCGATTGCCGACGCGGCATTGCGTGGAGAACGCTCGCCGCGCCTCGGTCCCGGCCCCCGGGAGAGGGTCATCCTCTCCACCCGTGACCTCTCGGAGCAGGGGTACGTGGACAAGGTGTCGTTCGAACTGCGCGAGGGCGAGGTCCTCGGACTCTCCGGGCTGATCGGCAGCGGCCAGTCAGAACTGGCTGGCCTCGTTGCGGGTGCGCGGCGGCGGACCTCCGGAGAGATAAGCGTCGACGGGCGGACGGTGGACTTCCGTGCGCCGCGGGACGCGATCCGCCGCGGGATCGGGCTGCTGCCGCAGGACCGGAAGGCCGCCGGCTTCATCCCTGACATGGGTGTGGCCGGCAACATTACCCTGGCCAGCCTGCCGCAGTTCAGCCGGCTGAGCGTGATCCAGTCACGGCGGGAACGCAGCACCGCGGCCGACATGGTCGACCGCCTCGGCATGAAAGTATCCGGGGTGACCCAGCCCCTGAAGACACTAAGTGGCGGGACCCAGCAGAAAGCCATCCTGGCCCGGTGGCTTGTCCGCCAATCACGCATCCTCGTGTGTGACGAACCGACCCGCGGAGTGGACGTCGGGGCTAAGGAAGACATGTACGAGCTCATTCGCGAATTCGCGCAGGCCGGAGGAACCGTCGTAGTGGCGAGCTCGGAGATCACCGAGGCGATGATGTGCGATCGCGTCCTCGTCTTGGCCCGTGGCCGAGTCGTCGCAGAACTCGACCACGACGACATCGACCCCTCCGGCAACGCCATCCTCGAGCGCTTCGCCTGACGGCGCCCATCCACCAGACTTCTATCCAGGAGAACAACCATGTCCCGGACCCTGTCGCCCCTGCCTCAGCGCAGTGACACCACGTCCCCATCCCCGAGTATCGCCTCGCGCCTGCGGGGCAGCGCCCTGCGCGCCCTGCCAAAGAGCTACCTCATCCTGGTGCTCCTCGTGATTATCGCGGTCGGCTATTACGTATCGGACGACTTCCTGACGTTCCGCAACGCCGAAAACGTGATTACGGCCGCCGCGATCGTCGTCGTGCTCGCGATCGGCCAATACTTCGTCATCCTCACGGGCGGCATTGACCTCTCCGTAGGCTCGATCCTGGCGATGTCCACGGTCCTTACGGCACTGACCTTGCAGGCCGGAATGCCCGCCGGCGCGTCTGTCGTGTTCGTGCTTGCCTGCTGCGCTCTTGCCGGACTGATCAACGGCGTCCTCGTCGTGTGGTTGAATATTCCCCCGTTCATCGCGACGCTGGCCATGATGAGCGCCGTCAAGGGCTTCAGCTACATTATCCAGTCAACAAGCCTGATCGAGATCCGCGACCAGGGGCTCATTGAGGCCTTCTCCCGCGGCAGCTTTCTCGGCATCCGCAACCCGGTTCTGATCTTCATCATCGTTGCCGTGGCCGCCGCCCTCGTAGCCAAGTACACGACGTTCGGCCGCTCGCTCTACGCCATTGGCGGCAACCCGGAGGCCTCACGGCTTTCGGGCCTGCCGGTCGCCCGGAACCTGATCGTCACCTACACCATCTCCGGCGTTCTGGCGGGCCTGGCAGGGCTGGTCGCCGCCGCCCAGCTGCGGCAGGGAAGCTCCCTCATCGGCGTAGGTTACGAACTGGACGCCATTGCAGCCGTCGTCGTGGGCGGCGCCTCCCTGATGGGAGGCAAGGGCGATCCGCTGAACGCAGTGATCGGCGTGTTCATCCTGACGACCATCATCAACATCATGAACCTCGTCGGGATCTCCTCCGAGCCGCAGCTGGTGATTAAGGGCGCAGTGATCATCCTCGCCGTCTTCCTCTCCAGCGCAGGCGGCGTCCAGAGGATCTCCGGCTTCTTCTCCAAGCATTTCCGGCGAAGCCAGGCCGCCTAGAACCCGGGCCGATTTACCCGCCTACCCACCTTCAACCCATTCAGCTTCAGAAAGCAGGAATCATGTCCATTCGCCCCTTCGGCCGCACCGGTCTGACGGTCTCCGATATCTGTGTCGGCACGAGTGCGCTCGGCAGCTTTCCCGCCCAGTACGGTTACGAGGTCGATGAAGACACCGCCGTCGCCACGATCCACCGCGTCTTCGACGGGCCCTTCACCTTCATCGACACGTCCAACGAGTACGGCGGAGGTGCAAGTGAAGAGCGGATTGGCCGGGCGATCGCCGAGCGCGGCGGCATCCCCGAGGGACACGTCGTCGCCACGAAGGTTGACCCGGTTCCCGGCAGCACCGACTTCTCTGGTGACCGCGTCCGCAGGTCCGTCGAGGAAAGCCTCGAGCGCCTCGGCCTCGACCAGCTCCAGCTCGTCTACCTGCACGATCCCGAGAAGATCCCGTTCGAGGAGGGAGTGGCCAAGGGAGGCCCGCTCGAAGCCCTCATCGACCTCCGGGACCAGGGTGTTATCCAGTACCTGGGCGTCGCCGGGGGCCCCATCGATCTGGAACTGCAGTACCTTGCGACGGACGCGTTCGATGCCGTGATCAGCCACAACCGCTACACCCTCGTGGAACAGACCGCCGAGCCGCTCCTGGAGGACGCAGCCCGCCGCGGCGTCGCCTTTGTCAACGCCGCCCCGTTCGGCGGCGGGATGCTCGTCAAGGGACCGCGGGCCGTCCCGCGCTACTGCTACGCACCTGTCGACCAAGCGACCATCGACCGTGTCCTGCGCATGGAAGCGTTGTGCGGGCAGCACGGCGTCCCACTCGCCGCAGCTGCCCTGCAGTTCTCTGTGCGCGACGAGCGCGTGGCGTCCACCATCGTCGGAATGTCCCGCCCGAGCCGCATCGAAGAAACCCTCGGTCTGCTCAACCATGACATCCCGCAGGAACTCTGGGACCAGCTACTGCCTCTTGCAGGCGCCGGCCGGAACGGCATCGAAGCCGTGACGGTCTGACAGCCGGGGCGCGAAGCAGGAATTTACGAAAGGAACCAAAATAATGACCAGGAAGAAGCAGCCCGAGCCGGTCGATGTCGTCATCGTCGGCGCCGGCGCCGGCGGGGCCACCGCGGCAAAGGTGCTGTCCGAGGCCGGCCTGAAGGTAGTGGGCCTGGAACGGGGGCCATGGCTGAAGCCCGAGCACGCATCGGGAGACGAGCTGAAGTTCCTCAACCGGAACTTCATCTGGCAGGACCCGAAGGTCAAGCCGCGGACCTACCGCCCCAACGATAAGGTCGAGGCGGAAATCACGAACTTCTCCGCCACGCCGCAGGTCGTCGGCGGCGGCACCACCCACTGGGGTGGCATGGTTCCGCGCATGGCCGAGAGCGATTTCAAGCTGCGCAGCCTGCACGGTGATGTTCCGGGCGCGAGCCTGGTCGACTGGCCAATCTCCTATGACGAGCTGGAACCGTATTACACGCGCGTTGAGTGGGAGTTCGGCACGTCGGGCCTGGCGGGGGCGAACAAGTGGGAGGCCTGGCGCAGCCGCGGCTACCCGACCAAGCCGTCACCGCTGAGCCAGATCGGGCGGACCTTCGCCACCGCGATGTCCAAGCTCGGCCATGGCACCTTCCCGATGCCGCAGGGCATGGTGACCGAACCCTATCGGGGCCGCCAGCCCTTCAGTGAGAACGGCTTCTGGCAGCAGTACCCGGACCCGGGCAGCGGCAAGTCATCGACGCTGATCAGCTTCATTCCGGACGCGGTCGCGACCGGGCGCTATGACCTCCGCTCCGACTCCTATGTCAGCGAGATCCTCGTCGGCAAGGACGGCCGCGCCACCGGTGTCCGCTACCAGGACGAAGACGGCGACGAGTTCGTCCAGCACGCGAAAGCCGTGATCGTCTGTGGCGGCGGCATCGAGACCCCGCGCCTGCTGCTCATGTCGAAGTCCGGGCTCTTCCCGGACGGCCTCGGCAACGGCAACGGCATGGTCGGTAAGAACGCGACCTTCCACCAGTACTCCTTCTCGGTTGGCTTGTTCGACCGTGAAGTCAGCGACCCGCTGTACGGGTGGGCGGGCCACTACATGAGCCTGTGCTCATTCGACTTCTACGAGACGGATGAGAGCCGCGGCCACATCCTGGGGTCGCTGATCTTCCCTTCGATGATCGGCCACCCCGTGAACTGGAGCTTCCCCGGCCGGCCGACCTGGGGCCAGGCGGCCAAGGACGCGGACCGTGAGTTCTTCAACCACAGCATGAAGATCGGGGTCTTGCTGCATGATTTGCCGGTTGAGGACAACCGCGTCGATCTTGACCCGAACGTTAAGGACGCCTGGGGTCTGCCGGTAGCCCGTATTACCCACACGCCCCACTCCAACGACTTCGCCCAGGAACGGTGGCAGGTTGCCAAAAACGGGGAGATCCTCGAGGCCGCGGGGGCGAAGAAGGTCATTCCGGTCAACATGGAGCGGATCACGGGCAACACCTCCCACGAACTGGGCACCGCCCGCATGGGCAATGATGCGGCAACATCCGTCGTCGACCGCTGGTGCCGCTCCCACGAGGTACCCAATCTTTACGTTTTCGACGCGAGTTTCTTCCCGACCGCGACCGGTATCAACCCGGCCCTGACGATCATGGCGAACGCCTGGCGGTGCTCTGACCGGATCCTTCAGGTCGACCGCCACGGCTGGTCCGAAAACTGATTCACCCTTCACAGGACACGAAAGGACAGATCTCACATGGGACAGGCGGAATGGGCTACGGTGCCCATCTCAACCCGGGACGTCGACGGCCCGGTCTTCTTCACCGAGCACGAGTGGAAGACGATCGAAGCGGCTTCGGCCCGGATCATCCCCACCGACCACCACCCGGGTGCGCGTGAGGCCACGGTGGTGCGCTTCATCGACCGGATGCTGGCGGGTACGCAGTTCATCTTCCCGGCCGCGGACGGCCTCGGGTTCCTCCGGATGGAGGGCCGCGACGAGGCCGCGTGGCAGGAACGCATCAGGCAGCGCCGGGAGTTTTACCGCGAGGGCGTCGTGGAGTTGGACCGGCTGGCCAAGGAGCGCGCCGACGTCGAGTTCATCGAACTCCCGGCAGGGGACCAGGACGCGGTGCTCGAGACACTATCGGGTGCGGCGAAGCCAGACGCATTCTCGCTGCAACACTCCGAGACCGGTCTTGGGGGCGCGCCGGCAGGAAACCAACCGGTCAACGAGGACTTTCTGGAGTTCTTCCCGCTGCTAGTGCTCAACACCCGTCAGGGGTTCTACGGCGACCCGGTGTACGGGGGCAACGAGAACCGCGTCGGGTGGGGTGTCATTGGCTTCGATGGGCCCCCGTCGCTGGCATCAACCATGGACGGCAGCTACACGACCCGGAAGTACATGGTGGAGGGGGCAGAGTGGCCATACGACCAGCATCCCGAAGTCCTGCGCTACCGGCGCCCGTGACAGTTGACGCGCCGACCGGCGCCGCGCTGCGGGGCCGGTCGAGGGTGACCGGGGATAATGGAGTGGTGTCCACGACCCCAGCGCCCTCGGAAACCCGTACCTCCAACGGTCGTGGGGAGCGGCTGGCATCCAGGTCAAAGGCCCCCCGGATGTCCGACGTTGCCAGGCTCGCCGGCGTGTCGCAGCAGACGGTGTCACGGGTTGTCAGGGGGGCATCCAATGTGGATCCGGACATCCGCCAACGGGTCGAGCAGGCCATTGCACAACTGCGGTACCGGCGAAACCCGGCGGCCGCGGCTCTCGCCAGTAACCGGACCATGACGATCGGCGTTGTCAGCTTCGAACTGTCGGTCCTGGGGCCAACGGTGGCCTTATACGGTATTTCCGAGGAGGCCCGGCAACACGGCTATGCGACGCGTTTAGTCACGCTGGCAAGTCTCCGCCGGGACGATATCCGGGCCGCTTTCGAGTCCATCAACTCGGACACGGTTGACGGCGTCATCGTACTCGCGCCTCTCCTCGATGCCATAACGGTTCTTGAGGGCCTCGACATCGGCGTTCCCGTGGTCACATTCCAGCAAGGATCGCAGCCGAGTCCGACCAGCGTCTCCGTTGACGAAGTGCGGGGAGCACGGATGGTGGTGCGCCACCTGCTGGACCTCGGGCACGAAACAGTGTGGCACGTCCAAGGCCCGCCGGGCTGGATGGCAACATCCTCCCGCGTCCAGGGCTGGGCAGCGGAACTGGGGGCGGCTGGACGCTTCGTTCCGACCCCGCTCCCAACGTCCGACTGGTCAGCCGCCGAGGGGTACCGCGTCGGCCGTGAACTTGCCGCACGGAAGGACGTTACGGCGGTCTTTGCCGCCAACGACCCCTTCGCGCTGGGTGTAATCAAGGCCATGGACGAGGCCGGGCGCAATGTACCAGGCGACGTCAGCGTTGTGGGCTTCGATGATGTCAAAGAGGCCCCGTTCTTTCGGCCGGCATTAACCACGGTGAAGCTCGATTTCGAAGCCATCGGCCACATCGCTGTAACCCGCATTCTGGCCATGATCAAAGAAGAGGCAGAGGGAAACATCCCCCTGCTGGAACCGCGCCTCATACTCCGCGACACCACAGCATCACCCCGAAGCCAGCGCTGACACCAACCGCGCCGGCTGACTACACCCATACCCAGGCTGGACACCCCGCCTGCATAAACGGGCTTTAGCCCACCTCCTGAAAAGCAAAGACCTCAGGTCTTGCAATTCCCTACCTAACCGGAATACCGTGAGTTAGCGCTAACTCGGGTACTCGAAGAAGAGAAAAGAGAGAAAAACAATGGTCGATCCATTTGTCGTCGTAGCGGTTTCGCCGCGGACCATCAATGTGAAAAATCCCGGCGACGGCGTAGCCAACGTCAAACGCATCAACGAATTCATCGACACGGCAGTCATGGTCGGGGCCTGGGAGGGCTCTCCGGTCAAGCTGGTCGTCCTGCCCGAAATGGCGATCCAGGGCATGATCGCCAACACGCCCGGGAACCGGGAGAAGGAGCGCCACTTTGCCGTGACGATCCCGGGGCCGGAGACGGACGAGCTGGCGAAAAAAGCGGTGGAACTCAACACCTACATCGCTGCCGAGCTGTACATGGTCAAGGACGAGGACTTCCCGGACCGCCACTTCAATGTCGCCTTCATCATCGATCCGCAGGGCGAGATCATCTACAAGCGCTACAAGGCCACCAGCGATGCCTACGAAGGCGGCATGCTCGGCAACATGAACCCGCACGACGTGTGGGATGAGTGGATTGAAAAGAAGGGAAACGGCAACGCAATGGACGCCATCTTCCCGGTGGCGAAGACCGAGATCGGCAACATCGGCTACGCCATCTGCCACGAGGGTGTCTACCCCGAGGTGCCGCGTGGGCTCGCGATGAACGGCGCCGAGATCATCATCCGGGGCACGCTGATCGAGCCGGCCGTCCAAAACGGCATGTGGGAACTGCAGAACCGGGCGCACGCCATGTTCAACTCGGCGTACGTCGTCGCTCCGAACCTGGGGCCCGAAGTCCGTGAGGACGGAAGCATGCAGGACCTGTTCGGCGGCCAGTCCATGATCGTCGGTCCGCGGGGGCAAATCCTGACCAAGCAGCAGGGCTGGACCTCGGGCGACTCGTTCGTCTGCACCACGATCGACATCGAGGCGCTCCGCCGCGCCCGTGTCGCGAACGGCCTGTACAACCAGTTCAAGGACCTGCGCACCGAGCAGTACCGGGTCATCTACGACAACCCGATCTACCCGAAGAACCAGTACCTCGATGCACCGCCGAGCGAAGGCTGGCTGGGCCGGGAAGACTCAACACGGGCCGCCAATATCGAAAAGCTCATCGAACGCGGTGTTCTCACCCCGCCATCCGGCTACAAGGCCTAACGTGGGGGAATTGGCCGGGGAACACGTCGCGTGGACCCCGGCCAATTCCACGATGGCGGCCATGCCCGTTGGAGACCGGGCAAGCGGCGCCACGATATGGAATACAAAGCCACTCGTGCCGGCGGCTTCGCCGTCCGGAGCCGGCGCCGGTCGAAGCCGGACCGAGACAAAGGGGAGGCGGCTTTGCCTGTGTTCACCATCCGACCGAAAGAGGATGCTCAATGACCCGCCAGCCGCTGATCGGCGAAGACCACGAATCAGGGCCGAAAGAAGCAACAGCAAGTGACAGGCTTTCACTGCGGGCCGCTATTCTCGGCTTCGGGATATCCGGCCGTGTCTTCCATGCCCCGCTCATTCAGGCAGACGATTCCTATGTTCTGGAAGCCATCGTCACTTCAGACCCAGAAAGGACTATGGCTGCCCGGGCAAGTTATCCGCGTGCCCGGATCATTCCCACCGCTGAGCAACTGTTTGCCAAGGTAGATGAAGGGGAACTGGTCCTGGATGTTGTCGTCATCGGCACACCTCCCCTCAACCACAAGCAGCTGGCCAAGGCAGCCCTGGAACGGGGCCTGCATGTCGTCGTCGACAAACCGTTCGTCCCGTGCTCTGAAGATGGTGAAGAGCTTATTGCCGCGGCGGCTGAGGCCGGCCGGTGCCTGACCGTGTTCCAGAATCGGCGGTGGGATGGTGATTTCCTTACCCTCAAGCAGCTGATTCGCGACGGAGCGCTCGGCAACGTCCGCACCTTTGAATCCCGCTTCGAATGGTGGATGCCGGATGGGTTCCGGAACTGGCGGGACACGGCCCTGCTGGCTGAGGGAGGGGGGATACTCCACGACCTCGGCGCGCACCTGATCGACCAGGCCATCCAGTTGTTTGGCCCGGTCGCCGAAGTCTACGGGGAAACCGCCCGTCATGTCGGTCCCGATAAGTCCGATGCAGACCAGGATGCCTTCCTCTCGCTTCTGCACCGGTCCGGAACGCGATCCCGTCTGTGGATGAACGGTGGAGCTGCCCGGCTGGGTCCCCGTTTCCACGTCCTGGGCTCCCAGGCCGCCTACACGAAATGGGGACTTGACGGACAGGAAAAGACGCTGGGGGAGGGCATGCTCCCAACCGATCCTGAATACGGTCTTGAATCCCCGGAAACATGGGGGACATTAGGCGTGCCTGGATCCTTTCGGGATGAGCCGACCCGCCGGGGCGACTATCCGCAGTTCTATGCGCAGCTGGCGCATGCCTTACAAACGGGGAGCGCTCCACCTGTTGATCCCAGCGACGCTGTTGAAGTCCTCAAAATCATCGAGCAGGCTCGCCGATATGGAGATTTCGTCAACCAATAACCGCTCGAGTGGGTCAGCATTTGCACGTCCCTGAACGTGAGCGGCTCCCAGGGGTAGACACAACTCCGGTCCTTTCCACTGGGGCAAGGGGGTCTTCGGCGGGGCAGCGCGCCAGCGCTCACCGCTTTGATCAGGTGCCGACCTCCGCTTGTGCCAGTCGAGCGTAAAGCCTGTCCACCTCGTCGAGTACCTCTGTCGCCGCCCAGGCGCGGTTCCTCTGCGAGGTAGTGATTTGGGTGATGACCCCGGCCTTGGTCAAACGCTCCAGGGCACCGTAACGGACCTCTCCTCGACGCCGGCGACGTACGCGGCACTTTTCGCTTCGAAGACGGGCCCTTCCAGCAGCCACGGGATGATCTTCTCGTCCGCGGAGTTCTTTCTGGGGCGGGCAAGCTCCAGCCACATACCCGGCAGGGCGTCCAGGGCTTTGACGGACTCCGCCGCCGCTTCGGACGCGTGGACGGCACATCGGGCCAGGCACAGGACGAACGGATCAGCTTCCCCGTCGCGGTAGTTATTGACCAGGCTGAAGTACTTGTTCACGTCGGCGACCATGGCTGAGGAATAGGTGTGACAGTGTTTTTGGTCAGCCTTCGGCGCCGCGAGATCGCGCCGATCAGGGCCCGACCGATGCGGCCATTGCCGTCGGTGAAGGGGTGGATGGATTCGAATTGGGCGTGGGCGATCGCTGCCTGGGCCATGATCGGAACGTCGGTCCGGTTGCAAAAGGCCATCAGATCGGCCATGAGATCCGGCACCAGCTCTGGTGGAGGCGGGACGTGGATGGCACCGTGTGGGGAGTAGTCACTGCCCCCGATCCAGTTCTGCACATCCCGGATCTTGCCCGCATGGACCGCATCGACCGGTCGTCCTTCATCAGTGCATGATGGGCTGCGAGTGTGGCCTCCATCCTGATCCCGCCCGTCGTTCCCGCATCCGCAATCATCGTCTGCACAGCCTCGGCAGCGGCAACCATGGACTTGGCATTGTCACTTGCCTTGAGCCCGATCATTGCTTTGGCATAATCGTTCCGGCTGGCGTCCAACTGTTCGATTTTCGAGGAGGACACTGCCTCGCCGCGCAGAAGAAAGCCGCTGATGGCAGCCATCTTGGAACCGGCCGTTACATCGAGTGAAGCGACAGCGACAGCAGCCTCTTCCAGGGCAACGATCGTCTCGCGCCCGGCTCAAACCAGCACTCAGCGATTTTTGGAGGGACAGACGCCGTAACCTCGGTAAATTCACGGTCCTCCCGCGGCGGCCTGCCCTGGGATTTCCATGGCATAACCGTGCTGCCGTGTGACGGCCAATCGCTCATGACGTCCTTCCAGAAACCCTGAACAAGCAAGCTAATATTCAGGGTTTAGCTCTCAAATATGAATACTGTTGCTCCTATTCATGGATGATTGCGCGCTTCAGCGCCGACGATGATGACGATGACGGTGGCCGCCACAGTAGCGGTGACGCCGCCTGCCGGGGGGCGGTATACTCCGACCCCCTCTTCTCAGAAACCACTGCACATCGGCCCCGTGACGCTCAAGGCACGCTTCAACGCCTCTCCACCCACGGCGTCTACGACCCCGCTACCCTGGAGGCAATGACGCCTGACCCGCTGCGGGCGGAGGAGATTACTTCCGCCTGGCCGCTGGGCGGCATCAATGCCCTGGCGGTACCCGGCGTCGAATCCATCTGCTGCTTCAAAGCCAGCGGGCCCAGAGGTCTCGTCACGGCAGAAGGAGCCGCTACGCCCGCGCTCGAGATCCTGGCAAAACTGGCCACACTGCGCGGTGCGGATGTGCTGCACGTGGGAGGAGGCGTTCCCGGTCTCGTGCTCTATCCGGTGGCATCCGGCTTCAGGGTGCTGCTCTTCACCGCCGACCTAACAACACAGCCACTGAAGACCGCGGTCAAACGTGAAGACGGCCGAACGCGGACCCTCGATATGCCAGCCTGGTCGGCCCTCACCCGGCCGCTCAGCTGACCTAAACCCCGAAAAGAGGAACCCATTTCAGCCGTCACGCTTCTCCATGCGCTCAACCTCCCGGCTTCGGCGCCGTCCCTCTTGGCGGTTCATCTTACATCTGTAAGCATTTAACTTAACAAGTGGTCGGCAACCTGCTAGTGTCCATGCACAGAGCGCTAATCGGGCGCTCACGCATCGTCCCAGCAAAGGCGCTTATTGATGTCCCCCTATCCCCGGCAGAGCTCACGTGAGTCTGATGCCGTTGTTGAAACTTTGTCGGCAGAGAACCCGCGGGCCCTGCACTGGTCAAATCCCGGCGGCCTCTACCTTTTCGGTCTGGCGTTCGCAGTTGTCGGCACTTTCGCGGCTGCCCTCACGGCCGCCGTCCTGACGCTGTCGCTGAAATCGGCGAGCATCAGTCCGGATGATGCGACAACTGTTTTGTCGGTCGCGGTTGGAACCGCCGGATTGGTAACCTTGATCGCCTACCCGCTGTTCGGCCGTATCAGCGACCGGACCACGGGCCGCCTTGGGCGTCGTCGCCCATTCCTCATCCTGGGTGCGGTCCTTATCGGAGGCGGATCCGTGCTTCTGGTGCTCGCATCGGACACCGCGATGCTGACGATCGGCAACGTGGTGCTGGCTACCGGTGCCTCTGCTGTCGTGGTCGCGGCCACCGCGACAGTTGCCGAACAGTTTGAACCCTCGCGCCGGGGCCTCCCATCCGCGGTACTGGGCCTTGGTACGCCGGCCGGGGCACTGCTGGGGCTCGTTCTTGCCCAGTCCGTTTCCAGGTCACTGCCGTTGATGATTCTCGTGCCAGGTGCTGTTGGCGTTGCCGGGGCAATAGTCTTCGCGTGCATATTGAAGGACCGTTCCATCTCGACCTCAGAGCGGCCTGCACTGCGCCGCTCTGATTTGTTCGGCACCTTCTGGGTGAACCCGGCTAAGGCACCGGACTACGCCTGGGTTTGGTTCAGCCGGCTGCTCATTTTTCTCGGGATAGCGGCGATTAATGCCTATCAGGCCTTTTATCTCATCATCCATCTGCACGTCAGCCCGGAAGGAGTGGGGGGTGCGATTCTCCTGGGAACTGCTGTGCTGGTCGGTGTTTCCCTGGTCTTCGCCCCTCTCATGGCGAGAATCTCCGATCGCATCGGCCGACGGAAGCCGTTCGTGATCGTTTCGGCTCTCATCTTCGCGGCGGGTCTGGGCATCCTTGCGACGGCCAGCACCTTCCCGGGATTCCTGATCGCTATCGCGGTTCTTGCCGTCGGTCAGGGCGTCTACCTGGCGGTAGACATCTCTCTCGCCACCCAGGTTCTTCCGGACCCCAAGTCCCCGGCGAAAGACTTGGGCATTCTGAACCTCGCCAACCAGCTGCCTTCGTTTATCGTCCCTGCCGTGGCTCCGGCACTCCTGACTATTGGAGCTTCCGCTGAGACCCCCAAAAATTTCACGTCTTTGTTCCTGGCGGGAGCAGTCTCGGCCCTGGTCGGGGCGCTGCTGATCCTCCCCGTCCGGACGGCCCGCTAGGCCCTCTCGAGGCGGACGTTCCTCCCCAACCCAATACGAGTCTGTTCCACTACGACCGAGAGCCTTGCAATGTCACACTTTTCAAACCCTGCCATAGCGGGATTCAATCCCGATCCGAGCGTCGTCCTGGCCGATGGCCTGTACTACCTCGCGACGTCCACGTTCGAGTACTTACCTGGCATCGCGCTGTACAGCAGCACGGACCTGACCAGCTGGATACCGATCGGTCACGTGATCACCCGTGCCGAGCAAGCGGACCTTTCGATGGTGCGTACCCCGGGCGGCGTGTGGGCGCCCACGATCCGCCACCACGACGGAACGTTCTTCGTGATCGTCTCCATCATGTTCGGCTCGCGCGGCTGCGTCGTCTACAGCGCGGACAGCCCGACCGGGCCCTGGTCGAAAGGTGTGGAAATTCCCGCCGTCGACGGATACGACCCGGACCTTGCATGGGACGACGAGGGCGTCGCTCACGTCACCTTCGCGAAGATGGGTGCCGGCATACAGCAGCTGACCGTCGACCTCACCACCGGTCGAGCGCTCGAGGCGGCCCGACCAATGTGGTCGGGTACCGGCCTGCACGCCCCCGAGAGTCCCCACCTCTACAAGCACGGCGAGTACTGGTATCTGCTCATCGCCGAAGGCGGCACCGAGAGAGGACACGCCGTCAGCATCGCCCGTGGCTCTTCTGCGCGGGGACCGTTCGTTGCGGACACCGCGAACCCGATCCTTAGCGCGCGAAGCACTGACTGTCCAATCCAAAACACCGGCCACGCGGATCTCGCAAGTACTCCTGACGGGGGCATTGCGCTGGTGTTGCTCGGCGTACGACCGCTTGGATTCACCCGGTCATTCTCACCGTTGGGGCGTGAAACCTTTATCACCGACGCCAAGTGGGTCGACGGCTGGATCCGGCCCAGTCTCCCGGTGCTGCACCCGCCTGCCTCCGCCGATACCGAACACTTTGACCTCAGTGACCCGGAAGCACTGCACGACCCCGGCTGGATCGGCGCGCGCCGGCATCCGCGAGACATCATCGCGACCCCGGTCACCGGCCGTTCGCTGGTTTTGACAGGAGACGGGAGCACTCTCAAGGACCCCTCGCCCACTTTCGTCGGCCGTCGCCAGGTCAACCTCAACGCAACCGTGTCCACGCGCGTCAATGCTTCCGCCGGGCGTGGCGGGCTGGCCGCCCGCCACTCCGAAGCCCACTGGTTCGCCGTGGAAGCCGAAGGCAACGGCACCAAGACCCGCCTCACGGCTCGGGCGGCCCTGGCGGGGATCGACACGGAGTGGCACGGCGAGCTTGATGGCAACGACATCGAACTCCGCATTGAGAGCAGCAGCCCCGGAGCTGACCCAGCCGCAATGGCCGCCCTTGTTGTGGGAGGCGACCGCATCAGGCTCCTTGCCTCCAACGGGCACGACGAGATCCAGCTTGCCGAGCTGGACGGACCGTTACTGGTGCTTTGAGACCACGGAATCCTTCACAGGCAGAGTCGTCGGTCTGTATGCCGTCAGCGGCGATGTCGAATTTCACCACTTCACTTATCGAGGAACCTCATGACCCTGAAGACACTCCATCGGAACCACGCACCGGGCATAACCCTCGCAGAGATCCGGATGCGGGACCCCTTCATTCTTGAAAGCCCCCCGGGGAAATTCGTGCTCTACGGAACCACCGACGAAAATCCATGGGGTGGGCCGGCTGCCGGGTTCGATTGCTATACCAGCGAGGACCTCCTCACGTGGAGCGGGCCGGTTCCTGCCTTCCGGCCACCGGCCGGTTTCTGGTCAGACACCCAGTTCTGGGCTCCCGAGGTGCACCCCCATGATGACCGGTTTTACATGTTCGCGTCCTTCGCGGACTCCGCAGGCGCACGTGCGCGGGGAGTGGCGGTGCTCGTATCGGATGATCCGACGGGACCGTTCGAGCCTTGGAGCGACGGTCCCGTCACTCCCTCCGCCGATCCCTGCCTCGATGGAACCCTGCACATTGATTCGGACGGTCATCCGTGGCTTATCTACGGCCGCGGCGCGGAAGGAAGCCCTGGTGGAGAAGCGGGAATCTCGGATGGGGAAATGTACGCGCTGCAGCTCTCTTCCGATTTGAAGGCACCGGCGGGTGAGCCTTATCTGCTTTTTAGAGCGTCGTCAGCTTCCTGGAGCGAACCGATGAGGTTTCCCGAGGGAGTCCAGCCGCCGCCGGGGCTGAACCTCGCGAAGGAGCCGCGCTTCACAGACGGGCCCTTTGTGGTGCAGTCGCCGGGTACACCCCTGAGGATGCTGTGGTCCAGCCATGGGAAGAACGGCTACACACTCGGTGTCGCCACTTCCACCACCGGCCTGATCACCGGACCCTGGGTTCAGCAGGACGAAGTGCTCTGGGCCGGTAACGGCGGGCACGGAATGATCCTTTCCGCGGGCGGGCGGAACTGCCTCGTCTTTCACACGCCCAATGACACCCCGCATGAACGCGTCACCCTTGTTGAGGTCGATATCACCTCAGAGGGCATCACCTTGTCCGGCGGTGCCGGTGAAAGTCCCGAAGGCCCAACAACCGGGGCTCTGCCGCCTCGGCCGTTCGGCCTACCACGCTGATGCACCCCACCCGGGTGCCCGGGCTTGCGCCCAGGGTCCGGCAAGCGACAGCCGGGGCCGGGGCAGTGCGGTCGGAAGCCATATGCCCGTCGCTCACCAGCCCTGGCAATTGACCACCGTCCAGTGCCCATGAAAGGCATGGGCACAACAGATAAAGACCAGTTGAAGACAAGGATCCGAGTAGATGGCGGCGCAAGAACAAGGCATCTCCAGCAAGCACAGCAGCCCGGGACTCCTCAAGGCATTCGGGCCAGAGACCAGCCTCGGGGCAATTCTTGACTCACCCTCCGGGCGGGAGATCGTCATGTCTGCCTTCCCCGGCATCGAGGATTCCCCCGGCTTTACCGCACTGTCGGGTCTTCCGGTTTCATTCCTGACGGCGCGCAACCCTGCACTGCGGGATCCTTCGAACAGCAATGACTTCTGGGCAGCACTTGCCAGCGTCCAACGGCAACCCGCTCCCCGCGACACCGTTCCTCCGGTACTTCCTGACCCCCACTACGAAAGCCCTGGGACGCCCCGGGCATCCGGCAGGGTATCGCAGCCCACCCACGTCCGGCCCTTGGAGCTGGTGGAGATCCGCATCGACGGCCCCAGCCACGGTAACCCCTTCGTCGATGTCGAACTGACGGCCGCAGTCAACGGTCCAGGCCTGTCCCAGACCGTGGGCGGGTTCTACGACGGAGACGGACAATACGTCATTCGGTTCCTTCCCACGGAAGAAGGCGTGTGGACTTTTGCCACCACCTCCTCGACGCCCACTCTGGACGGCATCAAAGGGGACATCAACGTAAGTGGAACCGCCGGCAGCCCGGGCCCGGTGCGCGTCGCCGGCACCTTCCATTTCGAGCACGCGGACGGCAGCAATTTCGTACCGCTCGGGACCACTGCCTACGCCTGGACCCATCAGCACGCAGACCTGCGGGCGCTTACCCTCGAGACCCTAAGCCACGCGCCCTTCAACAAGGTACGAATGGGCGTTTTCCCCAAGTCATACCTGTACAACACCGAAGAACCGGAGCTCTTCCCCTTTGAACGCAACGGGGACGGCGGATGGGACTTCGAAAGGTTCGACCCGGAATTCTTCCGGCGGTTCGAAGAGTGCATCGGCGCCCTGGGCCAGCGTGGCATCCAAGCCGATGTCATCCTGTTCCACCCTTACGAGCGGTGGGGGTTCGCCACCATGGGACGTTCCGCCGATGACCGGTACGCGACCTACCTGACCCGGCGCTTATCCGCCTTCCCGAACGTGTGGTGGTCCCTTGCCAACGAGTACGACTTCCTGTGGTCCAAGGAAGACCACGACTGGGAACGGCTGGCACAGGTTGTCACGGGCAACGACCCCGTCGACCATCTCCTGTCGATCCACAATGGCTTGCGCCTGTGGGACTACAAAAGCCCATGGGCGACGCACGCAAGTCTCCAGCGAGTGGATATCTGCCAGTCAACTGAGAAGGTTTCCGAGTGGCGCGAACGGTGGGGTAAACCGGTCATCGTCGACGAGCCCGGGTATGAAGGCAACCTGGACCAGGGCTGGGGAAATATCACAGCAGAGGAGCTGGTGCGCCGAGCCTGGGAGGCAACCGTCAGAGGCGGCTACATCACGCACGGGGAAACCTACTTTCGGGAAGACGAAGTGATCTGGTGGGCTAAGGGGGGCACCCTCCACGGGACCAGCCCCGCCCGGCTGGAATTCCTCCGCCGCATCGTCGGTGAGGTTCCCGGCGGAAGGATCAACCCGCTGGCCTCCGACTGGGATGCGCCATGGGGCGGGACAGAGAACCACTTCCTCATCTACTTCGGTTCCAGTCAGCCGGTGTTCCGAACCGTCGCCATCCCCCCCGGAAGGACAGCAACGATTGACGTGATTGACACCTGGAACATGACAACCGAAAGACTGGACCAGACATTCACCGGAACGTCCAAAGTCAATCTACCGGGGCGGCCGTTCGTCGCCCTTCGCGTCGTTCTCAATTAGCAACCCGCCGCTGATACTAGTCGGCGGCTGACCAACCCAAACGCTCGACCTCACCGGGTGCCGGGTCACACAACAGGAGGTTTCCCATGGTCCAGCGACTGCACGGCAAGTCCGCGATCGTCACGGGCGCGGCATCCGGCATCGGCCGTGCCGTTGCTTCCCGTTTCATCGCAGAGGGCGCGACCGTCTTCTTTGCGGACATCAACTCCCACGGCGTTACTGAGGCTGCTGAGGATACCGGTTCCACCGAAGCACACCCGCTCGTCATGGACATAGCCGATGAAGCCAGCGTCGCGGCAGCCTACGCCCAGGCCGCACGATTGGGACCCATAGACATAGTTGTGGCCAACGCCGGGATCCAGCTGTTCGGCCGGGACGCCCGCGTGCGGGACCTGAGCCTCGACGTGTGGGAAAAGACAGTAGCAATCAATCAGCGCGGGGCGTTCCTGACGCTCAAGTACGCCGTCAGAGCCATGGCGGGGCGTGGCGGCTCGATCATCTGCACCGGCAGCCCCACCGCGGTCGTCGCCTGCGGACAAACGTTCACTGCCTACACCAGTTCGAAGGCAGGAGTGCGCGGACTTGCCGGGGTTGTCGCCGCAGACTACGCCGCCGACGGTATCCGTGTGAACACCGTAGTCCCCGGCTACACCGAAACCCCACTCGTGGAGACCATCGCCAGAAACCCTGAGCAGCGATCCGGGCTCGTGGAAGCGACCATGCTCCGCCGGCCAGGCAACGCCCAGGACGTCGAAGGCATCATGGTTTACCTCGCAAGCGACGACTCCGCTTACGCCACCGGAGGCCTGTTCACCGTCGACGGAGGCCTCACCGCGCTATGAGTTTCTGGTCTGGCGCCGAACCTGGGTGCTCTCTGCACCCGGCGAAATGCCGACCATCTGTAAGAGACAAATAGAATTGGTTTGAAAGGGGGCGACATGCCTTTAACTGACGATGTACAGGTGCGACGGCGCCGAGGTATCCAGGAAGCAGCATCTGAACTCAGACGTTCCCAAATCCTGCTGGCCGCGGCTGAAGCGTTCTCCGAACGGGGATTCAACGCTACGTCACTCCGGGACGTGGCAGCCCGGGCCAAGATCTCCCACACCGGGCTGTTACATCACTACCCGGACAAGAACGCGCTGCTTGAGGCCTTGCTCGATGACCGGATCAAGGGTGCCGGAGACCTCCACAACCTCAACAGTGGAGGGGGTGAGGGGTTCGTGCGCGGACTCGTGGCAATAGCCGCCAATGACGAACAGCACCCGGCCAATGTCCGCCTCCTGACAACACTCACAGCCGAAGCAACAAGCCCCACTCACCCCGCTCATGGCTACTTTCGCAAGTGGCATGCTGAAGCACTCGACCTTCTTGCTGAAGCCCTGGACGATCTCGACCACCGCGGCCTCTTTCGAGGTCCGATGTCGACCCGCGAAGCCGCACGATACATCAACGCGCTTCGCGAGGGAACGCACACGCAGTGGCTGCTCTCCGAGGCAGATTTTAGTTTGGCAGCCGAAGTCCGCTCCCATCTTCGGCTCTTCGTAAACGTCGATCTATAAGATTGCGGCTCCCCGCCGGCGCACATTCATCCTGCGTCCCGGGGAAGGCGGTAGGTACCCCCGCAACAACTTCCACTCCCGAGCTTTGACGCCGATAGCGTGATTCCGTCAAGTAAGCGGCTCGATGTGGCCCAGACAGGGTATCGACTCTGCCGACGGCGCGCGGCCAGCTCATTCTACCGGCGCGCAGCGCGGGATTCCTTCGCGGAACCGCTGTAGGTAACCAGCTTCGCACCCACAATGTCGGCCGGCGGGCCCGGGTTGGCCGGCAGGGTATCGGCGCGCGCTGGTTAGTGGGGCAGTTCCATCTGGAAGCCGCACCGGCAGTGAAGAACCTTGGTTTGCAGGTCCTCGTCCAGGAAGTCGGCCGGGCCAGGTTGGGTGTGAACCGGGCTCTCCAGTTGCCTGCGCGCCACGTCCGAGGGTGTCATGGGTTCTCCACAGTGAATGTAGGTGGCGCCGATGTGAACGACGTCGTCGCCCGGACAGAGGTAGCGGGCCAGGACCGGTGCAAGGAGCTCTGCCGTGGTTGCCGGGACGCGCGGGCCGCGGCAGGAGGAACAGCTGAAGGTCACTGCCAGGGAGCCACTGCGCTGAACGAGTACCGTGATGGATTCGGCGAGCAGGTGCTCGTCCGTGCCGCAGCCAAGTGCCCGAGGGGCGCGGCCCGTGGGGCTGTTTTCGGTTAGCAGGGTAGTCGGTGCCCGACGGGATTTTCGCCGGCATCAGACCAGGCTCGGGTAGCTGGACAGAAGGTAGTCTGCTGCGGCCGGCCCCCTCATGCGCAGGCTGTTGTGGCCGGGGTCCATCCGTTGCTGCATTGCCGCCCAGAATGAGCGTTCCCTGCGCGGCCGGGTTTGGGTGACGGTGCACCAGCTGATGTACAGCCCGTAAAGCGGGTCGCGCCCGAGTGTGGACTCCGAGTCAGGGTCGCAGATGGTGGCGTCGTGAAGGAACTGGTCGAACTGTGAAACGGCCATGGCTGGCTCTTTTCGTGCCGGTGCAGGTAGGGCTCCCATGTGGCTACAGCAGCCGGGCTTCGGCGCTCTGCACGTGTCACCGAAATCTGTTCACCGGATCGCCGCTACACGGCCGGCAGGGCTTGCGCCTGTATACCTACATTGTAGGCTTCATATGTAGAGAAGGTAAGGGGCAACATCGGCTCTGGACGCGGTCCCGGGAGGCAGGCAGCCATCGTGGACAACGACAACAACAGCGTCGGTTCCGGCCGGAAACCTCGGCTTAGCCGGGAGGTGGTGCTCTCCGCGGCCCTGGAACTGGTGGATGCTGAAGGGCTCGAGGCGCTCACTATGCGCCGACTGGGACAGAAGCTCGGCCGTGACCCCATGAGCCTGTACCGGTATGCCGAGAGCCGGTCCGCGCTCCTGGATGGGCTGACCGAAGTCGTCCTGGGCCAACTGGCCGTCCCGCAGGGACAGGAGTGGCAGGCCACGCTGCGCGGCGTGGCCCATGACCTGCGCAGGCTCGCGCTCCAACACCCCAACATCGTGCCGCTGCTCGTGACCCGGCCACTGTCCACCCCGCTGGGCCTGCGCCCGCCCGGCAGCGTCCGGCCGCTGGAGCAGATCCTCGCCCTGCTGATTGACGCCGGCTTCACCCCCGTGGACGCCCTGCACGTGTACAGGGCGTACTACGCATTCCTCAACGGCCACTTGCTCAACGAGTTGCAGGAACTGGTGGTCGATCCGGATGAAAACGAAGCGGTCCTGCGGCTGGGTCTGTATCACCTTCCGGCCAGGGAGTTTCCGTGGCTCAGGGCACTGGCCCCGGAACTGGCCGACTATGACGGAGCCCGGGAACTGGACGAAGGACTGGGCATTCTACTCTCCGGCCTCGCTGCACGACTGACACCAAAGGACGGGTAGCGGCTTTCGGAAATTCTCTTTTGGGGACGTTCCGGAATGCCGGGGGATTCGCGCGTTCCCTGGCCTCAGCACTGGCGGGTACATAGATGGCCGCTGGCGACGGCCTCTATCGGGGGACTAGTCCGGACGCGCTCGATCGGGAAACCAGTAATTGACGGATCCAAGCACGTCAATCATGTCGGGTCTGTCATCGAACTTCCGGTACTCTGCCTCGCCACGTAGACGCGCCTCATCGTGCACATCTACTGCCCCCACGCCGTCCGGCGCGTGGCCGAACCCGGCGTCGGCCCGGCACGATGGTGGTGGGGCCGGTGGTCGGGCGTCTGCGCCTTGAGTGAAGTAGTTGGAGGTGTCGTAATAAGTGATTTTGGGCGGTCGGGAATCCCCCTTCTGCGCTGTAAGGGCCGATCTGGTCCCGGGCGAAGGCATCGTAGAGCTCTCGGGACTTCCAAACATCCGTGACGAGTATTCCGTAGTCTGTCCCGACTACCCAGTGGGACAGCGCGCCGGCCGGCCCCGGGCCTCCCCGCGTGAGTCCCATTTTTCAATGACCTGGTCGTATCGCTCCAGTGTTGCGCCGTGGAACTCCATGATGACTGCAACGGCCATGTCCTTCTCCTCACAACGGGCGGCCCGTGACGAAACGGCCCCGCAAATGACCTGATACGGCCCGTAGTACGCCGGGAACACTCGTTCGTCAACGTTCTGTGGATGCCGGAGGACTTGGCGGCGGTGCCCAGCATTAAGATGCAGCCTGCCGTGGAGGGTCGACTGCCGTTCGCCGGCGTAAACCGGCTCCGTCTGGTGCCGGCCGGTGTCATCGCCTCAAACAGCGAACGAGGGGTCAGCGTCAACGCCGGGCCCGCTTGCGACGGGGGGAGTGCGCTACGGACCCGGCGATCTGAAGCGGCGGTTCGCGGCAACCTTTGCTCCAGTGATATGACCAGTGTGCCGCGCACACGTTGTGAAATCCGGGGCCCAGGTGAGGGAGGCAGCCTCGTTCTACCCCCCCTGCTTGAGGGGAAGTGTGTGGTGTTCAGGGTTTTCGCAAGCTTTGTCCGCGCTTCTGGTGCGGCTTACGTCCACGACGCCGCTCCCGCCAACCGGACGGCGCCCCGTCCAATTCGGTCGCTTTGGCCTCGTCGGGGTCGCCGCGGTGGAGTTTGGCTCCGTTGGCAGTGCTGCCACACACGGGAGGTCATGCGCGGGGCCTTCCACGAAGGCTTTGTGGCGGGGCCACTGGTTGCCGGCAGCCCGGTGAGCTGCGGTAGCGCAACCGGCTGACCGTAGAGTGCGCAGGAGCAGCTAGCCACCTCGGCGTAATCCTCTCCCGTGGCTGGGGTGGGCATTTACATCGTGGAGGTGAATCCGGCAGACGACGGGTCAGCTGCATCTGCAGCAAACGAATGGTGCAGCGTGCTTCATGCGCGGACTCAAAAATCGACCGGCCACAGGCGGCCCGGAACTGGCGTCCGCCAGTGAAGGCCGCCCTCGCCACCCGGCCCACGTCCGAGCCCGGCTGTCGGACCGACCTGGCCTGCCGCCACGAGCCACTGTCAGCGGAGTCGGCCTGATCGGGTCCCCCTCGCCCGGGCTATCGCCAAGATTTCTGCAGGCTTCCCGACCAGGTTAGCGGCGCCGGCCAGCAGGCCCGGGCCGCTTGGGTCGGGACTGTCCGGGTCAGCGCTGATCGCCTGCAGTGAGTGCAGCGTCGGCCCCCCACGACCCGCTGGGGCTGAAATCCGTCGGCAAGAGGGCAGGAAAAAGCCCCCGCGGCCTTTGAGGGTGGTACGGGGGCCCTTCCTAGCGGCAGGACCGCTAAGTCTGGAGTTCAGCGGGCCTGACGTCCAAGCTAAGAATTTATCCTGAGAATTGCCTCCAAAAGTCCGAGGAGTTCGCCTGCTCCCGGCAGAAGCCCTAGCCGATGCGCCGGGTTTTCGTCAAGGTTTCCGCAGGGTTGCGTCCTGATACTGACTGCACCGCGGGCCACCAGCCGGTGTGCACCGGCCGGCCGGTAATCGGTCCGGGTGAAGTCTGGGGATATTAGTAGGGGAGCTTTCCATGAAATCTGAAAGAAGTCGTCAACGTGTCGCGGCAGGTCTCGCTGCCGGCGCTCTGGCCGTCGCGGTCGTGCAAACCGCCGCGGGGCCGGCCTCGGCCGCCATTAACCCGGTACCGGCCGCACCTCATTCCATCCTTGTTTTTCCTGTCAGGGACTTCGTTTCCGCGTCCGGGTACGCCAGGACCGACGTGGCCACCGTTCAGGTGCTCCGGGGCGGCGCTGTTATCGGTTCGGCCGCCAACCTCATCCCGCAGGACGATCCGGCCACACCAGGCTTTGACGGTCTGGTGGAAGTCAACCATCCCGGAGGTGGATGCTGGGATGGCGTCACACCGGACATCCGCACCGGGGACGTCGTCAGGGTTCTCACGGCGCCCGGTGTCGGTGACGAAACGTTTACGGCGAATGTCACGGTGACGCAGCAGGCGACCAAGACCGGTCCCGGGACCGTCGTCATGAAGGGGACCGCCGTCGCCCCCGGGGGCGGGCAGATCCCCATCGATCAGCTGCAGGCCCGGATTGTGGCGAAGAAGCAATCGTTCGTGCTCAACGGGAAGCGGACGTTGCGCGCCAGCGCCGCCGCAGGCGATGATGGCACGCTGGCATATGACGGGCCGGGCCTCACCACCTGGACGGCAACGTGGACGGGCCTGACCGGCGTGGGTGTCGATGGTCTTTCCGACGCTGACAGGGCATCGACACC
>NZ_JBHTXX010000023.1:0-93867 GCF_042791415.1 Arthrobacter sp. NPDC056691
GCATCCATGGATGCAGCGGAACCGGCCTTTCGTGTTTTCGGCTTTATGTCCCGCTAGACGCGGGAGCTCCTGCCGGTCAGCTTCTTCCAGCGGGCGGTGAGGCCCCACTTCGTCACGTTAATCATGGCCTCCACCACGATGTTGCCGCTCATCTTGGAAGCCCCTAGTTCGCGCTCCACGAAGGTGATGGGCCGCTCCACGATGTTCAGCCCCATCTTCGCGACGCGCCATGCAAGGTCCACCTGGAAGCCGTAACCCACGGAATCGACCTGGTCCAGGTTCAGCTTCTCCAGCGTCGTCCGCCGGAACGCGCGATAACCGCCGGTCACGTCCTTGATCTTGAGGCCGAGCATGATGCGCGCGTACGTGCTTCCGGTCCGGGAAATCGCCTGCCGGTACAGTGGCCAGTTCACGACGCTTCCGCCCTTCACCCAGCGGGAACCCATGGCGAGGTCTGCGCCCTGGTCCACGGCCTCCAGGAGGGAGGGCAGCTGCTCGGGCTGGTGCGATCCGTCGGCGTCCATTTCCACCAGGACGTCGTAGCCCGCGTCCAGGCCCCACCTGAAGCCCGCGATGTAGGCGGCACCCAGGCCTTCCTTGCCCTTCCGGTGCAGGACGTGGACCTGGCTGTCCCCGGCAGCAATGCTGTCCGCCAGCTGCCCGGTGCCGTCAGGGCTGTTGTCGTCCACAACGAGGACGTCTGAAGCCGGCACGGCGGCGCGGAGGCGTCCCAGAGTCTTGGGAAGCGACTCCAGCTCGTTGTATGTGGGGATGATGGTGAGGACACGCACAGGGAGGCCTTTCCTGGATGGGAGCGGTCAGCACGCGGGAGCCTGACGAGAACGCCGGCTCGCAAAGCGCAACTCCCTATTATACGGGGCCCGCGGAGCGCTTGCGTCCGCGCAGCTTCCTCTCCGCGCAGCAGGCGGCGCGGACCCCAGTGCCGGGTCGGGCTGTGTTGCCCGGCGGCAGAGGCGGTGCCGGGGCCGCACATTTCCGTTCGCGCCTGGCTGGCGGCAAGCGGTGGCCGGGATCCGGCTCCGCCACGGGCGGGTCCACGCGCCACGGGCCAGTTCCTGATGCCGCGATAAGCGGATGGAGGAACTGTTTTCTGCTGCGCTTTGGACCCGCCCCCGGAAGCTCAATGCTACGGACTGGCTGGGGGCTGTCAACAGCCCCCTGACCTGCCCGTTCACGTATCGTCGCAGGTCAGGGGCGTGTTTTCGCACTTAATCCCGGCATGGCCGGGCGCTATGTGTCGCCGAATTAAGCCTGTTGAAGGTCAGGCCCGGAGGGCATCTGCGGAGAACAGCTCCAGCCCGTTCCTCACGGTCTGCAGGCACCGGGGATCATTGCCGGTGTCCAGCGCGGGCAGCAGCGGCGTGCGGGCTCGGGGGTCCGTGCTCCAGGACTGGACCCTGTTGTCGGCCACCTGGACCATGAGCTCATCCACCTCCCAGACGGCGAAGGTTGCGGGTGCGCCCGGTACCAGCTGGCCCGCCATGGGGTTTTCGTAGCGGGCGGCGCGCCAGCCGGCCCGCGTGTGTCCGAGGAATGCTGCGCGGGCAGAGATCCGCTGGTCAATATTGTGGTGCTCTAGGCACGCCCGCACGCTGGACCAGGGACGGAGCGGCGTCACCGGGCTGTCGCTGCCGAAACAGATGGGCACGCCGGCCGAATAGAACGAGGCAAACGGGTTCATGCCCCGGCTGCGGGAACCGAGGCGCTGCTCGTACAGCCGGCCCGGGCCGCCCCACGCGGCGTCGAACGCAGGCTGCGCGCTGACCGTCACTGAGTACTTCGCCAAGCGGGCGATGGCCTCGGCGTCGGCCATTTCTACGTGCTCCAAGCGGTGCCCGGCGGCCCGGACCCGCTGCTCCCCCACCTCAGCGGCCGCTTCCTCGAGGGCCTGCAGGGCCGCATCGAGGCCGGCGTCGCCAATGACGTGGAATCCGCCCTGGATGCCCAGCTCGGAGCACGCTGCCAGATGCGCGGCTGCCTCGGCTACGGAAAGATAGGCAGTGCCGGTTTCCCCCGGGGCATCCGCATAGGGTTCCCGCAGGGACGCCGTGCGCGAGCCGATCGATCCGTCAATGTTCAGGTCCCCGGCAAATCCGCGGACGCGGACCCCTAGCTCTGCGAGCAGCGCCTCGGCATCGGCGGCCGTCGGCGTCAATTGCCCCCAGTACGGCAACACCTCCGGCGCGGGGCGGGAGCCTGCCGCGTCATTCCATCCGGCGGCCAGCCGGAGGTCGTCGACGCTGCTGATTTTCGGGGCGCCCATTTCGGCCAGCGCCACATATCCGTTGGCCGCAGCCTCATCCAGCGCACGCCTCTGGTATTCCTTGAGCGCTCCGGCCGGCAGCCGGCGGGTGGCCTGCCGGGCAGCAGTGTGAGCCTGGCGCCTGACATGGCCGCCAGGCGCGTAGCCGTCCAGCTCCGCCAGCCCGGCACTGGCCACGAGTGACGGCGATACGAGGGCTGAATGCACATCAACCCGGGAAAGATATACCGGACGGCCGGCGGCTGCCCGCTCCAGCTCTCCGGCGTCCGGGAGCGTGGGATCGTCCCAGAGCGACTCATCCCAGCCGTGCCCCAGCACCGGGCCGCCTCCGCCCGAGGCCGCGACGGCGTCCAGCAGCTCGCGCGCCGACCGGACACCGCCCAGCTGCAGCGAGTCCAAGGCGATGCCGGTCTCGGTCAGGTGGGCGTGGGAATCAACAAAACCCGGGGCCACGAGGGCGCCGCGAAGGTCGATGACGTCCATGGAGCTGTCGGCGATCGAGGTGGCAGCCTGTTCCGAGCCAACCCACGCGATCGTGTCGCCGTCCACGAGCATGGCCGTGGCGAAGGGATCAGCCGCGGTGTAGACGGAACCGTTGCGGTACAGCGTGACCTTTGACGGTCGGGTTCCTTCCTGCGGGCGGGCGGGGGCATCGGCCATGGAGGCGCTCCTTGGAGATTTCAAACGGGGTATTGGGTACTGACATGTTCAATGCGGAGGGGCGTGGACGACGGGCGGTCAGCCCACGGTGGAGTAGGCGACGACGCCCCGCCTGATCAGCCTGATGGCTTCGGCGCAGAGCCGGGCCAGCCGGGGGTCCAGGCCGGGAATCTTGGCCAGCTGGTCCAGCAGGTCGATCACCTGCTTCACCCAGCGGACAAAGTCGCCAGCCGCAAGATCGGAACCGCTGAGCACCTCCTGCAGATGCCGGCCGCGGGCCCACTTGTACATGGGCCAGACCAGACCCAGCTCAGGCTCGCCGGTGAGCGGGAGCTTGTTCTGTTCCTCCACGTCCTCCAGTGCCGACCACTCGCGGACCACGATATCCACGGCGGTCTCCAGCGAAACGCTGGGCATGCGGGGCCGCAGGCCGCGGTCCTCCCG
The DNA here is from genome assembly GCF_042791415.1 of Arthrobacter sp. NPDC056691. NCBI lineage: Bacteria > Bacillati > Actinomycetota > Actinomycetes > Micrococcales > Micrococcaceae > Arthrobacter > Arthrobacter sp. NPDC056691. The sequence goes on from NZ_JBHTXX010000023.1 coordinate 3,389, forward strand.
TTTGGCCTGGTACACCAGCACGCTGGCGAACGACGCCACCTCCACCGCATCCAGGTCATCGAAGGCGCCTTGCCGCAGGGCCTGCGAAATCAGCAGATCCTTCTCGCCGTAGATCCGGCGCAGCCGCTGGCCGTCGGTGCTGATGCGGTGCTGCCCGTCCTCCGTGGATTCAAGGTAGCCATAGGCCGAAAGGACATCGCAGACCCGGTCGAAGGTCTTGGCAATGGTGTTGGTGCGGCCCTGGATCTGGCGGACCAGACCATCGGTTTCCTTGCGGAGCTTCCACCAGCGTTCGGACCACCGGGCGTGGTCCTCGCGTTCGCTGCAGCCGTGGCAGGGGTGGGCTCGCAGGTCACGCCGCAGGTCGGCGATTTTCTTCTCCTGGTTTTGCGAGGCAGAGCCCAGCCCGAAGTCGTTGTTGCGGCTGCTTCCCCGCGCCGGCGGCCGGTTCTCCCGCAGTGCGTTCCGGACGGACGAAGCCAGGTCCCGCCGCGACTTGGGGACCTTGGCGTTGAAGGACTTGGGGATCCTGATCCGGGTCAGCGGCGCAATGGGCCCCTCAAGGTCGTCGACGCCTATCCGGCGCAGCTGGCTTTCCAGCGTCAGGACCGCAGGCCGGGGTTCGCGGGAGCTGTGGTCTGAGCTCAGCACCACGGCAAAACCAGGGGCCCTGCCTGCCGGGACATCCACAACGTCGCCCGGCAGGAGACGGCTCAGGGAGTCTTCGTTGAGCGACTTGCGGGCCCGTGACTTGCTGCGCGAACTGAAATTCTCGGCGTCGGAAAGTTCCCGCCGCAGCCGGGCGTACTCGGTGAAGTCGCCCAGATGGCACGTCATCGACGTGGCGTAGCCGGCCAGCGATTCCTCGCGGCCGCGGACCTGCCGGGCCAGCCCCACCACGGACCGGTCAGCCTGGAACTGGGCGAAGGAGGACTCCAGGATTTCCCGGGCCCTGGGCCGGCCGAACTGGGCGAGCAGGTTGATGCTCATGTTGTAGGTTGGCTGGAAGCTCGAATTCAGCGGATATGTCCGGCGGGAGGCCAGGCCGGCCACCGCAGCCGGATCCGTGCCCGGCTGCCACAGGACCACGGCATGGCCTTCGACGTCGATGCCGCGCCGGCCCGCCCTGCCGGTGAGCTGGGTGTACTCCCCCGCCGTGATATCCACGTGGGCTTCGCCGTTGAACTTGTCCAGCTTCTCCAGCACCACGGAACGGGCCGGCATGTTGACGCCGAGGGCCAGCGTCTCGGTGGCGAAGACCGCCTTCACCAGGCCGTCGGCAAAAAGCTTTTCAACCACTTCCTTGAACGTGGGAAGCATGCCGGCGTGGTGGGCAGCGATGCCGCGCAGGAGCCCGTCGCGCCAGGTCCAGAAGCCCAGTACTTCGAGGTCGTCGGACGGGATGTCCTGGCCCGCCTCGTCCACCCGCTGGGCGATGATGTGCTGCTCCCGCTCAGTGGTGAGCCATAGCCCGGACGCCACGCACTGGGCGACGGCGGCGTCACAGCCGGCCCGGGAGAAGATGAAAGTGATGGCGGGCAGCAGGTCCTGCCGGTCCAGGCTGGCAATGACCTGCGGCCTGCTTGCCCGCCGCACCGCGGTGCGGGTTTCCTGCTGTGGCCTGTCGCCGTAGCGCTGGCGCTGCTGCCGCCGCTGGCTCCGGCCGCCGTGGCCGAAGCGGCCCTGGAAATTGAGCTGGCTTTCTGACCTGGAGAGCGTCAGCAGCTCCGGGTTGACCTCGAAGCCCCGCTGGACGGCGTCCACCGGCGAAGGCGCAGATGGCACCGCCGAGGCCGTGGCGGAGTTGCCGGCCGGGGCGATTTCGTCGAAGGTGGTCTCGCCCGCGAACAGATCCACGATGTCCCTGCCCACCATGACGTGCTGCCAGAGCGGGACGGGACGGTGTTCGGAGACGATGACATCCGTGTCGCCGCGCACGGTGTCCAGCCAGGCGCCGAACTCCTCTGCGTTGGAGACTGTGGCGCTGAGGGACGCGACCTGCACCTCGCTGGGCAGGTGGATGATGACTTCCTCCCAGACTGCACCGCGGAAGCGGTCGGCCAGGTAGTGGACCTCGTCCATGACCACAAAACCCAGGTCGAACAGGGTGTCGGAGTCGGCGTAGAGCATGTTGCGCAGGACCTCGGTGGTCATGACCACCACGGGCGCGTCGCCGTTGATGCTGGTGTCGCCGGTCAGGAGTCCGACGTTCTGCTCGCCGTACTTCTCCGTCAACTCGGTGAATTTCTGGTTGCTGAGCGCCTTGATGGGCGTGGTGTAGAAGGCCTTCAGCCCGCGCTGAAGCGCCAGGTACACGGCGAACTCGCCCACGATGGTCTTACCGGCGCCGGTGGGCGCGGCCACCAGGACCCCGCGGCCCTCCTGGAGGGATTTGCACGCCTGGCGCTGGAAGTCATCCAGTTCAAAGCTCAGTGTGCGGGCGAATGCGCCCAGGTGGGTCTTTGCTTCCACGGCCCGTTCGGCGCTGGCGCGGTACCGTTCGGAGGGCGACGGAGTGGTGGTGGACATGCCTCAAGCCTAATGGGGGCGTAGCTAGAGATTCTTCAGCTCACTGCCCGGAGTCGCGATATCGGCTGTGGCCTCGGTCTCAGCGGCCCGCTTCTCTGCCCGGCGCGCACGGCGGCGGTCGTTCAGCACGCACAGGCCGATGGCCGCAAAGAAGAGCACCAGCATGGGAGTGGCGAGGTAGAACATGCTCATGGCGTCAGCGCCGGGGGCCGCCATGGCGGCAAACAGGCAGACGAGGAACACCGTGACGCGCCAGCTCTTGAGGAGCTGGTCCCCCCGCAGGAGCCCGGCGAGGTTCAGCCCGACCAGGACCACCGGGAGCAGGAAGGCGATGCCGAAGGCCAGCAGCAGCCGCAAGACAAAGGACAGGTAGACCTGGGCGCTGATGAAGTTGGACCCGCCGGACGGGGTGAATTCTGTGAGGACCCGGACGGCGTTGGGCAGGACGAGCCAGGCCATCGTGACGCCGCCGACAAAGAGCGGTACGGCGGCCGCCACGAAGGACAATGCCAGCCGGCGCTCCTTCTTGTGCAGGCCTGGCACGATGAAGGCCCAGAGCTGGTACAGCCACACCGGACTGGCCAGGATGACGCCCAGGAAGACGGACACCTGGATCATGAGGTCGAACGAGCTCGCCACGCCGTCGAAGTTGAGGGACGCCTGGCGGCCCGCATTGTTGTTCAGGTCCCGGATCGGCTTGATCAGGGCAGTGAGCATGGGCTGGTAGACCATGAAACCCGCAACGGTGGCGAGCACAACGGCAATAGCGGACTTGAACAGCCTGTTCCTGAGTTCGCGCAGATGGTCCAGCAGAGCCATCCGTCCCTCAGGATTGGAGCGACGACTCATGGTTAGTGCCACGTAATCTTAGGCGCGGTTGGGGGGCGGAACGTCGTTTCCGTCGGCAGGACGGTTTTCCGTCGTGGCGGAACGCGGGTGGTTGACGACGGTGCCTTCAACAGGATCGGAGCCGTCCTTGGCTTCCGGGGCGCCGTCCTTCTTCATCTCGCGGACCTCCGACTTGAAAATGCGCATCGACTGGCCGAGGCTCCGGGCCATGCCGGGGAGCTTCGGTGCAGCGAAGAGCACCAAAGCCAGGACGATGATGATGATGAGATGCCAGCCTTCAAGCCTCATGGTGGGTGTTCCTTTCGTTTAGTAACATCCTACGTTTATCTGAATTCGATGTCGCGCAGCGACTGGGGCTGGCCCCGTTCGGCCTTCCGGCGGACCCGGCGCTGACGCCGGGCCTCCCTGCGGGCCTCTTTGGATGCGTGGTAATCATGGCGCATCTGGTGCGGCGAGGCAAAAGGGGCCGTTCCCGGTGCAACCCCGACGACGGCGGAATGAGTCGCCGCCTCATGGGCGCCTGCGAACGCTGCAGCGGAAACCGGAAGGCTGGTGAGCTTGTCCCCCGCTTCACCGAGCTCCTTGACCGTCGCCATGAACTGGCGGAACAGGCGGACACCCATGAGCACGAAGAACAACAGGGACAGCGACACAAGTGCCACCCAAATAAGGATCCAGGACCACCAAGGCATGCTGAGTAGTCTAGCTGGCGTATTGGCTAGCCGTTGTACAGCGCCAGGGCCGCCTCGATCCAGTCCCGCGAGGCACGGGCCAGCCCCTCAGGTTCCAGGATCCGTGCCGTTCCGCCGTGCTGGGCAACAAACATGGGCAGCCATGCCGTATTGCCGAACCGGATATCCGCCACCAGGCCGCCGTCGGGCAGCGGTGCCGTCCGCTCGGCATAGTAGTCGTCCGCGAGCCCGGCACCGCGGGCGGTGAGCTGGACGGTGACCAGAGTGTCGTCGTCGTTGGCGGTGAACAGCTTTGCCGGGAACCCGCCGTCGGGCTTTATTGCGGACGAGACCGGCTTGCCGGTCGGGGTGAGGTCCTCGATCCGGTCCAGCCGGAAATTCCGGAGCCCGGCCGCCGAATGGCAGTAGGCCTCGAAGTACCACGTGTTGTCCATGGAATAGAGGCGGAGCGGATCCACGTCCCGCTCCGAATAGGTGTCCTTCTGCGCGGAAAGGTAGACGAGGTGCAGCTGGGACCCGGATTCAATCGCGTCGCGGATGACCTCGAGGTTGGCCGAGTTGGCAGGTCCCACCTCCGGCCCGGACAGGGCAGCGGCACGGAGCCCCTCCTCCCCCGCAGCAGCCATCAGCTTGAGCGTCACCGAGTCCAGGGCACTTCCCTCAGCCAGTTCCGGGAGGCCGTTCAGGGTCTCGAGGCCCGTGAGCAGGGCGCAGGCCTCGTCCACGGTGAAACGGACCGGCCGGTTCAGCTCCATGGACTGGCTGATGAAAACGTGGCCTTCCTCCCACTGGATGTCCAGCAGCTCGTCCGGGTACCCCTGCGGGAGGCCGGAACAGATCAGGATCAGCAGATCGCCCTCCAGCTCCTGCCGGGTCACCCCGAACCGGTCGGCGACCTCCTCGATGGGCAGGCCCTGGTTGCGGACCAGGAACGGCACCAGCTGCAGCATCCGCTTGAGCTGGTCCTCCGAGGTACGTTTCCGGGTCCGCTTTCCCGTCCCTGCATGCGCAAACGAATAGCGCGGCACCGGAGCGTCAACGAAGGCGGCGGCAGAAGCCAGGCGGCGCTGCACGGCAGCGGAAAGCTCCGCGGGGCCCACCACCCTGACGTTCGGCCCGTAGGAGGCGAGTTCCTCCCCGAGCACCTCGGCGTCACGGTAGGGAACGGTGAGCCGGTCCCAGCCGGCGTCGGCCTCCGCGGCCGTGTCTTCTTCCGAGTCCGTGGCCGGATCCGAGCCGGCGGACGTAGGGTCGGCCGTAGCGGCCCCGGCGGCGCGCTTGCGCAGCCCCAGCAGCTTGCCGCTGCGGACGTCCACGACGGCGGTGCTGAGCGGAAGCTCCGGCAGGCTGTTCAGCTCGGCACGGACGTTGAAGCCGGCGGGCGGCGTGAAGGGCTCCCTGTCCAGAATGGTGACGGCCGACGTGAAGCGTGACAGCCGGAAGAAGCGTTTGGCGCCGCGGCTCCGGTCGAACCCGACGAGGTACCACTGGCCGAAGCGGCTGCCCAGGCCCCACGGTTCAACGGTGCGTTCCTCTTCCCGGCCCGTGCTGCCGGCGAGGTAGTGGAAGCGGACGGCGTGCTCGGCGTGCATGGCGGCCACCAGGTCCTCAAACGCCTGGCCGGCGGGCTTGATGCGCGGCTGCACGCCGGCGGGAAGTTCGACGTCGGCCAGGCCGCCCGCCGCCTGGAGCTTGCGGAGTGCGTTGCCCGCGGCCGTGCCCAGTGCCGCCTGCTCCCAGAGCTGGGAAGCCAGCAGCAGGACTGTCCACTCGTCCGGGCTCAGCTCCACGTCCGGCAGGCGGTTGGATTCCTTGCCGATCCGGTACCGGGTGGTGCCGGGATCGTCCGAACTCCAGCCCAGGTCCGTGACCGTCTCGACGTCGAAACCGAAGTCGCGAAGGTCGTTCTTGTCACGTTCGAACATCCGGCCGAAGGCCGCGTCGCTGGCCGCACCGCCCGCGTAGATCTTTTCCCGCAGCTCACTGCGGCGCAGGCCGTACCGCGAGTTCAGCAGTGCGATCAGGAGGTTCAGCAGGCGTTCAGTACGTTGGGCGGACACCCTCGTTACGTTACTAAAGCCGTTCCGGCAAAAACGCGAAAGCGCGGCAACAATCCGGAAAATGCTTCCGATTGTTACCGCGCTTGCGCAGTTTTAGTGGCCGGGGCAGCCGGTGGTGGGCCCACGCCGGCGAGGGCCCCAGCCCGAGCTTGCGAGGGCAGGGAGCCGGTGCGGACTTGCGAGGGCAGGGAGCCGGTGGGGACTAGCGGACGCCCACCAGGTCCACGACGAAGATGAGTGCCTCGTTCGGGCCGATGGCCCCACCGGCACCGCGTGAGCCGTAGGCCAGCTCCGAGGGGATCTCCAGGCGGCGGCGTCCGCCCACCTTCATGCCGAGCAGCCCCTGGTCCCAGCCCTGGATGACCTGGCCGACGCCGACCCGGAAGTCCAGCGGTGCGCCGCGGCCCCAGGAGGCGTCGAACTCTTCGCCGGTGGACCAGGCCACGCCGACGTAGTGCGTGGACACGGTGTCGCCGGCCTTGGCCTCGGGGCCGTCGCCCTCAATGATGTCCGTGATAACGAGTTCCGTGGGCACCGGGCCTTCGGGGAAGTCGATTTCCGGCTTTTCGCGGTCGAGCTTGCGCTGGCCAAATGACATGGTTGCTCCTTCTGCTGGTGGAAACTCTGCTTTTGTGCGAATCAGGGGTTGTTACTTGGCGCCGAGGATGTCGACGACGAACACGAGGTCGCCCTTGGCGTCACCCTGGCCGGAGTCGCCATAAGCGAGGTCCTTGGGGATTACGAGCAGGACGCGCGATCCGACGGTCTTGCCCGTCAGGCCCTGGGTCCAGCCCTTGATGACCTGGTTCAGCGCGAACGATGCCGGCTCCTTGCGGTCAAAGCTGGAGTCGAACTTCTTGCCGCTGGCAAGGGCCACGCCGACGTAGTTGACGGTCAGGGTGTTGGTCGCCTTGACGGCGGCACCCTTGCCCTTAATCAGGTCCTGGGCAATGAGCTTCTTGGGGGCTGCAACGCCCTTCACCGAGATCTCCGGGATGCCGTCCTTCTCGGTGACGGTCGGCAGGCCTGCCGGCGGAGTGACGGGATCGCCTTCGGGCTTGTCCAGGGCCTTGGGTGCATCCTTGGCCGAAAGCACCTTGATGATCAGGAGCTGGGACGGCTGGGCGGCGGCACCTTGGGTGGCGGCTTGCCCCGGAGCGACCAGGGCGAGCTGGGAGCCCACCTTGGCGCCCACGAATGCGTTGTAAATTATGGGACTGCTGGTTTTGACTTCATCGCTCAGCTCGAAGGACTGTGGGTCCTTGGCGAAGCCGTCGTCGATGGTGGAGCCGTCCTTGGCATTTATTCTCAGAACCGAGATCTCGGCGATCTGGTTGGCCTTCACACGGTCGCCGCTGCCTTCGGTGACAACCTTGACGGTGGGTTCGGTAACCTCGAGGGGCTTGGTGAACTCGACGCCCGGGGCTTTCTTGTCCCCCTTGTCCGTCAGCTTGAGCGAGTCGAGCTTGGCGGTCTCACCCGCGGACTGGCTGGTCGGTTCCGGGGCTGCCGGCTCCTGGCCACCACAGGCGGTCAGCAGAAGCAGCGCGGGAAGAAGGATTGCTAGTAGTCGGCGCACGTAAGAACTTTCGTCGGGGCAAGATGGATGCCCTGCCGGTGGCGGTGCTGCACACGGCAAGGCAGTCAGGGCCGCAGAACGGCCTCTTCCAGAGTAACGCGAAAAGCTGGGTATCAGCCCATAGAGTCCAGCAGGGCATCAACCCGCTCGTCAACGTTGCGGAACGGGTCTTTGCACAGAATGGTCTGGTGGGCGCGGTCGTTGAGCTTGAGATGGACCCAGTCCACCGTGTAGTCACGGCCCAATTCCTGCGCCTTGCGGACGAAGTCGCCCCGCAGTTTGGCCCGGGTGGTCTGCGGCGGCGCGTCCACGGCGTCCTTGATGGCGGTCTCGTCGGTGACGCGGCGGACAGCGCCACGGGACTGGAGCAGGTAGTACAGGCCGCGGGAGCGGGAGATGTCGTGGTAGGTGAGGTCCAGCTGCGCGATCCGCGGGGCGTCCAGGCCCAGGCCGTGGCGCCTGCGGTAGCTGTCCATCAGCTTCTTCTTGATGGCCCAGTCAATCTCGGTGTCGATGGTGCTGGCGTCGCCGCTTTCGATGGCGCGCAGCGTCCGCCCCCACAGGTCCAGGATCAGCGGGACGTGCGGATTGTGGGCGCCGTTTTCCTCGACGAAGGCAGTGACTTTGGTCAGGTACTCCTGCTGGATCTCCAGCGCGGTGAGCTGGCGGCCGTTGGCGAGCCGGACCAGTGCGCGGCCGCTCAGGTCATGGGAGATCTCCCGGATGCTGCGGATGGGGTTCTCCATCCGCATGTCCCGCATGATCACGCCTGCCTCGATCATCCGCAGGATGAGGTCTACGGTGCCCACCTTGAGTAACGCCGTGGTCTCGGACATGTTCGAGTCGCCGACGATCACATGCAGCCGGCGGTAGAACTCGGCATCGGCATGCGGCTCGTCGCGGGTGTTGATGATGGGCCGGGAACGGGTGGTGGCCGAGGACACGCCTTCCCAGATGTGGTCCGCCCGCTGTGAAAACGCGTAGGTAGCCCCGTGCGGCGTCTTCAGGATCTTGCCCGCGCCGGCGATGAGCTGGCGTGTAACGAGGAACGGAATGAGGATCTCTGCCAGCCGGGTGAATTCGCCGCGGCGGGGAATGAGATAGTTCTCGTGGCTGCCGTAGGAGTTGCCGGCGGAGTCGGTGTTGTTCTTGAACAGGTACACCGTGCCGTTGAAGCCCTCGGCCGCGAGCCGGGACTGGGCCTCGTCCACGAGGTCATCGAGGATGAGCTCCCCGGCGCGGTCGTGGGCGATCAGCTGGGCGAGGTCGTCGCATTCCGCCGTGGCGTATTCCGGGTGCGAGCCCACGTCGAGGTACAGGCGGGACCCGTTGGTGAGGAACACGTTGGAGGACCGTCCCCAGCTGACCACCTTGCGGAACAGGTAGCGGGCTACTTCCTCCGGGGCGAGGGGCCGGGAGTCCGGGCTCGAATAGGAAATCCCGAATTCGGTTTCAATGCCGAAGATCCTCTTGTCCATGTCAGCTCTCCTCAGCCAGCAGTTCCACAACGTCCTGGTCGGACAATCTGCGGAAAGCCCTCCGCGTCCCCCTGTTGCTTTCCGAACTGCGGTCCAGCACCGCCACTTCCAAGGCCTTGGCGGGCAGGTCGGCTGCCTCGTTGTCGGTCACGAGTCCCCTGGCGGCGAGCCGGATCGCCGCCGCGAACGACAGGTCGCGCTGCCAGCCGCCTTCGATCGCCCCGGACACCTTGTCCGCCTGGCCGCCCATCACAATGAAGTTATGCTCGTCCGCGATCGAGCCGTCGAACGTGAGGCGGTAGAGGTGGTCGAGGTCCTGGCTGGCCCCGACTTCGGCCACAGCCAATTCCACCTCGAACGGCTTCTGCTCCGCGGTGAAGACGGCGCCCAGGCTCTGGGCGTACACGCTTGCCAGTCCCCTGGCCGTGACGTCCTCGCGGTCGTACGAGTAGCCGCGGACGTCGGCGTAGCGCACCCCGGCCTGGCGGAGGCTCTCGAATTCGTTGTACTTCCCGACGGCGGCGAAGGCGATCTTGTCGTAGATTTCGCCGATCTTGTGCAGCGACGGTGACGGGTTCTCCGCCACCAGCGCGATCCCGTCCTCGCAGCTGACCACAATCACGGACCGGCCGCGGGCGATGCCTTTCCGTGCGAAATCCGCACGGTCCTTCATCAGCTGTTCGGGAGAGACATAGAACTGCTGTGTCATATCAGGCCTCCCGCCGGGCAGCTGCCCTGGACTCGATGATGTTTCCGGCCATGGCGGCGAGTTCCCGTTCGGAGACCCGCCGGGCTCCTGCCCGGTTGACGGCGTACACCACGGGCCACAGCTGCCGCACGGGGTCGGGGCCGCCGGTGGCGGAGTCGTCGTCGGCTGCGTCATAGAGGGATTCGACGGCCACGGCTATGGCTTCGTCCTCGGGCAGGTTGGGCCGCCAAAGCTTCTTCAGTGCGCCGCGGGCGAACATTGACCCGGAGCCTACGGCATGGTGTTCCTGTTCCTCGTAGCGGCCGCCGGTCACATCGTAGGAGAAGAGCCGCCCCGCTCCGGCGGCAGCGTCAAAGCCTGCGAACAGCGGCACCACGGCCAGGCCCTGCAGTGCCATCGGCAGGTTGCCCCGGATCATGGCGCCGAGACGGTTCGCCTTGCCCTCCAGGCTCAGCGGGGTTCCCTCGATCTTCTCGTAGTGTTCCAGCTCCACCTGGAACAGGCGGGTCAGGTCAATCGCGATGCCTGCAGTGCCGGCGATGCCGACTACTGAGTACTGGTCGGCGGGAAAGACTTTTTCGATGTGCCGGCTGGCGATGATGTTGCCCATGGTGGCCCGGCGGTCACCGGCCATGACGATGCCGCCGGCGTAGGTCATGGCCACAATGGTGGTGGCGTGGGGCACGGCGGGCGGCTGGCCGGCGGACATGCCCGTAGCCAATGGCGCGTATTGGGGAAGCAGTTCCGGACGGTCGCGTTGGAGATGCTCAGTGAACGACGACGTCGCGTGGGCGGCTACCTTGTTGGCTGTTGTCTCCTGCACTGGTGCACTCCTTCAACGTGATAATTCAGCGGCTGTCCGGTACCTCTGGCCTCCGTGCCCGGTGCGGGTGGTGTCGCTGCCGGTCTACTGGCCGCCCTTTTGCACGAATGCCCGGACGAATTCCTCCGCGTTGGACTCCAGGACGCCGTCGATCTCGTCAAGGAGATCGTCAACACCCTGCGTCGAGGCGGATGCCTGACCATCTGCGGGCGCCGGCGGTACGGGGACCTCTTCCTCGACCTCGGTGTCGCGTGGCTGCGGCTGCTGCTGCTCCTGGCCTGCCATGTCCTTCTCCTTTATCCAGTCCCCCATTTCCGGGAGGACATCTTGTATGCCCATATTGCCACGCAAAGGGGCTTTGCGGGGTGCATTATGCCGGTGGCGGAGCCGGTGCCGATCCGAGGAGTTCGGCAAGGAAAGGTCCGGCGTCACGGTGCCTCTCAAACAGCCCTCCGGTCAGTGCCTTGGTGCCGCGCAGCGGCTCCCTGGTGGGGACGCGCTGCAGCCGTCCGTAGCCCGGCACGTCGAAGATCACCGAGTCCCAACTGGCCCCCACAACGTCCTTGCTGAAGCTGCTGACGCAGCGTCCGCGGAAGTACGCCCGGGTGTCCGACGGCGGTGCCGTCACCGCGGCGGCGATGTCGGCGTCGTCCACGATCCGCTGCATCCGGTTCCGGGACAGCAGCCGGTAGTAGAGCCCCTTTTCGGGCCGGAGGTCGGCCCACTGCAGATCCACCAGGCCGAGCCGGGCGTCATTCCACTGGAGCCCGTCGCGCTGGCGGTAGCCCTCCAGGATGGACAGCTTGGCCAGCCACTCCACCGAGGTTGCGGCGGCGGCCCGGTCGCTGTCCAGCTGGGTCAGGGTGGTGGCCCACCGCTCCAGCACGGCGTGGGTGTGGCCGTCGCCGTCAACGGCGTCCCCTACCCCGGTGTCCTGTGCCAGCTTGGCGGCGGCCTCGTGGTACATCCACTGCAGATCCAGGGCCGTCACCCGGCGGCCGTCCAGCAGCCTGACCTTGGCGGCCAGGGTGGTGTCGTGGCTGATGGCCTGCAGCGCGGCCACCGGTTCGTGGACCTCGATCCGCGGTGCGAGGCCCGCCTCGATCAGGCTCAGCACCATGGCGGTGGTCCCGAACTTCAGGTAGTTCGACACCTGGCTCAGGTTGGCGTCGCCGATGATGACGTGCAGCCGCCGGTACTTGTCCGCCGTCGCGTGCGGCTCGTCGCGGGTGTTGATGATGGGACGCCGGATGGTGGTCTCAAGTCCCACCTCCGCCTCGAAGAAGTCCGCCCGCTGGCTGATCTGGTAGCCGGACCGGGAGCTGTCCTGGCCCTGGCCCACCCGCCCCGAACCGCAGATGACCTGCCGCGACACGAAGAACGGGGTCAGCCCCCGAACGATGTCGCCGAACGGCACGGACCGCGGCATGAGGTAGTTCTCGTGCGACCCGTAGGACACGGACTTGTTGTCGGTGTTGTTCTTGTAGAGGTTGACGGCGGGCAGTTCCGTGTCGCTGGCGAGCCTGCGGACCGCAGCCAGGCCTACTAGGTCCCCGGCCGCGTCCCAGGCAACCGCCGCCGCGGGGTTGGTGACCTCCGGGCTCGAGTACTCGGGGTGGGCGTGGTCCACGTAGAGCCGTGCCCCGTTGCCGAGCACCATGTTCATCAGCAGCGAGCCCGACTCGTCCTCGCCGTCGAGCTCAAGCTCTTCCCGGCCGTAGGCAAGCGCCACGGCCTCGGCGTCCAGGACCGGCGGCTGGTCCGTCAGCTGGCTCGGGTGGGCCTGGCCGCGTTCAAGCGTCCAGCCCCGGGCGTCGTGCAGCGGTTCCTCGTCCGTGTAGTCCCAGCGGGTTTCGGCGCCGCCGGCGGCCCGGAGCCGGGTGACCTGGGCGTACGCCTGGACCACCCGGGCGGACATCATGGTGGCATTGGCGCCCGGCGCGGCCGGCGCGTGAATCCCGTATTCGGTTTCGGACCCCATGACCCGCATGGCGCCGCCGGCCGGCAGGCCACCTCCCAGCGCTGATTCGGAGCCGGCCGTCACAGGTACTGGCCCGTGTTGGGCATGGTCTCGATAGACTTGCCGGGCTCCTGGCCGGCCTTGCCCTGCACGATGGTACGGATGTACGTGATGCGCTCACCCTTCTTGCCGGAGATGCGTGCCCAGTCATCCGGGTTGGTGGTGTTGGGCATGTCCTCGTGTTCGCGGAACTCATCGACGACGGCCCGCAGCAGGTGGTCGATGCGCAGGCCCTTCTGCTGGGTGGTCAGGAGGTCCTTGATGGCGTACTTCTTGGCCCGGTCCACGACGTTCTGGACCACGGCTCCGGAGTTGAAGTCCTTGAAGTACAGCATCTCGGTGTCGCCGTTGGCGTAGGTGACCTCAAGGTACTCGTTGGACTTCTCGGTGGAGTACATGGCTTCCACGGTCCGCTGGATCATGGCGTCCACCGTCTCGTGGACATCGCCGTCGTGTTCCACGAGGTCGTCCTCGTGGAACGGCAGGTCCGGGGTGATGTACTTCTTGAAGATGTCCGCCGCGGCTTCGGCGTCGGGGCGCTGGATCTTGACCTTCACGTCCAAGCGGCCGGGGCGCAGGATGGCGGGATCGATCATGTCCTCGCGGTTGGAGGCGCCGATGACAATCACGTTGTCGAGCCGCTCCACGCCGTCGATCTCGCTCAGCAGCTGCGGCACGATCGTGGTTTCGACGTCGGAGGAGATGCCCGTGCCCCGGGTGCGGAAGAGCGAGTCCATCTCGTCGAAGAAGACCACTACGGGGCTGCCGTCCGAGGCCTTTTCGCGGGCACGGGAGAAGATCAGCCGGATGTGGCGTTCGGTTTCGCCGACGTACTTGTCGAGGAGCTCGGGGCCCTTGATGTTGAGGAAGTAGCTCTTCAGGTCGATGTTTCCGCTGCGTTCCGCGGCGCGCGCGGCCAGGGAGTTTGCGACCGCCTTGGCGATGAGGGTCTTGCCGCAGCCCGGAGGGCCGTAAAGCAGGATGCCCTTGGGCGCCTTGAGTCCGTGCTCCCGGTACAGGTCCGGGTGCAGGAACGGCAGCTCGATGGCGTCCCGGATCTGTTCGATCTGCGGGCCCAGGCCGCCGATGTCCTCGTAGGTAATGTCCGGGACTTCCTCCAGGACAAGGTTCTCGACCTCGGACCGCGGCACCTTTTCGAGGGCATACCCGGTGCGTGAATCGATGGAGAGGGCGTCGCCCACCCGCAGCTTCTCGCTTAGGAGCGGGCCGGCGAGTCGGATGACGCGCTCCTCATCGGCACGTCCCAGCACCAGGGCACGGTCCGGGCCGAGCAGTTCCTTGAGCGTGACGAGTTCGCCCGCGCGCTCGTAGCCGAGACCGGCCACCACCAGGAGAGCCTCGTTAAGGAGGACCTCCTGGCCGGCGGCCAGCTGGTTGATGTTGACCAGGGGGCTGATGCCAACCCGCATTTTGCGCCCGGCGTTGAAGATGTCCACCGATTCCTCGGTGGCCGCCTGGCCGCTGCCGGCGCCCTGGCGCCGCGGGTTCAGCTGGAGGATGGTGCCGAAGCTGTACGGAGGCTGCCCCTCCTGGTCCAGGGCGTTCTTCAGCCGGAGTATTTCGGCCTTGGCTGTTTCCAGCATCGCCACGAGTTTGGTGTTGTTCTGCGTGGCAGCTGCCAGTTGGCGGTCGATATGCCTCAGTTTGTCCCTGAGGATATTGACCTGCCGGTCCGCGACAGACAGTTCGTTGGCGCCGGCCTGTTCAGCCGGCGTTGGCACGGAGTCATTGTTTGGCGTCTCCATGATCATCAGCCCCTTCCTGCGCTTCTCTTAAGACCATAGCCCCAAGTTGGCTGGTAGAGCCGACGACATCCGAAATACGGACTAGTTTGTGATCTCCGGGTCGTCCTTCACATTGGTGCCGGCTATCGCGTCCCGCGCGGCCCGGCGGAGCTTCTTGTCCGAGACCAGGCGTTCGCCCACAGCGCCGGGCGTCCAGGCGTTGACGTCCTCTTCGGCGAATTCGGTCTTGGAGGGGCGCCGCTTGACGGAGATGCCGGTGACGCCGTCAGCGAGCCGCCGCGTGACCAGCAGGAATCCGGTGTGGGCGACCATCCTGTGGTCGGGGCGCACGGCGAGTCCTTCAAGGTGCCAGCCGCGGACCATGGATTCCCAGGCGTCCGGTTCGGTGAAGCGGCCGTCGGCGCGGATGGCCTCAGCGGTGCGTGAGAGCTGGGTGACGGTGGCGACGTAGTTGATCCACACGCCGCCAGGTGCCAGGACGGTGGCCACGGCGTCGAGGCATTCCCAGGGTGCCAGCATGTCCAGGACCACGCGGTCCACGGAGCCGGGCTCTTCGGCGCGGACCACTTCCTCCTGGAAGTCCCCGAGGGAGATCTGCCAGGCCGGGTGCGGGCCGCCGAAGATCGTCTCCACGTTGCCGCGGGCGATGGCCGCGAATTCCTCGCGGCGTTCGAAGGAGTGAAGGTAACCCTGGTCCCCTACTGCACGCAGCAGCGAGATGGAGAGTGCGCCTGAGCCCACGCCCGCTTCCACCACGCGCGCTCCCGGGAAGATGTCAGCCATGGTGATGATCTGGCCGGCGTCCTTGGGGTAGACCACGGCAGCGCCGCGGGGCATGGACAGGACGAAGTCGGAGAGCAGCGGGCGGAGCGTCTGGTACTGCTGGCCGACGTTGTTGACCACCACCGAGCCGTCCACTTTGCCGATGATT
Source organism: Arthrobacter sp. NPDC056691 (assembly GCF_042791415.1). Taxonomy (NCBI): domain Bacteria; kingdom Bacillati; phylum Actinomycetota; class Actinomycetes; order Micrococcales; family Micrococcaceae; genus Arthrobacter; species Arthrobacter sp. NPDC056691. Next base: position 18,825 of record NZ_JBHTXX010000023.1, read on the forward strand.
TCATCGTGGTTGAGGAAGCCGCGGTGGGTGTGGAAGGCTCCGCCGGCCTCGAGGCTGATGGTGTTCATGCGCCCGCGCTCGTCCGTCAGCTGGACCCGTTCGCCCTCGCGGAAGGGGCCGCGCCGCCGGGCAGCACCGACCGGCTGGTCCGCGGTCCCGGCTGCAGTGCCGGAGGAAAGGCCCGTGCTGGTTCCGTTGGCGGCAGATTCGCTGCTCATGACTGTGTCCTCGCTCCTGTGAAAGCTTTCTTGGCGTGCACCGTGACGGCCCGGCGGGGCGCCGTGCGCCCGCTGCCGATTTCACGACCGGCACGTAACTCTACCGGTTCCGGCCGTGCCGGCGCGTGTTTTAGCGGGGGGCCTTGCCTGTTATGGCCGTCACCACGGTGGACTGGCGCAGCAGTCCGGTGACCCGGCCGTTGTGGTCAACCACCGCGTAGTCGTGTCCTTCGAGCTGCGCCAGGTATTGCAGCAGTTCCTGGCCCTTGGACCATTCCGGCACGTAGGCGCCGGCGCCGAGCGGGTGGGCCACCGCACCGGCGGGGGTGGTGCCGGCGACCGCTGCGGGAACCGCGGCCAGGGCCGCGGGGTCCACCACGCTGTTGGGCCTGCCATCCGGGGCGCAGAGCACGACGGCGGTCCGCCCGCCTGCCGACACGTGCAGGACGTCGCTGACGCTCCCGGTTTCGGGAAGGCCGACGGCGGGTTCGGCCAGGGCGGCGGCGCTCACCAGGTGGAGCCGGCTGCGCAGGCGGCCCTGCTGGATTGACGCTGACGCGCCCATCCACAGGAAACCGCCGACCAGGATGGTGATGAGCAGCATGCTGGTGTCCGGGACGTCCCCGCCGAGCAATGGACGGACAACGAACCAGAGGCCGAGGGCGATGACGATGATGCGGCCGCCCCAGCCCGCCGCGACGGTGCCCTTGGCGTGGCTTCCGGTGGCCTTCCAGACCGCGGATTCCACCAGGCGGCCGCCGTCCAGCGGCAGCCCGGGCAGCACGTTGAAGATGCCGATCACGAGGTTGGCCCAGAAGAAGATGTTCAGGAGGGTGTCCGCCACGCCGGTCAGACCGCCCGAGGAGATCACCAGCCAGGCCGCCCCGGCGAGCACAAAGTTGGCGGCGGGACCGGCCATGGCCACGAGCACTGACCGTCCGGGGGTGGCGGTGAAGCTTTCGAACTGGGTGTGGCCGCCCCAAAGGTTGAGCACAATTTTCTCGCTGGGCCAGCCATAGATCTTGGCCGTCAGCGCGTGCGCGAGCTCATGGACGAGCACCGACAGCAGGAGCAGCAGCGCGTAGGCGAAGGCCACCCAGTACGCCCCGATGCCCAGTGAAGGCGTGCCATGCTGCAGCACCGGTCCGTACACGATCACCGTGAAGCCGGCGATGATGAACCAGGAGTAGGCCAGGATGATGGGAATGCCGGCGATCCTGCCGAGCGGGATGCCCTCCCGGCGGCTGGGCGGCTGTACGTTCGGGGGCTGCTGACCGGATCCCGCGGGATCAGACACGTTCCAGTCTCCTTAGTTGACGTTCTCGAAAGCTGCCGCGGGTTCGCGCGAACCGAGGCGGAGCCTGACCAGCTCCTCGAGTTCGGACACCGAGCGGTCCGCGAGCGTATCCCAGGTGGTCCTCCGGGCGTCGTCAGGCAGCGGCACCAGGTGCGGAACGGCAACCGTCACGGCGCCAGATGCCACGGCCGCAGCAGCACCGGGGGCTGAGTCCTCAAGGGCTATGCAGTGGTCAGCGGTGAGCTGCGGATCCTGCTGTCGCAGCAGGTCCATTGCCTTCAGGTAGGCCTCAGGGTGCGGCTTGCCGTTGGTTACGGCGTCGCCGGTAACGACGAACTCGAAGTAGGGCCGGGGAAGGCTCGCCACAATCTCGCGGGCCAGCGGTGCCTCTGACATGGTCACAAGGGCACAACGCACGCCGGCGTGGAAAAGTTCGTCCAGCAGCTCCCGGGCCCCCGGACGCCACGGCACGCTCTCCCGGACCCTCGCGATGACCTGGCCCATCAGGGTGTCAATGATTTCCCGCTTCTCCAGGCGCACGCCGGCCCGCTGGAGGATGCCTGCCGAGTGAACCAGGGACTGCCCCACGAGCTGCATGGCCTGCTCGTGCGACCACGTCCCCCCGTGCGCTTCAACAAGGTTGTGTTCGGCCTCGATCCAATACGGTTCTGTGTCAACGATGGTGCCGTCCATGTCCCATAAAACGGCTTTGAGCGAGGGGTGAGCGGCGGCAGATTCCATGCTTTCCACTGTACCGGGCCGCCCGGCGGCGCCCCGCCGCGGACCCCGGGCGTACGCCGTCGGCGAATATCCGCTACCCCGCACGGCGGGGATGAGGGGTTTGTCGGTATCTGCGGCGGTTCGTTCTATGCAACAGCAATGCTTGTGGACGTAGGGTGAAGGGATGAACAGCTTCGACGGAGACACCAACGAACCGGGCACCGCGCCTGAGACGGAGCAGCTGCTGCAGCCTGTTCCCGAAGGTCAGCGCATTACTGTGATGCTGGCTGCGTTCGAGGGATGGAATGACGCGGGGGAAGCCGCCAGTGATGCGCTCCGTTACCTGAATAAGCTCTGGGGCGGAAAGAAGGTCGCGTCGATCGACGCTGACGAGTACTACGACTTCCAGTTCACCCGGCCCACCGTCCGCCGCACTGCCTCCGGTGAACGCAAGATCAAGTGGCCGTCCACGCGCATTTACAAGGCCAGTGCCCCCGGCACCAACGTGGATGTGATTTTCATCCAGGGCACCGAACCGTCCTATAAGTGGCGCGCGTACACTGCGGAACTGCTGGTCCACGCTGAGGCGCTTCACGTGGACTACGTGGTCCTGGTGGGAGCGCTGCTGGCGGATGTGCCGCACAGCCGCCCCATTCCGGTCAGCACCTCCACCGACGATGGCGCGCTGCGGGAGCGGCTCAACCTCGAAGCCTCGCAGTATGAAGGCCCCGTGGGCATCGTCGGTGTTTTGTCGGAGGTGTCCCTGCTCGCCGGCATCCCCACCGTCTCCCTCTGGGCTGCGGTGCCGCACTACGTGGCCCAGGCGCCGTCCCCCAAGGCACAGCTGGCGCTGCTGCACCGCATCGAGGAGCTGGTCCAGGTTCCGCTGGACACCCATGAGCTGGCCGAGGAGGCCGAGGCGTGGGAGCGCGGCGTCAACGAACTGGCCACCGAGGATCCCGAAATTGCCGCGTACGTCCGGCAACTGGAGGAGGCGAAGGACACCGCTGACCTGCCCGAGGCCAGCGGCGAATCCATAGCGCGCGAGTTTGAGCGCTACCTGAAGCGGCGGGGCAAAGACAAGCCCTAGGGCTTAGTACGCCCGCGGCTCAGCCGTTTCGACGGTTCCCTGCCCGCCAGACGTTGCGGAACGTCTAACTGGCAGGGAACCGTCGAAACGGACTATTAAAGTTCGACGCCGAGAAGTGCGTTGACGGCGTCGCGCACCAAAGCCCGGTCTGCTTCAGACGCGCTGCCTGTGTTGTTAACGGCGGCGTTGTTAAGGGCTTCCCTGTTAAGGGCAGCGTCTGCCCACCGGTCAACGGCGGCCAGGGCTGACGGGGCGTCCAGATCGTTGGCCAGCGCCTCGCGGATCTGCCCGATCAGTTCCGTGGCGGTCCCGGCCGGCGCGGCGGCCAGCGCTGAGCGCCAGCGTTCCAGGCGTGCCTTGGCGTCCTCGAAGCCGTCCGCCGTCCAGGACCAGTCGGACCGGTAGTGGTGCGCCAGGATGGCCAGCCGGATGGCCGCGGGTTCTTCGCCAGCAGCGCGCAGCTTGGAGACGAGGACCAGGTTGCCCTTGGACTTGGACATCTTTTCGCCGTCGAGGCCCACCATGCCGGCGTGCGCGAAATGCTCGGCGAGCGGAACACCGGACAGCGAGTAGGCGTGCCCGGCACCCATCTCATGGTGCGGGAAGACCAGGTCCGAGCCGCCGCCCTGCACGGTGAAGGGAGCGGGGAGATACCTCTGCGCGATGACGGTGCACTCGATGTGCCAGCCGGGGCGGCCCTCCCCCAGCTCGCCGCCGGGCCAGCTGGGCTCGCCGTCGCGGGCCACGCGCCACAGCAGCGGGTCGAGGGCCTGGCGCTTTCCTGCCCGGCCGGGGTCGCCGCCCCGTTCGGCAAACAGTTCCAGCATCTCGGCTTCCGGCAGTCCGGAGACTGCGCCGAGCGTCCAGGCGTCCACGCCGACGGCGTGTTTGCTGGCAGCCTCGACGTCGTAGTAGACGTCGCCGTCGGGCTCGCCCGGGGTGCCGCTGACGCGGTAGGCCAGTCCCTGGTGCAGGAGCCGCTCAATCGCAGGGACAATCAGCGGCATGGCCTCCACGGCGCCCACGTAATGGTCGGGGGCAATGACGTTGAGGGCTTCCATGTCAGTGCGGAAAAGCTCGATCTGGCTCTCAGCCAGCTCGCGCCAGTCGACTCCGGTAGCCTCTGCGCGCTCCAGCAGCGGGTCGTCGACGTCGGTGACGTTCTGGACGTACGCAACCTGCTGGCCGCCATCGCGCCAGGCGCGGTTCAGAAGGTCGAACGCGACGTAGCTGGCGGCGTGACCCATGTGGGTCGCGTCATACGGGGTGATCCCGCAGACATACATCGACTTTTCGCCATCGGCGTTAAGCGTCACGGCACGGCCTGAGGTTGTGTCAAACAAGCGGAGCGCGGGCATTTCCCCCGGCAGGACAGGCACGGGGCGGGAGATCCAGGACTTCACAGACCAAGCCTAGTGCTAGGCGCTGATGACATTGAAACCGAGCAGCAGGTACAGGGCGAGGCCCAGGAAGATGCGGTACCAGACAAACAGCCGGTAGCTGCGCGTTGAGATGAACTTCAGGAACCAGCCGATGATGAAGTAGCCCACAACGAATGCGATCACCGTTGCCAGGGCCGTCTCCCCCAGGCCGTACGGGCCGGTCACACCCTCCTTGCTGACCACCTTGAACAGCTGGTACAGGCCGCTGCCGAAAACCGCAGGGATGGCGAGGAGGAATGAGTACCGGGCTGCGGCTTCGCGTGTGTAGCCCATGAGGAGACCCGCGGTGATGGTGCCGCCGGAGCGCGAAACCCCGGGAATCAGGGCCATGGCCTGGGCGAAGCCGTACAGGATGCCGTGCTTGTAGGTGAGCCGGGAGAGGTCGCGGTCCTGCTTGGCGACGGCGTCGGCAACCGCCAGGATGAGGCCGAAGACGATGAGCATGGTGGCCACGATCCAGAGGCTCCGCAGGACGGACTCGATCTGGTCCTGGAACAGCAGGCCCAGGACGATGATGGGCAGGCTGCCAAGGATCACCAGCCAGCCCATCCGGGCGTCGGGGTCCTGGCGGGAGACGCGGCCTGACAGCGATCCGAACCAGGCCTTCATGATCCGCACGATGTCACGCCAGAAGTAAACGATCACGGCCGTCTCGGTGCCCAGCTGGGTGATGGCCGTGAAGGCCGCCCCGGGGTCCTCAGTCGGCAGGAACGAGCCCACAATCCGGAGGTGGGCGCTTGATGAAATAGGGAGGAATTCGGTCAGGCCCTGCACAAGACCCAGCAGGGCCGCTTCAATCCAGTTCACGGTAAGACCCTACGTCATGATGCGGGTGGTTTCCCCGTAAGCTAGCTGCTATGCAGCAGCGTTACATCGGCAACAGCGGGCTCCGCGCCTCGTCCCTGTCCCTGGGCACCATGTCCTGGTCCCGTGAAACGGACGAGCAGGATGCCTCGGAACTGCTGCGCACCTTCGTGGACGCGGGCGGAACCCTCGTGGACACTGCGGCCTCCTACGCGGACGGCCAGGCCGAAGCCATGCTCGGGGCCATGCTGGGTGACGTCGTCTCCCGCACGGAAGTGGTCATCTGCACCAAAGCGGGCGTGTCGCCGTCGGACGGGCGGCAGCGGGTGGACGCGTCGCGGAACGCGATGCTGTCCGGCCTCGACGCAAGCCTGGCGCGGCTCGGCACCGACTACGTTGACCTCTGGCTCGCCCAGGCGTGGGACCCCAACGTCCCGCTCGAGGAAACGTTGTCCGCCCTTGACTTCGCCGTGCGCAGCGGAAGGGCACGCTACGCGGGCATCTCCAACTTCAACGGCTGGCAGACCGCCAAGGCCGCCGCGATCGCCGGGTTCCCGCTCGTGGCCAACCAGTCCGAGTATTCGCTGCTGCGGCGCAAGCCCGAAGCGGAGCTGGTGCCGGCCATCGAAGATGCGGGCCTGGGGCTGATGGCGTGGGCGCCGCTGGGCCGCGGCGTCCTCACCGGCAAGTACCGCGGTCATGTGCCCGCCGATTCCAGGGCGGCGGGCACGCGGCTGGCCACGTACGTGGAGCCCTACCTTGAGCAGCCCGCGTCGCAGGTGGTCGAGGCTGTTGCCATGGCGGCCCGCGGCCTGGGGCGATCTTCCCTGGATGTTGCGCTCAGCTGGCTGCTGTCCCGGCACGGAGTGGCCACCGCCATCGTGGGCGCACGCACGCCGGTCCAGCTCAAGGAAATCCTGGACGCCCAGCTCACGCCGCTGCCGGCCGAAATAGCACGAGCCCTCGAGGACGTCTCCAGCAGCCTGGCCTAGCCGGGCCCTCGCTCCGACCGCGCCGGATCTTATCGGGCCGGGTCTAATCGCGTCGGGCTACTCCTCAACGATTTCGAGATCCTCGTCGTCGACTTCGCTGTCTTCCTCTTCGTCTTCCTCGTCATCGAACACCTGGAGCGGCGTCACTTCGTTGTAGGCCTCGTAGAGGGCGTCCTCATAGACTTCGAAAGCATCGGCAACTGCAAAGAATGCCGCCTCCACTGAGGGGTCACCATCCCCGCGCCGGGCCGAGGCGGCTGCAAGGTGCTCTTCCAAAGCGGCAGTCAAAGACTGAAGCGCGACACGCGGATCGATGCTCATGCCTTCACGTTAGCGGGAAAAGGACGAAAATGGAGAGCAATGAAGGAACATTTTCTGACCAGCTCGGTCCTGCGGGAACGGGACTATGCCCGTCAATACGAGTACCTCGTATTGACCGTCGGTCCTGAGGATTCCCTGCCCGAAGCCCGGCGCCGGCTCGTGGAACACTCCGAGTACGGCAAGTGGGAACTCGAGCGCAGCAGGCTGTACGTGGGCGGCGGCAGGCGTTTCTGGCTTCGCCGCCGGGTCACGCAGGTGCAGCGAACCGTCTAGGCCGCTCCGGCCCTCCGGGCGCGCACCGCGATGGTGCGCGCCCGCTTTATGCTGCTGCGCGGCTAGTCTTCGAGCGGGCCCAGCCAGGCGTTGGCCACGGTGTTGTGCGCCGATTCGTCGTCGGACGGGTGGAACATGCCGGCCAGGACATCACGGTACAGCCGCTCCAGCTCCGAACCCCGGAAGTAGCTGGAGCCGCCGGAGACCCGGATGGCAAGGTCCACCGCTGTCCGCGCGGTTTCCGTGGCCCGGACCTTGACGCCAACGAGCTTGGGAAACCACTGGCTGCCGTGGTCCGCCAGCCGGTCCACGTCCCCGGCCACCACCGAAAGCTGGGGGTAAAGGGCGTCCATGGCCAGGGCGGCCTCGGCCACCTTCCAGCGGATATCGGGATCCTGGGCCAGGCTCCGGCCGCCGTTCTTTAATGATGTCCTGCGCCTGGCAGCTTCCACTGACAGCACCAGGGCCCGCTCCCCGATGCCCGCATAGACACCCGCGAGCAGGGTCTCGAAGCACGCGAAGATCGCGAAGATCAGCGGATCCGCGTTGGGACCCACCGGCAGCTTCCGGAAGATGCGGCCCGGCGGGACAACGGCACCGTCCAGGATAGTGGTGTTGGACTGGCTGGCGCGCATGCCCAGCGTGTTCCAGTCCTCCAGGATCCGGTAGCCGGCTGTGTCCCGGCCGATGAACCCGTGTACCAGCTCACCTTCGCCGTCCCGTGCGGCAGGGTCCTTGCCGAAGATGCCCAGGCGCGTCCAGGCCGGCGAGAGGCTCGTGAAGATCTTGGTGCCCGTGAATGAGTACCCGCCGTCCGGCAGCGGCCTGGCCTCGGTCAGCGAATCGAAAAGAACGGAGTCGTTGCCGGCCTCTGAATTGCCGAAGGCGAAGAGCTCCCCAGCCGCTGCCTCCTGCAGCACGAAGTCCAGGGAGGAGTCGCCGCGCTCGGCGAGGACCCGCGCCACCCCTGTCCAGACGAGGTGCATGTTGACGGCCAGCGCGGTGGCGGGGGCCGCAGTCGCCAGCCGCCGCTGGCAACGGACCGCAGCCTCCAGGCCGAGGCCCGCCCCGCCGTCGGACTCCGGCACGAAGAGCTTGAGGTACCCGGCGGCGGCGAGTTCCTCAAGATCCTCGGTGAAAAAGCGGTTCTGTTCGTCGTACTCCGCAGCCCGTCCCCGGATCCGTTCGAGCAGGCTGTCAGGCAGCAGCTGTTCCGGTTCCACCGCAATCCTCAGTAGTTGGTGAGCAGCGTGTTCAGGACGCGGGCGCCGAACTTCAGCGAATCCGCCGGGACCCGTTCGTCAACTCCGTGGAACATGCCGGTGAAGTCCAGGTCGTCCGGCAGCTGCAGGGGCGCGAAGCCGTAGCCGGTAATGCCGAGCTTGGAGAGCGACTTGTTGTCGGTGCCGCCGGACAGGGTGTACGGGAGAACCTTCGCGCCCGGGTCTTCAGAGTGGAGGGCATCAATCATCGAGTCGACCAGGTTGCCGGCGAACGGCACCTCGAGGGAGACGTCGTTGTGCACGTAGCTGACGTCAACGCCGCTGCCAGCCAGCTCCCGGACGATCTCCAGAACCTGGTCCTGCTGGCCCGGGAGGGTACGGCAGTCCACCAGTGCCTCGGCGGACTCGGGGATGACGTTGTGCTTGTAGCCGCCGCCCAGGAGCGTCGGGTTGGACGTGTTCTGCAGCGTCGCCCCTACGAAGCGGGCCACCGTGCCCAGCTCCTTCAGCAGCAGCTCCGGGTTGTCGGGATCGAATTCGACGCCGGTCAGTTCCGTCACGCCGTCCAGGAACTGGCGCGTGGTGGCGGTCAGCTCGATGGGCCACTGGTACTCGCCGATGCGGGTCACGGCGCCGGCGAGCCGGGTGATGGCATTGTCGGTGTTGATCTGAGAGCCGTGGCCGGCGCGGCCATGCGCCACGAGCCGCAGCCAGGAGATGCCCTTTTCCGCCGTCTGCAGCAGGTAGGCGCGCTGGCCGCCAATGGTGGTCGAGAAGCCGCCCACTTCCGAGATGGCCTCGGTTGCACCCTCGAACAGCTCAGGCCGGTGCTTCACCGCGTACTGGGCGCCGTGTACGCCACCGGCCTCCTCGTCGGCGAAGAATGCGAAGACTATGTCCCGCTTCGGCTTGCGCCCGGTGCGGGCGAAGTTGCGCAGCACGGACAGGATCATCGCATCCATGTCCTTCATGTCCACCGCGCCGCGCCCCCAGATCAATCCATCCTTGAGCTCACCGCTGAACGGGTCCACAGACCACTGCTCACGGAGGGCGGGCACCACGTCCAGGTGGCCGTGGACCACCAGGGCGCTTGCGGAGGGGTCCTCCCCGGCCATGCGGGTCACCACGCTGGCGCGGCCTGGCTCGGATTCGAAGATTTCCACGTCCATCCCCACCTCGGTGATCAGGCCCGCGGTGTATTCGGCCGCTGCGCGTTCGCCGGGCCCGGAGCCGTCCCCGTAATTGGATGAGTCGATGCGGATGAGCTCCTGGCAGATGGTGACGACTTCATCCTCTGGCCGAACGTGTGTCATTGATCACTCCTTGTAGCGGGGAAAGGCGGAAACATGCGGCTTTGGGCGGCTTTTGGCTGCCGGAACACCCGGGATCAGCCTACCCAGTCGACTCGATTCCATCTTTCCGGAAAGTTCGTGTTAGAGTTTTTCTCGCTGCTTCGGAGAGAAGCGAACCGCTGAAAGGCGGAGAGAGTCCTCCGGAATCCACCTGCGCGGGTGGCGGAATGGCAGACGCGCTAGCTTGAGGTGCTAGTCCTCGAAAGGGGGTGGGGGTTCAAGTCCCCCTCCGCGCACAAACGGAAAACCCCGGGAATCCAATGGATTCCCGGGGTTTTTTCGTTTCTCTGCAAACCCCGTAAACGTAGCCCCCAGCGTAACCCCGCACTTGGGTCCGGCGACGCGGATTGCGGCAGGGCGCCTGTGCAGGCGCAAGGAGCTCAGGCCGGGAAACGCGTTGATGATGACCAAGAAAGACAGCCGCGTTACTGACTGTTACGGCACCGTCGGCGCTCTTCCCGAGCGCCGCTGACCGGCGTACAAAGGAACTGGGGGGCAACATTTGTAACCTCCGCCTCACCGCGCCCCGGGGAACCGGAGTCCGGGAGACGGGCTGACAAGGAGGTCGTCGGGTGTCCCATCAAGATCGTCCTGACCCGAAGCAGCGCCGCGTCCAAGGAGCTCCCCCGGGCGCCGGACTGCCAACCCGCAACACTGCAACCCGCGGCCCCGCGCGGCGCGGGCGGTACGTTGTCGCCGGCATATTGCTTTCGGCGGCGATCCTGTTCCCGCTCATGCCGCAGACCTACTCCTTCAATGCGCCGGCACTGGGGGGCCTTCCGTTCTTTTACTGGTACCAGCTGCTCTGGGTTCCCATTTCCGCTGCCTTGAGCGGTGTGGCGTACTGGCTCGTGAACACGGAGGACCGACGACGGCGGGCAGCGGCCCGCGCGGGCGTTGCCGACCTCGACGGCGACGAAATGGACGGGGATGAGCGGCCATGAACGGGCGAGAGATCAACTGGGTCGCCCTCATCATCGTGGTGCTGCTGTTTGTGGTTGTCGCCGTCATGGGCTTCCTGGCCGCCCGGTGGCGCCGGACGGCAGAGACTGAGGGACTGCACAGCCTCGACGAATGGGGTCTGGGCGGACGCGGCTTCGGGACATGGATCACGTGGTTCCTGCTGGGCGGCGACCTCTACACCGCGTACACGTTTGTTGCGGTTCCTGCCGCGATGTGGGCCACGGGCGCCGTCAGCGGTTTCTTCGCGGTCCCCTACACGATCGTCCTCTACCCGATCATCTTCATCATCATGAGCCGGCTCTGGTCGGTGTCCCACCGGCACGGCTACGTCACGTCCGCGGACTTCGTGGGCGGCCGATACGGGAGCCGGTGGCTGTCCCTCGCCGTCGCGGTCACCGGCATTGTGGCAACCATGCCTTACATCGCCCTCCAGCTCGTGGGCATCAAGGCCGTCCTCACTGTGCTCGGCCTGGGCAGCTCCGAGAACGTGCTGCTGACGGACCTGCCGCTCATTCTGGCGTTCATCGTGCTGGCCGCATACACCTACACGTCGGGGCTGCGGGCGCCGGCGATGATCGCCGTCGTCAAGGACCTGCTCATCTATCTGGCGGTGATCGTCGCGGTCATCTACCTGCCGATCAAGTTTGGCGGGTGGGACGCGATCTTCGGGGCGGCGAAGACGAAGCTGGACACCGTGAACGAAGCAACGGGGAAACCCAACGGGGTGTTCATCCCGTCCGGCGCGAATCACTCGGCGTACTGGACACTGGCGCTCGGGTCGGCCATGGCGCTGTTCATGTACCCGCACTCCATCACCGGCGTACTCGCGTCCAAGGGCCGCAACACGATCCGGCGCAACGCCGCTATTCTGCCGCTGTACTCCCTCATGCTCGGCTTCCTCGCGCTGCTGGGTTTTGTGGCCATCAAGGCCGGCACCAGGCCGATCGACCTGAACGGGTCGGTTAATCCCCAGCTCGTGGTGCCGCAGCTGTTCCTGGACCACTTCCCCGCGTGGTTCGCGGGGGTGGCCCTGGCAGCTATCGCCATCGGGGCGCTGGTACCCGCCGCGATCATGTCCATTGCCGCGGCGAACATGTTCACCCGAAACATATACCGGGACTTCCTCCGGCCTGAGGCCGACCCCAAAACTGAGGCGAAGGTATCCAAGATTGTCTCGCTTGTGGTGAAGATCGGTGCGCTTGTTTTCGTCATGGCCATGGACCAGTCCGCGGCCATCAACATGCAGCTGCTCGGCGGCATTTGGATTCTGCAAACGTTCCCCGCCGTCGTCGGGGGCCTCTACACGCGGTGGTTTGACCGATGGGCGCTGCTGGCTGGGTGGGTTGTGGGCATAGCCTTCGGCACCGCCTCGGCGTACAACGTCATCAATCCCGTCACGCACGCACACTTCGGCGGCTCCATTGCTCCCGTCCCTGGGACCGGCTTCACCGTGTACATCGCCGTGTCAGCGTTCGTGCTCAACCTGCTTGTCGCCGTCGTACTTACCCTGGTGCTCCGCGCGCTGAAGGTGCCCCAGGGAGAAGACAAGACGCGCCGGTCGGACTATGGCGCTGATGAAACCGATCCCAAGGTTGCCGAGATCGAACGGACCCAGCGTTTCGTGGAACCCGGCGGTGCGTCGCCGGTGGCGTAGCTGAATCGAGGTGGCACGGTGATCCACGCATTGAACGTCAGTGACATCCGCGGGCTTTTCCCCGGGCTCAAAGACACCATCTACCTCAACACTGCCACCATGTGCGTCGGCTGCACGCCCGCCAGGGAGGCCTACGAACTCGCCCTCGAGCGCTGGTCCACCGGGCGGTTCGACTGGATGGAAGCCGAGCAGGCCGGCGAGGACGCCCGCGGCATGTTCGCGGCGATCATCGGGGCCACAGCGGCAGACATCGCCATCGTCCCCGCCGTCAGCACTGCCGCCGGGATTGTGGCGGCAAATCTGCCACCCGCCCGAAGCGGCGAGAACATCGTTGTGGCCGAGAATGAATTCGCGTCGAACTACTATGCCTGGCTCCTGCTCCGGGAACGAGGCTACGATGTGCGTGCCGTCGCCGCGGAGGGGGATGTGGTGACGGCCGGGGCCCTCAGCCAGGCGGCCGACGGCGGAACCCGCCTCATCGCCGTCAGCGCCGTGCATCCTGTCACCGGATTCCGGGCGGATCTGGCCTCAATCGGCCGCACTGCAGCCCGCTCTGGCGCGTGGTTTTTCGTTGATGCGTGCCAGGCGGCTGGTGCCGTGCCCCTGGACGTGGTGCGCGACGGTGTGGACTTCCTGGCCACTGCCAGCCACAAGTTTCTGCTCGGGTCGCGGGGCATGGGCTACCTGTACGTCCGCCCCGGGCTGATTGACCGCCTTCACCCCATCGTGCCGGGCTGGAAGGCTGCCCGGCTGCCGCTCGAAAGCTTCCTTGGCCCGGACATGGACCTGTCGCCGACGGCGTCGAAGCTGGACGCGTCCCTGGCGTGGTTTCCGGCGCTGGCCGATCAGGCGGCGCTTGCTGTCCTGCACCAGTTCGGGATTGGCGCTGTCCTCGAACGCAACGTACAACTTGCCCTTGACCTGCGGAACGCGCTGGAGGCGGAGGGCGTCAGCTTCCGGTCCTTCCCCGAAGCGCACCGATCCACCATCATCTCCGTTCCGGTGCACGATCCGGACGCCGTCATGGCCCGCCTGCGCCATGCGAACGTGATTGTGTCCATCCGGGCCGGAAGGATCCGGCTGGCGACCCATTTCTACAATCTCCAGGAAGAGCTGGTCCGGGTCGCAGAGCTCATTGCCGGCCACTGAGCCTGCCGGAAAAACGGCTCCGATGCCATTGACGTGGCCCCTCGCGAGGACCATCATTCTGCTAGACGTTTGGGGGGCGCGAAGGCAGTAGCAATGGAGCCGCGCCGTGAACATTTATTCTGCAGTAAAGACTTCCGTCCCCGGTCACCTCAGAGTAGATCTGATCGTGAACCCCCAACAATGGCTTCCTGAAAGGCAAAAAACCGCCGGACTGCCCGGCAAACACCGACACCGCCGTCGGCCTGGACCCGCTGCCAGCCTGGGTTTGACCCTCAGCCTCCCGTTGCCCGTGAAATCAGCGGGGATGGCTTTGGCGGTGAACAGGCCATGATGCGCGCGGTTTTGGGTTGGGTTCTGCAGTTCAGGATCCTTGTCCTGGTAGTGGCTGCCGGCATCCTCGGGTACGGCTTCACCGCACTGCCCAGCATGCCGGTTGACGCCTTCCCCGAGTTCGCACCGCCGCAGGTCGAAATACAGACCGAGGCCCTGGGGCTCTCCGCTGCCGAAGTCGAACAGCTCGTCACGTCCCCCATGGAGGCAGACCTGCTGAACGGCGTGGCGTGGGTGGAGGCGATCCGTTCCAAGTCGCTTCCCGGCCTGTCCTCGATCCAGCTGGTCTTCCAGCCGGGGACGGACATGTTCCGGGCACGCCAGCTCGTCGCCGAGCGCCTGACCCAGGCGAGGGCGCTGCCCAACGTGTCCGCAGCGCCCGTGCTCATGCAGCCGCTGTCCTCCACGAGCCGGGTGATGATGGTCAGGCTCACGTCGAAGGACATGTCCCCCATCGACATGTCCGTGCTGGCGCGTTGGACCATGAAGCCAGCACTTTTGGCGGTTCCCGGTGTGGCGAACATTTCCATCTGGGGCCAGCGCGACCAGCAGCTGCAGGTGCTCGTGGACCCCAAGCAGCTGGAAGCCAAGGGCGTGACGCTGGACCAGGTCATCAGGACCACCGGCAACTCCGTCTGGGTGTCGCCGCTGAGCTACCTTGAGGCCTCAACGCCGGGCACGGGCGGCTTCCTGGAGACGGGACATCAGCGGCTTGGAGTCCAGCACGTTCTTCCCATCACCACCCCCGAGGACCTGGGCAAAGTCAGCCTCCAGGGCACGTCCAGCAAACTGCTCCTGGGGGATGTCGCCCAGGTCCAGACGGATCATCAGCCGTTGATCGGAGACGCACAGCCCGGCCGGGACGCCGAGCTGTTGGTCGTGATTGAGAAGTTCCCGGAAACAAACACCGCGGATGTTACGCGTGGGCTCGACGAAACCATACGCGAGCTTCAGGCAGGGTTGCCCGGCGTAGCTGTCGACACCACCGTGTACCGGCAGGAGTCGTTTGTAGAGCAGGAAACGGGAACCCTGGCCGTGGCCTTGCTCGTCACGCTGCTGCTGGTCGCAGCGGCGATCGGAGTGGTTTTCCGGTCCTGGCGGAGTGCCCTCATCAGCCTGATCAGCATTTCGCTGTCGCTCATTGCGGCAGCCGTGTTGCTCTCGGTGCGCGGTGCCGGACTAAACACCATGGTCTTCACCGGCATGGTCCTTGCCCTCGCCGTCATCATCGGCGACGTCATGGAAGACGTGAACTGCACCGTCCGGGCATACCGTACTGCGCGGGAGACAGGCGCAGGGGATGCCAGGAGCGCCCTTGTTGCCGGGGCACTGCGGCCAGTCCGCACCTCCCTCTTCTACTCCCTGCTGATCATGGCGCTGAGCGTGCTCCCCTTGCTCTTTGTGCCCGGCGAAAACGGTGCAATGTTCGGACCCCTGGTGCTCAGCTACCTGCTCGCGCTGGCGGTTGCCATGGTCGTGGCGCTGACAGCGACCGCGGCCCTGGTGTACTTCCTGCCTCCGGCTTCCACGTCCCGCGGGCGTGAGGGCCAGGCAATGCAACGCCTCCGGATCCGGTACGGGCGGGCCCTTTCCGGCAACCGCGGCAGGCCGGTAGCCGTCTTCGCCGCGACGGCAGTCATGGCACTCGCAGCACTGGCGCTGGCTCCGCAGCTTGTGCCTGGCAGCCCTGTGGTGCCCGTTCTGGCGGACGACACGCTGGTGGTCCAGTGGAGCGCCGCACCCGGCACGTCCGACCAGGAAATGGTCAGGATCACCAATGCGGCTGCCGATGAACTGCGCGCGGTGTCCGGCGTTTCCAGTGTCGCCTCCGAGGTTGGCCGTGCGGTTACCTCCGACCGGGTGGGAGACGTAAGTTCCGGCGAGCTGTGGGTGAGCGTGTCCAAGGACACCTCATACGCCAGCACCGTGGATGATGTGCAGAGAGTCGTGGCCGGATACCCGGGGCTGCGTGCAACAGTTTCGACCTACCCGCAGCAGAAGATCGACCAGATCCGGGCTGCTGCCGATGCCGGCTTTGGCGTGCGGGTCTACGGCATTGACACGGCCACGCTCCGCGCGAAGGCCGAGGAAGTGCGTCAGGTCCTGGCCCACACGGCCGGGATCGTGAATCCCCGCGTCGATGCCCCCGTCGAACAGCCCACCGTCCAGGTCAAGGTTGACCTGGAGAGAGCCCAGAAAGCCGGAGTCATCCCGGGCGAAGTCCGTCGTGCTGCGGCCGCTTTGCTGCAGGGCATCGAAGTGGGCAACGTCTACGAACAGCAGAAGGTCTTCTCCGTGGTCGTCAAGGGACAGCCGTCCACCAGGAACAGCCTCACCAGTGTCCGTGAACTCCTGATCGACACTCCCAAAGGCGGCCATGTGCGCCTCGGCGACGTGGCCGACGTCAGCATCGTTCCCAACGACGCCGTCATTCTGCACGACGACACCTCGCGGCGCGTGGATGTGAAAGCTGACATTCAGGGACGTGGATTGGCTGAGGTGCAGCAGGACATCGAAAAGGGCCTGCAGCAGATCCAGTTCCCGGTGGCTTACCACGCTGAGGTCCTCACCCAGTACGCGCAGCAGCAATCGAGCATCCAGTGGCTGTGGCTGCTGACCGGGGTAGCTGCCTTCGGCATCCTGGTGCTCCTGCAAACAGCACTGGGCGGTTGGCGGATCGCAGCCGCTGTGTTCCTCGGGTTGCTCGCTTCTTTGTCGGGCGGCGTCCTCACCGCCCTGGCAGACGGAGGAGCCAATTATCTGGCGGCGTTTGTCGCCTTCTCGGCAGTCTTGGGCATCGCGGTCCGGAACTGCCTGCTGCTCGCCGCCGAGGTCAGGAACCTGCGCGCCGGGGAAAGCGAAGCCGGGGGGCCCGCCCTCGTGATCCGGGCCGCACGCGACAGGCTGAAGCCGGCCCTCGGGTCCACCGTGATCACCGCCATCGCCCTCCTTCCGCTGGTTCTGCTCGGCGGAGTGACGGGCACGGAGATCATTCAGCCGGTCGCCGTCATTGTCTGGGGCGGTCTGCTGACAACCACCCTCTTCGTCCTGTTCGTGCTCCCGGCAATCCTGATCCGCTTCGAACGCGGCCAGGCAGGATCACAAACAGCAACGACACAAGCCGAAGCTACTGAAGCCCCGATGGGCGCCTGAAAGCCGGGATGCATCATGACAACGACCTCGCCGCGGATGCGCGGCCTGCTGGTTCTTACCGTCCTGGGTCTTCTGACACAGGCATTGCCAGCCTGCAGCCAGCTCGCAGCCGAGCCGGTGGCAGCAGGCGACGTCGCAGCCAGCCTTGAAGAGGTTCCAGGCAGCGACCTGAAGCGCATCACGCTGAACGAACACGCCGCCGCGAACATCGGCCTCCAGACCTCGACGACGTCCCGGGATCCCAAGAGCGGGAAACTCATGGTTCCCTACCTGGCGATCCTCTACGACAGCGAAGGAAAGACGTGGGTCTATACTATTGCCGCCCCGCGCGTCTACGTCCGCCAGCCCATCACGGTGGAGCGGATCGACGACACAACGGCTACGCTGACCAACGGTCCGAAGCCGGGCACGACCGTGGTCACCACAGGGGCCGAAGAGCTCTTCGGCGCTGAACTGGACGTAGCGAGCTGACATGCGCTGGATTGTCGGAATCAGCCTCAGGTTCAGGACGATTGTCGTCGCCCTCGCCTGCGTGGTCATGCTGCTGGGATCGGTCCAGCTCAGCAAGGCATCCCTGGATGTCTTTCCGGAATTCGCGCCCCCGCAGGTCGAGATCCAGACTGCGTGCCTGGGTCTAACGGCCCAGGAAGTGGAGGAACTCGTCTCCGTGCCAATCGAGGCGTCCCTGTCCGGAATGCCCGGACTGGACGAGCTGAGGTCAAAATCAGTGCCCCAGCTGTCCTCGATCATCCTGATCTTCAAACAGGGCACGGACCTGCTCAACGCGCGTCAGCAGGTATCGGAGCGGATGGCCGCCGTGACTGCGGCATTGCCCACCTGGGCTGCGCCCCCGGTAATGCTGCAGCCGCTGTCCTCCACCAGCCGCGTCATGAAGATCGGCATGACATCCGCGAATCGGTCCATGATCGAGATGTCCATGCTGTCCTACTGGACCATTCGGGCCCGGTTGCTCCGGGTTCCAGGCGTGGCCAACGTCGCGATCTGGGGCGAGAGGCTCCAGATGCTGCAGGTCCAGGTTCAGCCTGAGAAGCTCAAGGCCAAGAATGTCTCGCTGAACCAGGTGATGGAGGTGACGGCCGGGGCTGTTGACGCCGGCCTGCTCCAGTACTCCCCCGGGAAATTCATTGGCACGGGCGGCTTTATCGACAGCCCGAACCAGCGGATGAGCGTCCGGCACGTCCAACCGATCACCAGCCCCGCAGATCTGGCCAAGGTGACAATCCGTGAAGACCACGGCACCGCCCTCCACCTGGGCGACGTCGCGCGCGTGGTCGAGGACCATCAGCCGCTGATCGGCGACGCCGTCATCAACAACGGCCACGGACTGATGCTCATTGTCGAGAAGCTCCCGTGGGGCAATACGCTCGAGGTGACCCGGGGCGTCGAGGAAGCCCTGCACCAACTCCAGCCGGGCCTGAGCGGCGTCACCTTCGACACCACCATCTTCCGGCCGGCGAGCTTCATCGAGGAGGCCATTTCCAACCTCAGCCTTGCCCTCCTGCTGGGTTGCCTGCTGGTGGTCATGATCCTGAGCGCGTTCCTCTTCCAGTGGCGGACAGCACTCATCAGCCTGATCGCCATTCCGCTTTCCCTCCTCACCGCCATCATGGTGCTGTACCTCACCGGCAGTTCGGTCAACACCATGATTCTGGCCGGGCTGGTCATCGCGGTGGGGGTCGTCGTTGACGACGCGATCATCGACGTCGAAAACATCATGCGCCGGTTGCGGCAGCACCGCAGCCGCGGCGGCGGTGAATCGACGGCGTCCGTCGTCCTGAAGGCCTCGCTGGAAATGCGAAGCCCCATTGTCTACGCCACGATCATCATCGTGGTGGCCGCCCTTCCCGTCTTTTTCGTGAACGGGCTCACGGGAGTGTTCTTCAGGCCGCTTGCTGTGGCGTACACGCTCGCGGTGCTGGCCTCGATGCTCGTGGCGCTGACGGTGACGCCTGCCCTTGCCCTGATCCTGTTGGCCCGGGCGAAGCTGGAGCAACTGGACCCGCCGCTGGTCCGGGTGCTTAAACGCGGGTACCACGCGGTCCTGTCCCGCATCATGAACCGGCCGCGCTATGGCTACGCCGGCTTCGGGGCCCTTGCGCTGGTTGGTCTGGCGATCGCCCCGTTGCTGGGGCAGTCCCTGTTCCCCACGTTCAAGGAACGCGACTTCCTGATGCACTGGGTATCGGAACCCGGCACCTCGGCAGCAGAGGAATACCGCATCGCCCAACGGGGCTGCGCCGCGTTCCTCAAGGTGCCCGGCGTGCTCAATTGCGGAACGCACATTGGCCAGGCCTTCCAAGCGGACGAAATAGTTGGAGTCAATGCCGGTGAGCACTGGATCAGCATTGACCGCCATGCCAACTATGAGCAGACGGTTGCAGCAGTCCAGGAAGTCGTCGACGGATACCCGGGCCTGCACCGCGACGTGCAGACGTACCTGAAGGAGAGGATCGAAGAGGTCCTGACGGGTGCCAGCGAACCTATCCTTGTGCGGATATACGGCGACGATCTGAATGTGCTGCGTGAACAGGCGCAGCGGGTCAAGCAACTCCTCACCGATGTCAATGGAACCGACGAGCCACATATTTCCCTGGAAGTCGACGTCCCGCAGATCACCGTCAAAGTGAATCTTGCGGAGGCGGAGAAGTACGGCCTTAAGCCCGGGGACGTACGGCGCGCCGCAGCGACGCTGATGGCCGGCGAAGAGGTGGGCGACGTCTACCGTGACGGGCGGGCGTACGACGTCCAGGTGTGGAGCACACCGGAGACGCGGACCAGCGTCACTACCGTCCAGAACCTGCCCATTGACACGCCCAGCGGGCAGCGGGTGCGCCTTGCCGACGTCGCCTCAGTCAGTGTCCAGCCCACTCCGAACCTCATCGACCGGACCAACGGGTCCCGCAGGGTCGAGGTCGGGTCCTTCATCGATCGCGGGGCCGACCTTGGCCGCGTGGTTTCACAGGTGCAGGAACGGCTGGAGTCCCTGAAGCTGCCCGCCGGCTACAGCGTCCAGCTCCTGGGCGAATACACAGAGCGGCAGGCAGCCACGGAGCGCCTCACCATCTTCGCTGTTGCGGCGCTGGTCCTGATCCTCGTACTCCTGCAGGCGTCCTTCCGCAGTTGGCGGCTGGCCATCCTGGCCCTCCTGACCCTGCCCATCGCACTCGTGGGCGGAGTCCTGGCCGCGTACTTCACCGGCGGGGTCCTGTCGCTGGGTTCGCTCGTGGGGTTCCTGACGGTCATGGGGATCGCGGCCCGGAACGGCATCCTGCTCATCAGCCACTGCCAGCACCTGGAAAGGGCTGAGGGGGTTCCGTTCAGCGGTTCGCTCGTGCTGCGGGGCGCCGGTGAACGGCTCTCCCCGATCCTCATGACCACCCTCGCCACCGGGCTCGCTCTGGTGCCGCTGGTCGTCATGGGGGACGTGCCCGGCCATGAGATCGAATACCCGATGGCCGTCGTCATCCTCGGCGGACTCCTGACGTCCACGCTGCTCAACCTGTTCATCGTGCCGTCGCTCTACCTTCGGTTCGCCCGGTCGAGGAAGTCCCGGAAGGCGGCAGAACAGGCGCTCGCCGGTCAGGAAGTGGCCGTTTAGTAGACCCCGTCCCGGCGGGCAGACGCCCTGCGCCTGCCAGCCGGGAACATCACTCAGCCCGTGCTGCCGCGGTCAGGTGCCGGTTGCGCGTCTCGATGAGCCGGCGGAGGTAGCGCGCCAGGAAGAGCTTCTCCGCCAGCCGTCCCAGAGGTCCGAACGGCGCAGCGAAGTCGATCCGGTCCACCATGATGGTTCCGGCCGGGTCCTCGCTGAACTCATGGACGTGCCGGAACCGGCGGAACGGCCCCCGGACTTGTTCATCAACGAAGTAGCGCGGTGCGTCCATCTCGGTGATCCGGCTCGTCATATGTATCGGCAGCCCGAAGTGCCAGGCGCGCCAGGTCACCTCCTGCCCCAGGGTGATCAACCCGGAGGTGATGCCTGCAACAGCTTCCTCCCGGGAACGGGCCATCGAGTCCTTGTGCGCGTCGATGCTTCGGGAGAGGTCAAACAGCTCTGTCATCCCGACGGTTGTGCGTGTGGTGCTTTCGAAGGTGACGGCCATGCTCAGAGTATGCCAGCAGTTTCACCGGGCTGTGTTGGTGCCAGGTTCCAGGACCATGTTCCGCGGCGCTGATAGGCGTAAGCTATCAGGGCCTCGGCAGGCCGCTTCACCGCAGGGGCCATCGCAGGGGCCAGGTCCGGGGCAGACAGCAAAGCGGACCGGGAAAGGAGCCGGCGTGGACACCCGGAAGCTCAAGTATTTCCTGGCGGTGGTTGACCACGACGGGTTCAACCGGGCGGCCGAGCACCTGCTGATCGCACAGCCATCGCTGTCCCAGACCATTGCCAGCCTTGAGAAGGAACTGGGCGTGCCGCTGTTCCACCGGATCGGGCGCCGGGCAGTCCTCAGCGAGGCCGGGAAGGAACTCGTGGGCCCTGCCCGGCTGGTGATGCGCGACCTGGACGCCGCCCAGTCCGCCGTGCAGGCACTCCGCGGTCTGCGCAGCGGCCTCCTGGACATCATCACCATGCCCTCCCCCGGCATCGAGCCGCTGACGTCCATGACCGCCGCCTTCACCAGGCTGCATCCGGAGGTCCGCCTCAACGTCAGCGCCGCCTTCACCCCGGAGGAGGTCATCGAATCTGTCCGCAGCGGGAGCACCGAGATTGGCTTGGCCGGCTCCTCCAACCCCATCAGGGTCCCGGGAGTCAACGTCCTGGACCTGGAACGCCAGCCGCTGATCCTCATCGTCAACCCCCAGGCGGACACATTCCCCGCCGGGAGCACCATCCAGCGGGAGGATCTGGGCGGCCAACGGCTGATCGCCAGCCAGCGCGGATCACTGATGCGCTGGCTCGTGGACGACGCCCTGGCCCACGGCGTCAAAGCCGAAATCGTCATCGAAGTCGCGCACCGCACCTCCATCCTGCCCCTGGTGCTGGCCGGCGTCGGACACGCCGTCATGCCATCGTCCTGGGCGCCCACTGCGCACAAGGCCGGGCTTCGCACCCTGCAGATCGAACCCGTCTCCCACCTGGACGTGGCCATCCTGAGCAGGAAGGAAGGCCTGACGCCCGCTGCCTGCGCGTTCCTGGAGGTTGCGGAACGCCACGTTGCCCGGGAGCACGTGGACACCAACAACTCATAGGCAGAACCTATTTACCGGATCGAATCTTGGTCTTGGACGCGTACAGCCCGCGTGGCCTCTACTTGAAGAGGAAAGGCAGTGTGACCCTGCCAACACACTCAACGAGGAGGAACGCAATGAGCGCCACCCAGACATTCAGCATCGCTTCAATCCCGGCAGACGGCGTCGGCAAGGAAGTCGTTTCGGCCGGCCGCCGCGTCCTGGACGCGCTGGCTGAAAACTCCAGCGGCAAGTTCGCCTTCGACTGGACCGAGTTCCCCTGGGGCTGCGGCTACTACGAGAAGACCGGCCAGATGATGGACCCCAAGGGCCTGGAAGCCCTCAAGGACTTTGACGCCATCTACTTCGGCGCCGTCGGCTGGGAAAACGTCCCGGACCACATCAGCCTGTGGGGCCTGCGCCTGAACATCACCCAGAACTTCGACCAGTGGGCCAACATTCGCCCCGTGAAATTCCTGCCCGGCGTCCAGTCCCCGCTGCGCAAGGCAGACAACACCGAACTCGACTGGGTTGTGGTCCGTGAGAACAGCGAAGGCGAATACGCCGGCCTGGGCGGCCGCAACCTCAGCGGCCGCGGCCCCGGCAACGAGGTGGCCCTGCAGACCGCGCTGTTCACCGAAAAGGGCTGCGAGCGCATCATGCGCTTCGCCTTCGACCTCGCCCGGACCCGCACCGTGAAGAAGGTCTCGTCCGTCACCAAGTCCAACGCCCAGCAGTACGGCATGGTCCTGTGGGACGAAGTCTTCAACCGCGTGGCACTGGACTACCCGGACGTGGCCACCGAAAGCGTCCTGGTCGATGCCATGAGCGCCAAGTTCATCCTCAAGCCCGAGGACCTGTCCGTGGTGGTGGCGTCCAACCTGAACGCCGACATCCTCTCCGACCTCGGCTCAGCACTGGCCGGCAGCCTGGGCCTTGCCGCCAGCGCCAACCTGAACCCGGAACGGCGCTTCCCGTCCATGTTCGAACCGGTCCACGGTTCCGCTCCGGATATCGCCGGCCAGGGCATCAGCAACCCGATCGGCGCCATCGCCAGCGCCGCCCTGATGCTGGACCACTTCGGCCTGCACGGGGAGGCCCGCCGCGTTGAGGCCGCCATCGAAGCGGCCACCGGCTCCGGCCACCTGACCCGGGACGTCGGCGGCGAAGCCAACACGGAGGACGTCACCGAAGCGATCATCAAGGCGCTGACCCTCGCGCCCGCCGCCGTCTAAGACGCGGAGGTCCCAGACCCCGCACCAATGCTGACGTACGACGGCGGCCGGCCGGCCGCCGTCGTCGCGGAGGTCCCTTCCCGACGCTCGCAAGCTCGCGTCGGGGCCCTCAGGACGCCGCTTGTCCCCTTACCCTTCAGACCATCTCCAGCGACATTCCACAACGAGGTAGGAATCATGGATCACATCACCACCGCCGGCGGAGCAGCGGCAGCTAAGAAAGCCCCGAAAACACGTTGGTACCGGCAGCTCTACTTCTGGGTTTTGACAGCCATTGTCATCGGCATCCTTGTCGGGTGGCTGGCACCGTCCGCCGGCATCGCCATGGAGCCCATCGGAACCACCTTTGTGAACTCGATGAAGATGCTCATCGGCCCGATCGTGTTCCTGACCATCGTGGGCGGCATCGCCAGCGTCGCCGACCTGAAAAAGGTGGGGATGACCGGGCTCAAGGCCCTCACCTACTTCCAGATCGGCACCATCTTCGCCATGATCTTCGGCCTGGTTGCCATCAACATCTTCCGCCTTGGCGACGGCGTCAACGCGGATGCCGGCTCGATCAAGACGTCCGACTCCGCAGCCAAGCTCATCGATGCCGGCCAGCACCAGGAGTGGTGGCAGTTCCTCACCCACATCATCCCCAACAGCATCGTGGGACCCTTCGTTGAGGGCGACATCCTGCAGATCATCTTCATCGCCGTCGTCTTCGGCATCGCCCTGAACGCCATGGGCAAGGTGGGCGCACCCGTCCTGGACGGTGTGCAGCGACTGACCGCTGTCATGTTCAAGATCCTGGGCTTCATCATGAAGGCTGCCCCGATCGGCGCCTTCGGGGCGATGGCCTACGCGGTGGGCAAGTTCGGCGTCTCCTCACTCACCAGCATGGGCGGACTCATCGCCCTCTTCTACGCCACGTCGATCCTCTTCGTCATCGTGGTCCTCGGCTCCGTCATGGCCTTCCTGAAGCTGAACATCTTCACCATGATCCGCCACCTCAAAGAGGAATACATGCTCATCCTGGGCACCTCCACCGCAGAACCCGCACTGCCAGGACTGATGCGCAAGCTCGAGCACGCCGGCGTGAAGAAGGAAACCGTGGGCCTCGTTGTCCCCACGGGCTACAGCTTCAACCTCGACGGCGCCGCCATCTACCTGTCCCTCGCTGCGCTCTACATAGCCCAGGCCACCAACACAGACCTGACCATCGGCCAGCAACTTGGCCTGCTCGCGGTCATGCTGCTCACGTCCAAGGGCGCGGCGGGTGTCGCCGGCGGCGGCTTCATCGCGCTCACCGCCACCCTGACCACCATCGGCACCATCCCCGCCGCAGGCATCATGCTCATCTTCGGCATCGACAAGTTCATGTCAGAATGCCGGGCCCTGGTGAACTTCACCGGCAATGCCGTCGCCACCCTCTTCATCGCCTGGTGGGACCGCACGCTGGACGCCGACCGGGTCCGCCCGGTATTCGCCGGGGAAGCCGTCGAGCCGATGCCCGCCGAGGACCCCGTCCAAGCCGACGACGCCACCGACATCGACGGGGACCTGACCGAATACGGCCACCACACGCCCAGGCACCACGCTGACCCTTCCACCTCCCAAGACCGCCGCCGCGCCTACTCGGAATCCGTCTGACATGCAGAACGCTACCGCCCCGACGCCCGTACGGGCCCTGATCGCACCCGACAAGTTCAAAGGCAGCCTCACCGCGGGCGAGGTTGCCCACGCCCTGGCAGCGGGGCTCCGCTCCGCCGCCAAGGTGCCCGGCAGAACCGGAGCGGTCCACTGTGAACTGCTTCCGCTGGCCGACGGCGGCGACGGCAGTGTCGATGCCGCCGTCGCCTCCGGCTTCACCCACCGCAGCGTCACCGTCTCTGGCCCCACTGGCCGGCCGGTCCACGCGGGAATAGCGTTCGACGGCGCTACGGCGGTGGTCGAGGTAGCGAACACCTGTGGTCTGGCACAGCTTCCGGATGGCCACCTGCAACCGCTGGATGCCTCGAGCCGCGGGTTTGGCGAAGCGGTGGTGTTCGCGCTCAGTCTTAACCCGGCAAGGGTGGTCCTGGCACTCGGCGGCAGTTCCAGCACCGACGGCGGCATGGGCATGCTCGCCGCCCTGGGCTACCGTTTCCTGGACGCTGCCGGCCGGGAGCTGGCCGGCAGCGGCCGGGACCTCGCCAAGATCCGCTCTGTCCGGCGATCCCCCCTTCCGGAACTTTCCGGCGTCGAACTCGTGGTCGCCAGCGATGTCCGCAACCCGCTGACCGGACCGAACGGCGCACCGGCAGTCTTCGGTCCGCAAAAGGGCGCGGGTCCCCGGGACATCGCGGACCTGGACAGCGGCCTGGAGAACCTCGTCGCCACCATGGAGAACGCCGAGGTGGCCAATGCCCGGGCGCTCGCCGGGCACGAGGGGGCGGGAAGCGCAGGCGGACTCGGCTACGCCTGCCTTCTGCTGGGGGCCGCGCACGTCTCCGGTGCCGACTACTTCCTGGACCTGCTGGACTTCGACAGCCGCAAGGACGCCTGCGACGTCGTCATCACCGGCGAGGGCAGCATCGACGAACAGACGCTCGCAGGCAAACTCCCGGCCGCCGTCGCCCGGCGCTCGGGCGGCCGCCCGATCATCGCGGTGGCCGGCAGGTCCCTGCTCCCGAGGGAGCGCTGGGCCGAGATGTCGTTGAGCCGGATTTACACGCTGGCGGAGTACACCGACCAGGACTCGTCCAGGGACCCCGGACTGTCAGCGGCCCTGCTGAGCCGGATCGGGCAGGACATAGCGGCAGCCCTCCCGTAGCAGAAGACAGAAACAGCAGAAGTCGCAACGAAAGGCCCCGCACCAGCAGGGCCTTTCTTTGTGTGCCTACGCGTTCTCGCGGATGCGGTCAGGCTCACGGTCAGCGGTTTCCTCCAGCCTGGCGAGGTAGGCCCACATCCTGCTTTCCTCTGCCTGCACCTGGGGTTCGGGGGTCTCGGCCGGCCTTGCTTCCGGGCGTCCCTCGGCCTCCTGGGCCGCTTCCTTCCTGTAATTCCGCCATCCCTCACACGATGAATAGCACATCACCGACCTCCTAACAGTTGGTGTACCTTTATCGTCCTCCCATTGCCGGACTGTGTCGATTAGAGGAAGGGTCGATTGGCTGCTCAGGCCAGCCGCTGGCGGACGATGTCGCTCACGGCCTTTCCATCGAAGCGGCCGGCCACCCGGGCCGTAACGGGCTTCATCACGGCGCCCATGTGCCGCACGGACAGTTCCGTGCCCTCCGCCCGCAAACTCTGGATGACATCGTCGACGATGCCCTCCACCTCGGCGGCGGAGAGGGCTTGGGGCAGGTACGCCTCGATAACCTCCGCCTCGGCAATCTCCGCAGCCGCACGCTCCGGCTCCCCCGCTTCGGCATAGATGCGGGCGGTGTCGTGCCGCTTTGCCGCCTCCTTCTGCAGCAATGCAGTCACCTGCGCGTCGTCCAGTTCCACCGGCGTCTTGCCGGACTTCTCCCGGGTCTCGATTTCGCCCAGGACGCTGCGGACGGTGCCCAGGGCCACCTTGTTGTGCTCCTTCAGATGTGCAACAACGTCGGCGTGCAGGCGTTCCTTCAGCGTGGCCATGGTGTCCTTCTCTCGGCATCAGCGTGTACCTTAATCGTGGACCAGCCCGTGCGGTGCTGCCTAGGCCCGGTACTGCCCCGGATCAGGTGTTGCCGCGTGTCCTTCGCCGTTGCCGGCGCCGTTCGCACATATGTTCTATGTATGGAAGAGGAACATCCCGGTGAACTTGCCGGGCAGATGTCAATCAACGAGCTCCTTGTCGCGATGGGCGAAGCCCCCGTCGAAAGCATGCTGCATCTGGTGGTTCCGGACGACGCCTCATCGCTGATGGAGGATCCGCCCACTCTGCCCGGGCTGTGAGCCGCCGTTAAGGTGCTGCCTGTAGGCTTGATCCCCATGGTTTACCTGCAAGTCCCCGGCCCGTCCCTGCCCGAACAATGGTGGGACCGGGTGGCCGCCGGATTCACCCAGACCGCCGTTCCCGCAGTCTCCGTCACCGAGCTTCTGGCCGTCGTGCTCATCGCGGCGGTGCTCTCTGTCCCCCGTGTCACCTGGCGCTACTTCGGTCTGCTCGCCACGGTGACCCATGAACTGGGGCACGCCTTTGCGGCCCTGACCAGCGGCCAGCGGCTGGGCGGCATCAGGCTGCAGCTCAATCACGGCGGCACCACCACGTCCTACACAAGGGGGCGCGCCGCCGCAGTCTGGTCTGGTTTCTGGGGCTATCCCGTTCCCGGCGTGACCGGGGCCGCGCTGGTGTGGGCGGGCTTCAGCGGCTGGGGTCCGGCCGCGCTGTCTGCCGGACTGCTGGTCCTGCTGGCTTCGCTGATCTTCATCCGGAATGCCGCCGGCGTGTTGATCCTGCTTGGGGCCGTGGTGGCGGTGGCTGCGATGATCATCAATGTGCCCGCCGCATTCACCGGCCACGTGGCCATCATCCTGGGCGTGGCGCTCCTGGTTGCCGCTGTCCGGGACCTGTTCAAGCTGACCAATGTCCACCTCCGGCGCCGCGACCAGCTGCGGTCCTCCGACGCCTACATCCTGTACCGCGCCACCGCCGTGCCGTCGGGCATCTGGATCGCACTGTTCTCCCTGGTGGTGGCGGCGTGCTGGGTGCTTGCCTGGCTACCGATGTCGCGGGTCTTTGGGGCGGCAACATAGTCTGGTGCCATGAGTGAGAAGACCAGCACAGTCGAAGCACACAAAGGACGCCATGCAGGGGAAGCGCGAAGCAGCGAGCTGCACGCCGCGGAGCCACAGAGCAGGGAACCGCGCAGCCCGGATCAGCAAGGTACTGACCAGCAAGGTACTGACCAACAGGGCACGGATGAACACACCACAAAGGGCGCCTACGTCACCGGCGGCGAATTCAACCGGGACACCAACTACATCGAGGACCGCATCACGCGGAGCGGCACGCCCGGGCCGAATGGTGAACCAGGCTGGCCGGCGGTGCCGGGACGCTACCGGCTGATTGCCGCACGGGCATGCCCGTGGGCCAACCGCACCGTCATTGTCCGCCGGCTCCTGGGGCTCGAGGACGTCATCAGCCTCGGCCAGCCCGGCCCCACCCACGATGCCCGGTCATGGACCTTCGACCTGGACGCGGACGGCAAGGACCCGGTGCTGGGTATCGAGCGCGTGCAGGAGGCCTACTTCCGCCGTTTCCCGGATTACCCCCGCGGCATTACGGTCCCTGCTGTCGTGGATATCGCCACCGGCGCGGTGGTGACCAACAACTACCCCCAGATCACGCTGGACTTCTCCACGGAATGGACCGACTTCCACCGCCCAGGGGCGCCGCAGCTGTACCCGGAGCACCTGCGTGCGGAAATCGACGGCGTCAACAGGCGCGTTTTCACCGAGGTCAACAACGGCGTCTACAGGTGCGGGTTCGCAGGTTCCCAGGAGGCCTACGATGCTGCCTACAACCGGCTGTGGAACGCGATGGACTGGCTCGAGGAACGGCTTACCGGCCAACGGTACCTGGTGGGCGACTCCATCACCGAGGCGGACGTCCGGCTCTTCACCACGCTCGCGCGCTTCGACGCCGTCTACCACGGCCACTTCAAGTGCAACCGGAACAAGCTCAGCGAAATGCCTGCGCTGTGGGGTTATGCCAGGGACCTGTTCCAGACCCCCGGCTTCGGGGACACCATCGACTTCGTGCAGATCAAACAGCACTACTACATAGTGCACGAGGACATCAATCCCACGCAGATCGTCCCAGCCGGCCCGGAACTGTCCGGATGGCTAACGGCACACGGACGGGAGTCCCTGGGCGGCAGCCCCTTCGGCGACGGCACTCCTCCAGGTCCGGTCACGGCGGGCGAGGAAGTGGCCGCCGGCCACGGAGCCGGCTAGCACCGCCGGGGGCCCCGATGAGCACCTCGAATCAGCACGAGGCAGGCCGTGACCCGCTGCCGCGCAGGATCTGGCGGTCAGTATCCACCAGAATTGCCCGGGCCCTCGCCGCACCGCGCCTTCAACTTGCCGCCAAGGCGGGACTGGCGGCAGGCATTGCCTTTTGGGTGGCCCCTCTCATGCCCGGGGGCGCCGCCCACTACGCGTACTACGCCCCCCTCGGGGCGCTGGTTGCCATGTACGAGAACGTGTCGGGTTCCATCCGCCAGGGCTTCCAGACCCTGGTGGGACTGGGGGCCGGCATCGGCCTGGCCTTCCTCCTCTTCAGTTTCGGGGCCACACCGGTCAGCGTCGCAGCGGTCATGGCCTTGGGCGTGCTGCTCGCGGGGCTCCCGCGCCTGGGCGCCGGCCGGGACTGGATTCCGACGGCGGCTCTGTTGGTGCTGGTGGTAGGCAGGCAGAACCCGGACGACTTCTCCTTCGGCTACCTGCTGCAGATGGGCGTGGGCGTGGTGGTGGGCGTCGCCGTCAACCTGCTGGTGTTTCCGCCGCTGCACTTCAACGCAGCCGCCCTCAGCCTCGCGGAGCTGCGGCTGTCGCTGGCCCGCCAGCTGTCGGACATGGGCGCGGCGATGCACGAAAAATGGCCGCCCGAACACGAGGACTGGTCGCGCCGGTCCGAGGACCTGGCCGAGTCGGCCCGCTCGGTTCGTGCAGCTGTCCAGAAGGCTGATGCGAGCAGGGCGGCAAACCCGCGGCGCCGTTTCCATCCGCGTGACGTGGATAAGGATTACCGGAGCGTGCGCGATCTTGAGCACATTACCTTCCACATCCAGGACATGACCGAGGTGCTGGCCGACGTCATCTGGAGCGAGGATATGCCCTTCACCATTCCCCTCCCCTACAGCGAGCCGCTCGCTGAGGCACTGTCTGCCGTGGGTGAGGTGCTCCGCTCAGCGGAGGAGGACGACGCCGAACGGCAGGCAGAACTCTTCCACGCGGCCCATGCGGCGGTCGCCTCCCTCGAGGACCGCACCGCCGCCGACGGAAACGGGGCCGGCACGCCGAGCGCCGCAGGCTCAATCCTGCTGAGCCTGCACCGCATCCTGCGGGTCGCCAACCCAAACGGCAAGTAGCCCGTCCGCATTCTGCCGGGCTGCAGCTGTGCCCGCGTGCCGCAGCACACCCCCAGTGCTACAGGGCAGCCACCGATCCGCTGAAGTGCTTCCGGCCGGACCGCGGACTCCATGCCACGTAGTCCGACCGCAGCCACCCGCCTTCCCCGGATTCCGCCGTCGAAATGTCCAGCGCCACCCGTGCGGGAAGGAAAACGGGTGCCTCAAACCCCACGTCCCAGCGGAAGGCCTCGCCTTTCGCCGCGCCCACATCCGCCAGCGCCCTCGACGCCAGGTACATGCCGTGGGCGATGGACCGGCGCAGGCCCATGGCCTTGGCGGACAGAATACTGAGGTGGATCGGGTTGAAGTCCCCGGACACGGCAGCGTAGGCGCGGCCCGTGTCCACGCCAAGCTGCCAGAGCCCTGTGGGGTCCGGTGCCGAGAAGCCCTGCGGTGCGGCTGCCGCCGAGGCCTTGTCGATGCCGGGCAGGAAAACACCCTTGGCGAGATAGGTGGACACGCCGCACCAGCACGCAGCGCTGTCACCGGCGGCGCGTACCTCTACGGCGATATCCACCTGGGTTCCGGCGCGGTGCGCCCGGAGCGTCTCCGCCCTGGCCACAATGTCCAGCGGTTCGTTGAACCTGACCGGCCCGCGGTACTCAATCACGTTCCGCAGATGGATCATCCCCAGCAGGGGCAGCGGAAAATCGTCGCGGTTCATGACGCTCATCGCCACAGGGAACGCCAGCGCATGGATGAACCCTGCCGGCAGAATGTCACTGGCAGTCTCACCGAGCAGGTGCTGGAAGGCCGTGAGGTTTTCGACGTCGGGCAGGACATCCCGGACTTCGTGGCTCACGGCGGGCAGCACGCCGTCGGCATGCGAGCCCAGGATCCTGCGGCGGGCGGCCGCGGCCGCCGCGTTCACGTACAGCTTTGAGAGGGACGGCATCTCCCCCAGGATGAGGGGCTGGCTGCCGGTCATGCCCCCACCAGGTTTTGTCCGCACACCCTCAGCACCTCTCCGGAAATGCCGCCGGCGGAATCGCCCGCGAGGAAGGAAATGGCCTCGGCAACGTCCCCTGGCTGCCCGCCCTGCTGCAGCGAATTCAGGCGCCGGGCGATCTCCCTGGTGGCGAACGGGATCCGGGCCGTCATCTCTGTCTCGATGAATCCCGGTGCCACCGCGTTGATCGAACCGCCGTACTGCGCCAGGAGCGGTGCGGTGGCCCGGACCATGCCCATGACCCCGCCCTTTGACGCCGCATAGTTGGTTTGTCCGCGGTTGCCTGCGATTCCGCTCGTGGAGGCAACAGAAACGATGCGTGGCGCGGAACGGAAGTGTTCAGAGCCAAGAAGGGCCTCATTGATGCGAAGCTGGGCCGCGATGTTCACATCAATAACCGACCCCCAGCGGGACGGGTCCATGTTGACCAACAGTTTGTCCCGGGTGATGCCGGCATTGTGGACCATGATGTCGAGCCGGCCGTGGCGGTGCGCGGCGTGGTCGATGATCCTTTGCCCGGCATCGTCCCGCGTGATGTCCAGCTGCAGCGCGGTGCCGCGGATTCCGTTGGCAACATCCGCCAGGTGATCCCCGGCCGCGGGGACGTCCACAGCCACTACGGTGGCGCCGTCACGGTGCAGTGTCCGGGCGATGGCCGCGCCGATGCCGCGGGCCGCTCCGGTCACAACGGCGACCTTTCCCGCGAGCGGTGCGCCGGCGTCGCCGGGCAGGCTGCCTTCCGCGGACGTGACGCGGACAAACTGGCCGTCCACGAACGCTGACCGGCCGGAGAGGAAGAAGCGCAGCGCACCCAGGGCCGACGGGGCACTGGGGCTCACGCCCTCGGCAAGGAGGATGCCGTTTCCGGTGGCGCCCGCGCGCAGTTCCTTGGCCAGTGAACGCAGCAGCCCATCCACGCCCTGGCGGGCGGCGGCCGTGGCTGGCGTTCCGCCGGGCACTCGCGAGATGGTCACCACCCGCCCGCCGGGGGCAAGGTCCCGCAGTGACGGTGCCGCCGCCAGGACCGGGCGCTCCAGGTCGCCGGGCGTATCGAGGGTGTCGAGGACCAGCACGATTCCGCCGAGCTTTTCCTTGGGAACAGCGTGGCGGCGGACATCGAGTCCCCACGAAAGCAGCGCCGCCGCGATTCCGTCCGCACCGGGTCCGGCACCGCCAACCAGCACAGGTCCCTCGATCAGTGGCTGGCCGGGCCGGTAGCGCCGCAGTTCGGCCGGCTGCGGCAGACCGAGCTTCCGGGCGAGATCCCGTCCGAGGCCGTGCTTAACGAGCTTTGCGTAGGTGCCAGTCATGGACTTCCCCCGGGGTGTTGCCTTCCGTGTACGCTTCGAGCAGCGCGACGACGCCCTGGCCGCCTGCAGCGCAGACGGACACGAGCCCCAGAGCGGGGCGTCCTCCGGCATTGCCTTTCTCATACAGCATCTTTGCCAGGGTGGCCACGATGCGTCCGCCCGTGGCAGCGAACGGGTGCCCGGCTGCAAGCGACGATCCGTTGACGTTCAGCTTGGACCGGTCGACCTTCCCGAAGGCACCATCCAGTCCGAGGCGCTCGCGGCCGAACTTTTCGTCCTCCCAGGCGGCGAGGGTGCTCAGCACCGTCCCGGCGAAGGCTTCGTGGATCTCGAAGTAGTCGATGTCGTCCAGCGTGAGGCCGTTGCGTGCCAGCAGCCGGGGGACGGCGAATGCCGGCGCCATGAGCAGCCCGTCCTTGCCATGGACAAAATCCACGGCGGCTGCCTCGCCGTCCAGAACGGTGGCGAGCTTGGGCAGGTCATGCTGGTCGGCCCAGTCCTCCGAGGCAAGCAGCACCGTGGAGGCGCCGTCCGTCAGCGGCGTGGAGTTGCCGGCCGTCATGGTGGCTTCGGAGCCGAGGTTCCGGCCGAACACGGGCTTGAGGGATGCCAGCTTTTCGCGACTCGTGTCGGGCCTGAGGTTCGAGTCCCGGGTGAGCCCCCGGTAGGGAGTGAGGAGATCGTCGAAGAATCCGGCGTCATAGGCGGCGGCGAGGTTCCGGTGGCTGTTGAGGGCAACCTCGTCCTGGGCCTCGCGGGAGATGTTCCACTGGGCCGTGGTCAGGGCCTGGTGCTCGCCCATCGAGAGCCCGGTCCTGGGCTCTCCGGTGTTCGGCGCGTCCGGGGCGAGGTCCTTGGGGCGCAGCCGGGCCAGGATCTGAAGCCGCTGCGGAAGCGTCTTGGCGCGGCTGAGGTCCAGCAGCACCTCGCGGAGGCCTTCGCTGACGGCAATCGGAGCGTCCGAGGCAGAGTCCACGCCGCCCGCGATGGCGGAGTCCAGCTGGCCGAGCCTGATCTTGTTGGCCAGGCCCAGCACCGTTTCCAGGCCCGTGGCGCAGGCTTGCTGCAGGTCATAGGCGGGAGTCTCGGGCGACAGCGCCGAGCCCAGGACTGCCTCGCGGGTCAGGTTGAAGTCCCGGGAGTGCTTGAGGACGGCGCCCGCGGCAACTTCGCCGATGCGCTCCTCCTGCAGGCCAAAGCGGGCGATCAGGCCGTCCAGGGCTGCGGTGAGCATGTCCTGGTTGGACGACTTGGTGTACGCGCCGCCTGTCCGGGCGAACGGGATCCTGTTGCCGCCGACCACCACGGCTTTCCGCACGGTTTGAGGCTGACGATCCACGGGCATGTGCTATCTCCTTTGATCCGGCTGGTTATCGATACCCAGCGTACCTGATACGCTGGGTATCGTGAACCAAACCCCTCCTTCCCCGCCCGTTGGCTCCGCGTCAGAAGCCGTGGACGGCCGCGCCTCGCGGTGGCAGGGGCACCGGGAGGAACGCAGGCGCCAACTCATCAAGGCAGCCCGGCGTGCTGTGCACACACTCGGCAGCGACGCGTCGATGGAGGACATTGCCACCGCGGCCGGCACGTCCAAGTCCGTGTTCTACCGGTACTTCGGCGACAAGGCCGGGCTGCAGCAGGCGGTGGGGGAAGTGGTGCTGGGACAGATGCAGCAGCGCATCAGGGAGGCGGCGCAAAGCGCGCAGACTCCTCGGGAAGGCCTGTTCGCCATGGTCTCCGCCTACCTCCAGATGGCTGAAACCAGCCCCAACGTCTACACCTTTGTCACCAGGTACTCTGCTGCGGAGTCCGACGGGGGTCCCACCCCCATCACGACGGCCGGCGCCCTGGGCCATTTCTTTGACGCCATCGCAGACATGATCGCCACGCCCATGCGGGCCCACCTCGGCGAAGGCAAGGAATCCGTCATCGGCTACTGGCCCAACGCCGCCATCGGACTGGTCCGCAACGCCGGCGAGCAGTGGCTGGCCAGCCCGGACTCCCCCGCCAGGCCGGACCAGGAAACCATGGCACGCCAGATCACGGACTGGCTGTGTGTCGGCATCGCGCCGGCGCTCACGGACATTCAATAGCACCGGAACCTGTCAATACCAACGGAGGAATCGACATGACTGAAGTAGCTGACCGCACGGCAGGCGCAACCGCCCCAACAGCGTCCGGTCGTCGGGAGGTCCCAGCGACGGCAAGCCCGCTGCCCGCCGTCGACGTCGCCGCCCTGGGTGAGCTGCTGCTGGGCAAGTGGGCCGACGTCCGCCGGCAGGCGCGGAACCTGGCAGCACGCGAGGAGCTCCACAAGGTGGAAGGGCTTACGCCCACGGAGCATCGCCTGCGCACCTTTGGGCAGCTGCGGCACCTGGTGGACAGCGGCGGCGTCCACCGCGCCTTCCCGGCTGCCTTCGGCGGGTCCGACGACCACGGCGGCAACATCGCAGGTTTCGAGGAACTGGTCACCGCAGACCCGTCCCTGCAGATCAAGGCCGGTGTGCAGTGGGGCCTGTTCGGCTCGGCCGTGATGCATCTGGGCACGGCGGAACACCACGAGAAGTGGCTGCCGGGCATCATGAACCTTGACATTCCGGGCTGCTTCGCCATGACCGAAACCGGACACGGCTCCGACGTCGCCAGCATCGCCACCACAGCAACCTACGATCCGGACGCCCAGGAGTTCGTGATCCACACCCCTTTCCGCGCCGCGTGGAAGGACTACATCGGCAACGCAGCCATCGACGGCCTCGGCGCCGTGGTCTTCGCCCAGCTCGTGACGAACGGCGTCAACCACGGCGTGCACGCGTTCTACGTTGATCTGCGCGACCCCGCCACCGGGGCATTCCTGCCCGGGATCGGCGGCGAGGACGACGGCGTGAAAGGCGGACTCAACGGCATCGACAACGGCCGGCTGCACTTCGACCACGTACGCGTTCCCCGCACCAACCTGCTCAACCGCTACGGCGACGTCGACGCCGGCGGCAACTACACCTCCTCCATCGCGAGCCCTGGACGGCGGTTCTTCACCATGCTCGGCACGCTGGTGCAGGGCCGCGTGAGCCTCGACGGTGCCGCCGTCGCAGCCTCCAAGCTCGCACTGAAGACGGCCATTACCTACGCAACCGAGCGGCGGCAGTTCAACGCCTCGTCCCCCGTCGAGGAAGAGGTGCTGCTGGACTACCAGCGGCATCAGCGGCGGCTCTTTACCCGGCTGGCCACGACGTACGCCGCGGGCTTTGCCCATGAGCAGCTGCTGGAAAAGCTGGACGATGTCTTCTCCGGCGCCCACGATTCCGACGAGGACCGCCAGGACCTGGAAACCCTGGCTGCCGCGCTGAAGCCGCTGAGCACGTGGCACGCACTGGACACCCTGCAGGAATGCCGCGAAGCCTGCGGCGGGGCCGGTTTCCTGATCGAGAACCGCTTCGCCTCGCTCCGCGCCGACCTCGACGTCTATGTCACCTTCGAGGGCGACAACACCGTCCTGCTGCAGCTCGTGGCCAAGCGGCTGCTGGCCGACTACGCCAAGGAATTCCGCAGCGCCACGTTCGGCGTGCTGGCGAGGTATGTGGTCAACCAGGCCGCCGGGACCGCCGTCCACCGCACGGGGCTGCGCCAGGTGGCACAGTTCGTGGCGGACAACGGGTCCGTCCAGAAGGCCGCCATTGCCCTCCGCGACGAGGAAAGCCAGCGCGCGCTGCTCACCGACCGCGTCCAGACCATGGTTGCCGAGGCAGCCACTGCACTCAGGGGTGCCAACAGGCTGCCGCAGCGCGAAGCGTCAGCCCTGTTCAACCAGCACCAGGACGAGCTCATCGACGCCGCCCGCGCGCACGCCGAGCTCCTGCAGTGGGAGGCCTTCACCGAGGCGCTGGGCAAGGTCGCCGACCCGGGAACCAGGACCGTGCTGACCTGGCTCCGGGACCTCTTCGGCCTGTCCCTCATCGAGAACAACCTCTCGTGGTACCTGATGAACGGCAGGCTCTCGATGCAGCGCGCACGGACCGTGGGCGGGTACATCAACCGGCTGCTGGTCAAGCTGCGCCCCCATGCGCTGGATCTCGTGGACGCCTTCGGCTACGGCCCGGCCCACCTCCGCGCCGCCATCGCCACCGGCGCTGAAAAGGTCCGCCAGGACGAGGCGCGCCATTACTACCGCGTGCAGCGCGCCAGCGGGTCAGCTCCCGTGCCGGAGAAGTCACTAGCGCCCCGCTCCACAACCGCTCCCTAACCTTAAAATGCCCGACGGCGGGGACCCGCCAAAGGAGGTCCCCGCCGTCGGGCGTTTTATGGCGTTTATTCGGTGGCGCTAGCTGAGAACCGAGCGGTACACGTCCAGCGTGGTCTGGGTGATCGACTCCCAGGAGAAGTGCTCCTCGGCACGCTTCCGGCCGGCCTGGCCCATGGCCCGGGCACGGTCCGGGTCCGACACAACCTCGGTCAGGGCCGCGGCGAACTCGCTGACGAACTTCTCCGGATCCAAAGGCGTGCCGGTTCCGTCGGTCACCTGTTCGAGTTCCACCAGCAGGCCGGTCTCGCCGTGGTTGACCACCTCGGGGATGCCGCCGGTTGCGCTGGCGACCACGGCAGCGCCGCAGGCCATCGCTTCGAGGTTCACAATGCCCAGCGGTTCGTAGATGGAGGGGCAGGCAAAGGCGGTGGCGTGGCTCAGGACCTGGATCAGCTCGTTGCGGGGCAGCATGCGCTCGATCAGCACAACGCCGCTGCGCTGGCCCTGCAGCTCCTCGATCAGCCGGGCGGTCTCCGCAGCGAGTTCCGGCGTGTCCGCCGCGCCGAGGCACAGCACCAGCTGCACGTCCGCGGGGAGCTTGGCGGCCGCCCGCAGCAGGTAAGGGACGCCCTTCTGCCGGGTGTTGCGGCCAACAAACACCACGCTCGGGCGGGCGGGGTCGATGCCCAGGGTGCGGATGACGTCGTCGTTTTCGTCGCGGTTCCACAGGCTGACGTCGATGCCGTTGTGCACCACCTTGACCTTGGCAGGGTCAACCTCCGGGTAGCTGCGCAGGATGTCCTGGCGCATGCCCTCGGACACGGCAATGATCGCTGCCGCCGCCTCGTACGCGGTCTTCTCCACCCATGAGGACAGCGCGTAGCCGCCGCCCAGCTGCTCGGCCTTCCACGGCCGCAGCGGCTCCAGGCTGTGGGCGCTGAGCACGTGCGGGATGCCGTGCAGCAGCGATGCCAGGTGGCCGGCCATGTTCGCGTACCACGTGTGCGAATGCACCAGATCCGCGCCGGCAATGTCCGGGACGATGCGCAGGTCCACGCCCAGGGTCTGCACGGCGGCGTTCGCATCCCCCAGATCCCCGGGCACCGAGTAGGAGGTCACGGTGGCGCCATGGTAGTCGGCGTCCCGGGGCGCGCCAAAGGCACGCACCTGAAGGTCGACATGATTGGCCAGCACCC
Source organism: Arthrobacter sp. NPDC056691 (assembly GCF_042791415.1). Taxonomy (NCBI): domain Bacteria; kingdom Bacillati; phylum Actinomycetota; class Actinomycetes; order Micrococcales; family Micrococcaceae; genus Arthrobacter; species Arthrobacter sp. NPDC056691. Next base: position 57,014 of record NZ_JBHTXX010000023.1, read on the forward strand.
GGCTCAGCTCGGCAACGTGGACGCCCGCGCCGCCATAGATTTCCGGCGGAAATTCTTTAGTCACAATGTCTATTCGCACGTTACCCAAGGTAGTCGTTACGGTTGAACTGTTCTAGTGTGAAGAAAGTCCGGACAAACCGGATTTTTTGGGGAGTTACGAAGGCGTACAGGAGCGACCATGCCGTTAACGAAGAAAGTCCTGGCCATTGTCCTCGCGGGAGGCGAGGGAAACCGTCTTATGCCGCTGACGGCAGACCGGGCGAAACCTGGCGTGCCTTTTGCCGGCAGCTACCGCCTGATCGATTTCGCGCTGTCCAACCTCGTCAACTCCCGGTACCTGCAGATCGTGGTCCTGACGCAGTACAAGTCCCACAGCCTTGACCGCCACATTTCCGAAACCTGGCGGATGTCCACGCAGCTGGGCAACTATGTCGCCTCCGTTCCGGCCCAGCAGCGCGTCGGCAAGAGCTGGTTCCTTGGCAGCGCCAACGCGATCTACCAGTCCCTGAACCTGATCCACGACGCCAATCCCGACATCGTCGTCGTAGTGGGCGCCGACCACGTTTACCGCATGGACTTCGCCCAGATGGTTGAGCAGCACGTCCTGAGCGGCGCGAAGGCCACCGTTGCCGCTGTCCGCCAGCCCCTCAACATGGCCAACCAGTTCGGCGTCATCGAAGTGGACCCCGAAGACCCCCAGAAGATCGCCGCCTTCGTCGAGAAGCCCGCCTCCACCCCCGGGCTGGCCGCAGACCCCACCCAGTTCCTGGCCTCCATGGGCAACTACGTCTTCGACGCCGACGCCCTGGTTGATGCGCTCCACGTTGACGCCGAGCGGCTGGACACCAAGCACGACATGGGCGGGGACATCATCCCCTACTTCGTGAACCAGGGGCAGGCCGGCGTTTACGACTTCACCCTCAACGACATTCCCGGCTCCACCGAACGGGATCGGACGTACTGGCGTGACGTAGGCACCATCGACTCCTTCTACGAAGCCCACATGGACCTGATCTCGCCGCTGCCGGTGTTCAACCTGTACAACTCCGAGTGGCCCATCTACACCCGCCAGAGCATTTCCCCGCCGGCCAAATTTGTCCGCGGCGACAACAACACCGTGGGAACGGCGCTCGATTCGATCGTGGCCAGCGGCGTCGTCATCTCCGGCGGCATCGTGGAAGGCTCCGTCCTGTCCAACGACGTCTACGTCGGTGCGGCGAGCCGGGTCATCGACTCGGTCCTCATGGACAAGGTGCAGATCGGCGAAGGCGCTGTGGTGCGCCGGGCCATCATCGACAAGAACGTCAAGGTCCCTGCCGGCGCTGCCATCGGCCTCGACCCGGAGCTGGACCGCGCGCGCGGTTTCAAGGTGACGGATTCCGGCATCACGGTCCTTTCCAAGTACCAGGCCGTCCCGGAACCGGACGAGGCCGAGCGTGCACTGTCCGCGGCCAACCTGCATTTGGTCCCCGATGCCGTGAGGGCCGCCACGGAGAATTGGCCCGAGGTCCGCAACTCGGTCGAACAAGTGGGCAAGGTCCAGGCCGCCGCCGTCGGCGTGGACTCCCCGACGCAGCAGGCAGTCCGTTCCTAATCCCTCTTCAAGCGTTTTCCTTGAGGCAGGTCTGACCCTCCACAGGCTGTAAAATCAGATCAATGAGCTCCGCCGATCTGACGCCTGAAGAGATTCAGGCCTGCCTCAAGGTTTTGAACACCATCCACGTCTACGACGAGGAGCACCCCGACTACGTCTCGGTGCGCCGCGCCACCGGCAAAATGTTCAAGGCCGTCAAGCGGCACCGCCGCGTCACCAAGCGCGATTTGATCGCGGAAGCGGACCGCGCCGTGCTGGCCCAGACGGCCACCGCAGCGCCCGACAGGATCGACGACGAGACGCGGGGCAACAAGCTCGCCCCGTCCGCCACGGGAAATGTTGCCGGCCACCTCATCAGGTCCAGGCCCTGCTACATCTGCAAGCAGCACTACACCCAGGTGGACGCCTTCTACCACCAGCTGTGCCCCGAGTGCGCGGCGTTCAGCCACTCCAAGCGCGATGCCCGCACCGACCTCACCGGCCGGCGTGCCCTGCTGACCGGCGGCCGCGCCAAGATCGGCATGTACATTGCGCTGCGGCTGCTGCGCGACGGCGCGCACACCACCATCACCACCCGTTTCCCCAAGGACGCCGCGCGCCGCTTTGCCGCCATGGAGGACAGCGGGGAATGGCTGCACCGCCTGAAGATCGTGGGCATCGACCTCCGCGACCCGTCGCAGGTCATGGCGCTCACCGATGACCTCAATGCCGCCGGCCCGCTGGACATCATCATCAACAACGCCGCGCAGACGGTGCGCCGCTCCGGCAACGCCTACAAGCCGCTCGTCGACGCCGAGGACGAGCCGCTCCCGGCCGCCCTGGAGGCAGCCAACGGAGGCCCGGAACTGGTCACCTTCGGCCACGCGCACGACAAGCACCCGCTCGCGATTGCCAGCAGCGTCACCGAGCACCCGGTCCTGGCCGGCGATGCCGTCACGTCGCTTGCGCTGTCCACCGGTTCGGCGTCCCTGGAGCGGATCGCCGCCGGAACGGCCATCGACGCCGGCGGCCTGGTCCCGGACCTGGCCACCATTAACAGCTGGACGCAGGTGGTGGACGAGGTGGACCCGCTGGAGATGCTCGAGGTGCAGCTGTGCAACGTCACCGCACCGTTCCTGCTGGTCAGCCGGCTGCGCGATGCCATGAAGCGGTCCACCGCCCGGCGCAAGTACATCGTTAATGTCTCCGCCATGGAGGGCCAGTTCTCCCGGGCCTACAAGGGACCCGGCCACCCGCACACCAACATGGCCAAGGCGGCCCTGAACATGATGACCCGCACCAGCGCGCAGGAGATGCTGGAGGCCGACGGGATCCTCATGACTGCTGTCGATACCGGTTGGATCACCGACGAACGCCCGCACTTCACCAAGGTCCGGCTGATGGAGGAAGGCTTCCACGCGCCCCTGGACCTGGTGGACGGCGCGGCCCGGGTCTACGACCCCATCGTGATGGGCGAAAACGGCGAGGACCAGTACGGGGTGTTCCTGAAGGACTACAAGGCCAGCCCCTGGTAAACAGCGCTCTGGCAGGTCGGGTAGCTGCGGCGTAGGCTCTGGTCCATGACCAACGTGCAGCCCGTCGAGGCATCCCACGAGTCCGTTGAACGTCTGGATTCCAGCCAGTGCTGGCACCTGCTCCGGCAGGTTTCGGTCGGCAGGCTGGCCGTCTGGGTGGATGACCACCCAGACATCTTCCCGCTGAACTACACCGTGGACCACGGCACACTGGTATTCCGCACGGCTGAGGGCACCAAACTTGGTGGCGCCGTCGGGGAATCTCCGGTGGCACTGGAAGCCGACGGAGTGGATGCCGAATCGGGGATGGCCTGGAGCGTGGTGGTCAAGGGAAAAGCGGCGGCGCTCAAGAGCACCGAGGAAATCCTCGATTCCGCCTCTCTCTACCTGTTCCCGTGGCAGGCAGGGCAGAAGGACCACTTCATCCGCATCACGCCGGACTCGATCACCGGCAGACGGTTCAAGGTCACCGCGCCGCTCACCTGGTGGACCCAGCTCAGCGGCGCGGTGAAAGCCTCGCCGGAGTGACCTGCCGTAGCTCTGGCCCCGACCGCAGGCTTAGGCCAGGCGGGTGATCTCCACGCTCACGCTCAGGTTCGAGCCGCCGCCGCCGGACAGGATGCCCTTCAGCGGAGGCACGTCCCGGTAGTCGCGGCCGCGGGCCACGGTCACATGGAAGTCCCCGGCCGGCTTGTGGTTGGTGGGGTCCCAGCTGCGCCATTCGCCGTCCCACCATTCCAGCCACGCGTGGGACTGGCCGGCCACCGTCTCGCCGATGTCCGCCGTCGACCGCGGGTGCAGGTAACCCGAGACGTACCGTGCCGGGATACCGCAGCTCCGCAGGGCGCCGATGGCGAGGTGGGCCAGGTCCTGGCACACGCCCTGGCGCTGGGTCCAGGCCTCCTCGGCGTTGGTCGTTACGCCGGTGCTGCCCTTCATGTAGGTCATCTCGCCGCGCATCCAGGCGAAGATGGCCATGGCTGCCTCGTGCGGGTTCTTGCCTGCAACCACGCCAGGGATGATGCCGAGGACTTCCTCCCCCGGGCCGGTCAGCTGTGACTGCGGCACCCAGTCGCTGAACTGGTTCAGCGTCTCGGGGGAAGCGAGGTCGTCCCAGCCCACGATGTCAGCCTCCGACGGCACACGCACTGCCCGGTGGACCTCCACCGTGGTGGTGGCCAGGACCTCCAGGTGCTCGTGCGGCATCTGCATGTCGAACGCGGTGACCCGGGTGCCCCAGTAGTCGCGGTAGCTGCTGACCGCAGCCTGCGACGGCGTGACCTTCATGGAGGACTCCAACACCACCTGCTGCGGGTCAGTCAGCGGGGTCATGCGGGCCTCGTTATAGGACAGCGTGACGCGCCGCTTGTACTTGTAGCCGGTCCTGTGGACGATGCTCAGCCGGGTCATGAAACTTCTCCCACCCAGGCCAGTTCATCCGCCTGATTGAAGTACTTACGGGAAATGGCGTCGGACGCCTGCGCAACGGCCTTCTGCACGCGCTCCATGTGCTCCGGAAGCTCGGACATGAGGTCGTCCGTGCGGTGGAACTCCAGGAAGGTACGGGCCTGGCCCACAATCCGGCGGGCGTCGTTGATGAAGCCAACCCGCTGGGCCGAGGGGTCCAGCTTCGCCAGGCAGTCGTCGGCGTCCCGCAGGGCGTACACGATGGAGCGCGGAAACAGCCGGTCCAACAGGAGGAACTCGGCCGCGTGCTGGTCGCCGAAGGCGGCCCGGCGCGTCCGCAGGAAGGATTCGTAGGCGCCGGCGCAGCGAAGCATGTTCACCCAGGACATGCCTGCGGAGAGGACGTCCCGCGTGGAAAGCATCCGGGCAGTCATGTCGGCCCGCTCGAGTGAACGGCCCAGCGCCAGGAAGAGCCAGCTGTCGTCGTGGCTGACGGTGGTGTCGGCCAGGCCGCTGACCATGGCGGTGCGCTCAAGCACCCAGTGGCAGAAGCGGTAGGTGCCCACTACGTCCTTGCGGTGCTGGTTCAGCCCGTAGTAAGTGGTGTTCAGGCTCTCCCAGAGGCCGGAGGAGACCGTTTCGCGGGCGCGCCGGGCGTTTTCGCGGGCAGCGCCGAGGGACCCTGCAATCGAGGTGGCGCTGTGCTTGTCATAGGCGAGGGCGTGGAGCAGTTCCTCCAGCCCGAAGTCCTCGCTCTGCGGGCGGGCGCCCATGACCCCGAGCAGTTCGCGGGCAACGCTGCGCCGCTCCTCGGTGGGCAGGTGGTTCAGGCGCTCCAGGTGCACGTCGAGGATGCGGGCTGTGCCGTCGGCACGTTCAACGTAGCGGCCGATCCAGAACAGGGATTCGGCAATTCGGCTAAGCATTCGCGGGTACCTCCTGCGCGTCAGAAATCTGCTGCTGCTGCTGTTCCGACTGCCGGTCGCGCCAGTTGCTCTCGACCGGCCACACGGAGACCCGCTCCCGGACGGTGACGGACTGCCGCGGCAACCGCTCCACCGGCACCTGCGGCGAACCCGCCAGCACCCAGGTGTCCTTCGACCCGCCGCCCTGGCTGGAATTCACGATCAGTGACCCTTCCTTCAGTGCCACGCGGGTGAGCCCGCCGGGCAGCACCCAGACGTCGTCGCCGTCGTTGACCGCGAACGGCCGGAGATCGACGTGCCGGGGGCCGAACTTGTCGCCGCTGAGCGTCGGCACGGTGGACAGCTGCAGCACCGGCTGCGCGATCCAGCCGCGGGGGTCGGCAATGATGCGCCTGCGCAGCGCGTCGAGTTCTTCCTTGGACGCGTCCGGGCCGATCACCAGGCCCTTGCCGCCGGAGCCGTCCACGGGCTTGACCACGAGCTCATCGAGGCGGTCCAGGACGTGCTCGCGGGCTTCCTTCTCCTCCAGCCGGAAGGTGTCCACGTTGGCGATCACCGGTTCCTCGCCGAGGTAGTAGCGGATCAGGTCGGGTACGTAGCTGTACACCAGTTTGTCGTCCGCCACGCCGTTGCCCACCGCGTTGGCGATGGTGACGCCGCCGGCGCGGGCGGCGTTGACCAGGCCGGGGCAGCCCAGCATGGAGTCGGAGCGGAACTGCAGGGGGTCGAGGAAATCGTCGTCGATGCGCTTGTAGATGACGTCCACGCGCTGCTCGCCGGCGGTAGTGCGCATGTACACGCGGTTGCCGCGGCAGATGAGGTCGCGTCCCTCCACCAGCTCCACACCCATCAGGCCGGCCAGGAGCGTGTGCTCGAAGTAGGCGCTGTTGAAGACGCCGGGGGTCAGCACCACCACGGTGGGATCGTCCACGCCCGACGGCGCCGTCTTGCGCAGGGCGGAGAGCAGCCGGCGCGGGTATTCCTCCACCGGACGGATGAGCTGCTGGCCGAAGGCTTCCGGCAGGCCCTTTGCCATGGCCCGCCGGTTTTCCAGCACGTAGCTCACGCCGGACGGCACACGGACGTTGTCCTCGAGGACCCGGAACGTTCCCTCGGCGTCCCGGACCACATCGATGCCGGAGATGTGCACCCGAACCCCGCCCGCTGGTTCGAAGCCGTGCACGGCGCGGTGGAAGTGCGCGCTGGTGGTAATCAGCTGGCGCGGGATCACGCCGTCGGACACCACGGTCATCTTGTCGTAGACGTCCTTCAGGAACGCCTCGAGCGCCCGCACCCGCTGGGCGACGCCGCGTTCCAGCACGTCCCATTCACGGGCGGGGATGACGCGCGGCACGATGTCCAGCGGAAACGGGCGCTCCTCCCCCGCGAAGTCGAACGTCACGCCGCGGTCCAGGAACGTCCTCGCCATCGAGTCCGCCCGCGCGCTGACGTCCGCCAGGGACAGCTGCCGCAGCGCGCCCGCAACCTGGCCATACGACTGGCGTGCCTTTTGCCCGGGGGCAAACATCTCGTCGTAGGCGCCGGTGCGGCCGGCAGCCTCGGAGTAATCCTGGAATAGGTCAGACATGGTCATTAGCCAACCACCTTTTTGTTGCGAATTCATTTCCCGTCCCAGCCCTGGCGTGTTGGCGGGACTTCCGGTTGGTCTTTGGCGTCGACGTCCGGCAAGGTTGTGAGGTGCCAGACTTCCGACTCCCGCCGCCGCTGCTGGCGCAGTTGCGCAGGATGACGCATCAGAACCTTACCCGGAATCTGCCCGGCCTGCTGACCGCCGTCGTCGCCCTGGCCTTCGCGTTCGCCATCCATGGCGCCGTGCCCGCCCTTCCGGCCATGACCCTGGCCGTGGTCCTGGGCCTGCTGGCAGCCAACCTTCCCGGCACGGCCGTGTGGACGGCCGGGCGTGCCCGGCCCGGGCTGGACTTCGCCGGCAAGCACCTGATGCGCGGCGGCATCGTGCTCCTGGGGCTGAAGGTGAGCCTCTCGGACGTGCTCGGCCTCGGCTGGCTGGCCCTCCTGCTCATCGCGGCGGTGGTGGTGGCCAGCTTCGCCGGCACCTACGGGATTTCCCGGCTGTTCCGGCTTCCGGCCGATACTGCCCTGCTGATCGCCACCGGCTTTTCCATCTGCGGCGCCTCGGCGATCGGCGCGATGGCCGCGGTGCGGCGGATCAGCCACCGGGACACGGTCCTGCCCGTGGCCCTGGTGACGCTGTGCGGGACGCTGGCCATCGGCGTGCTCCCGCTGCTGGTCCATCCGCTGCATCTGGGCACCGAGGCCTTCGGTGCGTGGACCGGTGCCTCCGTCCACGACGTCGGGCAGGTGGTGGCCACGGCGCAAACCGCCGGTCCGGCGGCACTGGCCCTCGCCGTCGTCGTCAAACTCACCCGGGTGATCCTCCTGGCACCCATGGTGGCCATGGCCGGGGCAGAGCAGCGGATCCGGCACCGCCGGGAAGCCGGTGGCCGGGCCGGCGGACCTGCAGGGGGCAAGCCTCCGCTGGTTCCGCTGTTCGTCGTCGGATTCGTGGCCATGGTGGCGCTGCGCTCCAGCGGCTGGCTCTCCGCCGGGTGGCTGGAGGCGGCGGCCGGCCTGCAGGACGTGCTGCTGGGCGCCGCCCTCTTTGGCCTCGGATCGGCGGTGCGCATCCGCACCCTGCTGCACACCGGGGCGCGCGCCGTGCTCGCCGCCCTGGCGGCCTGGCTGCTGATTGCGGTCCTCGGGTTGGCTGCCGCGCTGCTCATGGTTCAGTAGAGCCCATCGTTCATCTGCGCTCGTGATTCAATAGTCCGGTGTCGAATCAGAACCTCCAGCGCAACGAAGCGGCAGAGCGGTCCGCCCTCATCACCACCCACAGCTACGACGTCTCACTCGACGTCCGCAACGCACCGGATCCGGACGCCCGCGGGTACACCAGCCGCAGCACCATTTCGTTCTCTGCGGCGCAGCCCGGGGCCTCCACCTTCCTGGACTTCATCGCCGGAGACGTGCACAGCGTGGTGCTTAACGGCGCGGAACTGCCGGTCCGCGACGTGGTGGACGGCGCACGGATCCGGCTGGAGAACCTGCAGGCCGAGAACGAGGTGACGGTCACCGGAACGGCGCTCTACAGCAGCTCGGGCGAGGGCATGCACAGGTTCTTCGACCCGGCCGACGGCCAGTGCTACCTCTACACCCAGTACGAGCCGGCCGATGCCCGCCGCGTTTTCGCCAACTTCGAACAGCCCGACCTCAAGGCCCGGTTCACCTTCTCCGTCACCGCCCCGGCCGGCTGGGAGGTGGCCTCCAACGGAGCCGTGGCGGCGCGCCTGCCCCTGGCGGAGGACACCGGGGCCTCCCGCTGGGACTTCGCTCCCACCCTGCCCATGTCCACCTACATCACGACTGTACTGGCCGGGCCCTATTTCAAGGCCGAGGACCATTGGAGCGGGACGGACGACGGCGGGACCCGCCTTGATGTGCCACTGGCACTTTACTGCCGGGCGTCCATGGCGCCCTCGTTCGACGCCGCCGAGCTGTTCCGGCTCACCAAGCAGGGACTCGGATTCTTCAACAGGCTGTTCGCCTACCCCTATCCGTGGGGCAAATACGACCAGGCCTTCGTGCCCGAATACAACCTCGGGGCAATGGAAAACCCCGGCCTGGTCACCTTCACGGAAGACTACGTGTTCACCTCGCGGGCCGCCGATTCCCAGTACCAGGGCCGCGCCAACACGCTGCTGCACGAGATGGCGCACATGTGGTTCGGCGACCTCGTGACCATGCAGTGGTGGGACGACCTGTGGCTGAAGGAGTCCTTCGCGGACTACATGGGCACCCTCGGCGTGGACCGCGCCACGGACTGGGACACCGCCTGGGTCAACTTCGCGAACAAGCGCAAGGCCTGGGCCTATGTCCAGGACCAGTTGCCCACCACCCACCCGATCGTCGCCGATATCCCGGACCTCGAGGCGGCAAAGCAGAACTTCGACGGCATCACGTACGCGAAGGGCGCCTCGGTCCTGAAGCAGCTCGTGGCGTACGTTGGCTTCGACGCCTTCATTGCGGGTGCCCGGCAGTACTTCAGGGACCACGAGTACGGCAACACCAGGCTGGCGGACCTGCTGGCTGCGCTGGCCGAGTCCTCCGGCCGGGACCTCACCACCTGGGCCAGGCAGTGGCTCCAGACGTCCGGCATCTCGACGCTGAGCACCGAACTGGAGACCGCTGAGGCGGCTGACGGGACGGCCGTCCTCGAACGGGTCGTGCTGCTGCAGGACGCTCCCGATCCCGTCACCGGGCGGCAGGAGCCGCGCCCGCACCGGCTGCGCGTCGGGCTGTACAACTTCGACGCCGACGGGGCGCTGGTCCGCACTGATTCCGTGGAAACCGACCTGGCCGGAGGTACCCAGGAAATAACCGCCCTGTCCGGGAAGGCCCGGCCAGCCCTGTTGCTGGTCAACGACGAGGACCTCAGCTACGCCAAGGTCCGGCTCGACCCCCTCTCCGAGGCCACCATCCGTTCCTCGCTGGACCGCATCGCCGACCCCATGGCCCGCGCCCTGAGCTGGTCCGCGCTGTGGAATTCGGCCCGCGACGGCATTACGCCCGCTTCGCAGTATGTGGACGCTGTGCTCCGCTTTGCTGCCGCCGAGTCCGGCATCGGCGTCCTGCTGAACATCCTGGGCAACGCCACCATGGCCCTTGAGCAGTACGTGCCGGCCCGGGGCCGCGAAGCCCTGCGGAATTCCTTCGCCGAGGGCGCGGCACGGGAACTGTACGCGGCGGAACCCGGCTCGGACCAGCAGCTTGCCTGGGCCAGGACGCTCGCCACGGTCAGCCGGACTGAGGGCAGCCAGACGGCACTGCTCCGCGGCCTGCTGGACGGCAGCGAGCGGGTGCCCGGACTGTCCGTGGACGCGGAACTCCGCTGGAGCCTGTGGCATGCGCTGGCGGCCCGGGGCCTGGCCACGGAGCAGGAGCTCGACGCCGAGCTGGCGAGGGACACCACGGCTTCCGGCCGCGCCGGACACGCCACGGCGCTGGCCGCGCGGCCCGAGGCAGCGGTCAAGGCGGCAGCCTGGGACGCCGCAGTGCGCGGGACGAAGCTCTCCAACCAGCTGCTCAGCGCGACCATCGCAGGTTTCAACACAGCCACCGAGGAGCTCCTGGACCCGTTTGTGGAGCCCTACTTCGGATGCCTGGAAACGGTGTGGGCGGAGCGGAGCATCGAAATCGCCAGCCGGATCGTCCGAGGGCTGTACCCGTCCGTCCGGGACCTGGGCTCGGCCACCACCCCGGAGGACCATCCCGTGGTGGCACGCACCGGCCGCTGGCTCTCAGAGCACGCGGACGCCCCGCGTGCCCTGCGCCGGATCATCATCGAGCAGCGCAGCCACCTGCACCGGTCACTGGCGGCACAGGCTGTGTCGGTGGAGACCCCGTCGGTTGCTCCATAAGTGCCCTTTTGACCTCTCAGAAGGGCAGTTACGGAGCACTCGATGGGGGGTCTCTAGGGGTTCAGGGGACCCGGTGGAGCCACGCGTCCGTGCCGAACTTTGACGCGACGCGTTGACGGGCAGTCTCCAGTTCCTGGTCCGTGATTTCCGACGGTGTGGCCCCGTAGCGCTCGGCGAACACCTCCATCATGGCCGCCACGATTTCGGCCCGGGCCAGGCCTGTCTGGCGGCGCAGTGGGTCCACGCGCTTCTTGGCGCTGGTGGTCCCCTTATCCGAGAGCTTTTCCTTGCCGATCCGGAGCACGTCCACCATTTTGTCGGCGTCGATGTCGTAGCTCATGGTCACGTGGTGCAGCATGCCGCCGTTGGCCAGCCGCTTCTGGGCCGCCCCGCCGATCTTGCCCTGGCCGGTGGCGATGTCGTTGAGCGGCACATAGAAGGCGTCGATGCCGAGCTTCTTCAGGGCGGCCATCACCCACGCGTCGAGGAAGGCGTAGGAGTCGGCAAAGCTGATGCCGTCCACGAGCGTCTGCGGCAGGTAGAGCGAGTACGTGATGCAGTTGCCCGCCTCCATGAACATCGCTCCCCCGCCGCTGATGCGGCGGACCACCGTGATGCCGTGCCGGGACACGCCCTCGGGATGCACCTCATTGCGGTAGGACTGGAAGCTGCCGATCACCACGGACGGTTCCTCCCAGTCCCAGAAGCGAATGGCGGGGTTGCGGCGGCCGGCGCCGACCTCCTCGGTGAGCACCTCGTCCAGCGCCACATTCAGGTGCGTGGGCAGCACAGCGGGCGCGATGATGCTCCAGTGGTGGTCCGTCCACGCGGTGGCCTTGGCCAGCGCCCTGCGGACGGTGATGGCCACGGCGTCGGCCGAGAAACCGAACAGCACGGCGTCCTCCGGGAGGGAGGCCTCCACGGCGGCGGCGATGTCGGCCGCCGTCGAATTTTCCGGCAATCCTTCCAGGGCGGCGTTGATGGCCAGGAGGGCCTCGTCCGGTTCGAGGAAAAAGTCGCCGCTGAGGGAAACGTCCGTGAAGGCGCCGTCCACGACGTCGAGGTCCACCACCACGAGCTTGCCGCCCGGGACCTTGTACTCGCCGTGCAGCCCCCGGGCCGCCCTCCCTGTTGCAGAACCTGGCGTGGCAGTCATGCCTTCCATCCTGCCCCACAAACGCGAAAAGCCCGCACCGTTGCCGGTGCGGGCTTTCCAAAGAACCTTGGGGGAAGTGAATTACTTCTTGCCGCCGAAGCCCTTGAAGCGAGCGTTGAAGCGCTCGACGCGGCCAGCGGAGTCCATGATGCGCTGCTTGCCCGTGTAGAACGGGTGGGACTCGGAGGAGATTTCGACGTCGATGACCGGGTAGGTGTTGCCGTCTTCCCACTCGATGGTCTTCGAGGAAGACACGGTGGAGCGGGTCAGGAACTTCGTGCCGGAGGCCAGGTCGTTGAAAACAACAGCTTCGTACTTCGGGTGGATATCAGACTTCATAATGGGACCTTTTGTTCACGCAACTGGATTTTGCCAGTTGCCAGGTATGAATGGGATGGCTTCCGTCCGCGCTTCGGCCAGCCGAAAGGCCGGCGAAAATCACAGGGGAACCAGCTATCAATCATAGCGGATGGCGGAGGAACTAACGAACCTGCCGTTCCGGCGAGTTCAGGCCCGCGGCCGCAGCTCCCAGAATGCGACGGCTGACGCCGCCGCCACGTTGAGCGAGTCCACGCCCGCACGCATCGGGATCTTCACGGCGAGGTCGACAGCGGCCAGCGTGTCCGCGCTCATGCCGGCACCTTCCGTGCCCAGCACCAGGGCGAGCCGCTCCGGGTTGCTCGCGGCCAACTGGTCCAGGTCCACGGCCTCCTCGGTGAGCTCCATCGCCGCCACCGTGAAGCCCTGCTCCCTAAGGAGAGTGAGGTCCTGCGGCCAGCTGTCCAGCCGGGCCCACGGCACCTGGAAGACGGTGCCCATGCTGACGCGGACGCTGCGGCGGTACAGCGGATCGCCGCAGCGGGGCGAGACCAGGACGGCATCCACATCCAGCGCCGCCGCCGACCGGAAGATGGCGCCCACATTGGTGTGGTCCACGATGTCCTCCAGCACCGCCACGCGGCGGGCGCCGGCCAGCAGTTCCGGCAGCGGGACCGGCGCAGGGCGGTGCATGGCCGCCATGGCACCGCGGTGGAGGTGGAACCCGGTGATCTCCTCCAGGAGGCCGGCGCTGCCGATGTACGCGGGAACGTCCGGATACTTCTCGAAGATGTCCGCGAGGTCCGCAACCCATTTTTCGGCGAGGAAGAAAGAGCGCGGCCGGTGCCCGGCAGCGAGGGCGCGCCGGAGGACGCGCGAAGATTCGGCGATGTACATGCCCTCGGCGGGTTCGCGGAGCTTCCGGAGGTGCACGTCCGTCAGTTGGGTGTAGTCGGAGACGCGCGGATCAGCGACGGACTCGAGATAGTGGAAAGTCACCGGGCTGTCATTCCTATAAACACAGGCATTTCGATAGGCGTAAACACAGGCACTTCGATAAGCGCTTGCACTTCGATCAAATGCATTCAGTCATCACTTGAGCAGGTTCGCGACCAGGAAGCCGAGCGCCACGAGGCCCAGGGCAAAGATGACGCCGCGCAGAACGGGTGGGGACAACCTGCGGCCAACCTTGGCGCCGGCGAGGCCGCCGATGAGGGAGCTGACGGCGATGATTGCCACCACCGCCCAGTTGATCCGGTCGAAGGCAAACAGCAGATAGGACGCGGCCGCGATCAGGTTCACGCCCAGCACCAGGACATTTTTCATGGCGTTGGCGTTCTGGATGGTGCCCGTCATGAACACGCCGAGGATGCCCACCAGCAGGATTCCCTGGGCCGCGACGAAGTATCCGCCATACACGCCGGCGAGGAAGACGAGGACCACCAGCAAAACGCCGTGGTGCTTGTCCCGCAGGGCATGCTCGGGGTTTTCCTCGCGGTTCCGCACCCATTGCTGGAGCCTGGGCTGGAACACCACCATCAGCAGGGCCAGCACAATGAGCACCGGCGCCGCGTAATGGAAGACCTTTTCCGGCAGGTGGAGCAGGAGCCAGGCTCCGCTGATGCCGCCCAGCAGGGACGCCGGGAGCAGCCGCAGGAGCTGCCGGCCGCGGCCCTTCAGCTCGCGGCGGTAACCCCACGCGCCTGCTGCGCCGCCGGCGACGAGGCCCATGGCGTTGCTCATGGAGGCCGTCACCGGGGCGATGCCCAGGGCGATCAGCACCGGGAAGGTGACGAGGGTTCCGGACCCGACGACGCTGTTGATGGTGCCGGCCCAGAGGCCGGCGAAGAACACAAGGATGCCGCTGAAAAACTCCACGCTGTGCCGACCGCCCCGCTAGCGGCGGGCGGTTGCCGTGTAACGGCCGGCGTTTACCGCGACGTCCAGGGGCAGGCCGAAGGTCTCGCTCAGGTTGCCCGAGGTGAGGACCTCTTCGACCGGCCCGGCAGCCACCACTTCGCCGTCGCGCATCAGCATGGCGTGGGTGAAGCCCGGCGGGACTTCCTCAAGGTGGTGGGTGACCAGCACGATCGCCGGGGCGTCCTCGTCCATGGCCAGCTGGCTAAGGCGGTGCACAAGGTCCTCGCGGCCGCCCAGGTCCAGGCCGGCGGCGGGCTCGTCGAGCAGCAGCAGTTCGGGGTCCGTCATCAGGGCCCGGGCGATCTGCACGCGCTTGCGTTCACCCTCGGAGAGCGTGGAGAACTTCCGGTTCAGGAGCGGCCCCATGCCCCAGTCGTTCAGGAGGGCGAAGGCGCGGCGTTCGTCGTCCTTCTCGTAGCCTTCGCGCCAGCGGCCGGTCACGCCGTAGGCGGCGGTGACGACGACGTTGAGCACTTTCTCGTACTCCGGGATCTGGTTGGCCAGGGCCGCCGAGGAGAGGCCGATCCGCGGCCGCAGTTCGAAGACGTCCACCTTTCCGAGGCTTTCGTCCAGGATGCCGGCAATACCGCTGGTGGGGTGGAGCCTCGCAGCAGCGATCTGCAGCAGAGTGGTCTTGCCGGCGCCGTTGGGGCCAAGAATGACCCACCTCTCGCCTTCCCTGACCTGCCAGTCCACCTTGCTCAGGAGCGTTTTGGCTCCGCGCACAACGCTGACGGCGGCCATTTCAAGAACATCACTCATAGAAGTAGACACTAGGACAAAACACGGTGCGACTGATAACCGGTAACTCCAGTCGTCGGCACGCCCTCCACGTTTATGACACTATATGCGTATGAACGCAGATAAGCAGGCTTGCAGGCTTGACGTCGACAGCCAGTACGTGGAGCTCGCGGTAGAGATCTTCGCCATGCTGGCGGACGCCACCCGGGTGCGGATCATCATGGCCCTGCGCGAGGGTGAGATGGCCGTGGGAGCGTTGGCCGAGGTGGTGGGCAAGTCGCCGGCGGCCGTGTCCCAGCACTTGGCCAAGATGCGGCTGGCGCGAATGGTCTCCACCCGCCAGGACGGGACCAGGGTCCTCTACCGGCTCGAAAACGAGCACGCACGACAGCTCGTCGCGGATGCGATCTTCCAGGCCGAGCATGCGCTCGGCGGACAGCCGGCGCACCACCGCATGAATGGAGCCGCATCGTGAGCGACCGGACTGTGCGTGACGGGACGCAGGCCACCGGGCTGCCCATAAACGGAAGCGCCGCGGACTACGAGCATCATGAGCATGACCACGATCACGGTCATGACCATAAGCAGGAGGGGCATCACGAGCACGGGCATAACCACGGCCACGGGCACAAGCACCACAAGGGGATGAAGGGCTGGCTTTTCGAGCTCTTCGTCCCGCACACCCATGATGCCGCCGACTCGGTCGACGACGCCCTGGAGGCCAGCGCACAGGGCATCCGGGCGCTGAAAATCAGCCTGTTCATGCTCCTCGGGACGACGGTCCTGCAGTTCCTTGTCGTTCTGGTGAGCGGTTCCGTCGCGTTGCTGGCTGACACCATCCACAACTTTTCGGACGCCCTGACCGCCGTTCCGTTGTGGATTGCGTTCATCCTGGGCCGTCGGGCGGCCACCCGCCGTTACACGTATGGCTTCGGCAGGGCCGAGGATCTGGCCGGGCTGTTCATCGTCGCCGTCGTCGCACTGTCAGCGGTACTGGCGGCGTGGCAGTCGGTGGACCGGCTGATCCACCCCCAGGCGCTCCAGAACCTGGGCTGGGTCATGGGCGCAGGGCTGATCGGCTTCGCCGGAAACGAGGCAGTGGCAATCTACCGCATCAGGGTCGGGCGTCGGATTGGCTCGGCGGCGCTGGTGGCCGACGGCGTGCACGCCCGCATGGACGGCTTCACATCCCTGGCCGTGGTGGTTGGCGCCGGCGGCGTCATGCTCGGCTTCCCCCTGGCGGACCCGATCGTGGGCCTGCTGATCTCGGCGGCCATCATCGTCCTGCTGTGGGGAACTGTCCGCAGCATCGGCCGCCGGCTGATGGACGGAATCGAGCCGGAACTCGTGGACAGCGCCCGCTGCACCCTGGAGGACACGCCCGGAATCATTGGCGTGAAGCGCGTGCAGCTCCGCTGGGTCGGTCACCGCCTTCAGGGTGCGGCCACCATCGCCGTCGACGACACCAGCCTTCGCCTGGCTGAACAGACCATGCAGGAGGCAGCGCACCGGCTCCGCCACGCCCTGCCCAAACTCGACGAGATGGTCCTTACGCCGACGGCCGCCAGTCCCCGGACGCCATAGCTTCACAAATTCCCTGCCTCTTGTTACGCCGCGGTGGTCCAGTCACGGTGGCGCTGTGGCCCAGTGGCGCCAGGTGCGCTCGCCGGCTGGAGCACCCGCGTCAGCTGGCGCTCGCTTCATTCGGCGCGCGCTAAAGGGTCCGCGCCCGGCCGCGATAGCGCCGGACAGCGTCGGCGTTGCCGCACCGGGCTGAGCAGTACGTACGGTTTCCGCCGCGGCTGGTGTCGGCGAATACGCGGCTGCAGTCCCGCCAGGCGCAGACGCCCAGCCGCTCACCCGCCGCCTCGGTCATGAAGATCGCAAGCCCGCCGGCGGTGACCGCACGCACCCTTTCGGCCAGGGTTTCGCCGGCGTCCGCGAAATGAAGATGCGGGAGCATGTCGTCGTGGGTGGTCAGGAATACGCGCCGCACGCCCTCGGCCAGCAGGGCGTTGACCGCCGCGCAGCGGTCCGCCTGGTCCTCGGCTGCGAAGACCGTCCGCAGCCGGACGGCCCACTCCCGCATTTCGTCCTGGTTCGCGGGTGTGATCCGGGGTGAGCGGAACATGTGCGTTGTCAGGAGATCCTGCAGGGCGGCACTGCCCCACGGGCCGTCGGCGAGCATGTTGACGAGCGATTCCGCCAAACGCACCCCGTGCATGTTGTCATGGTTGAACTGCATAAACCCATGACATCACAGTTGTCCTGTGGAGGTTTTCCACGACGAGCACCAGCCCGAGGGGACCACCCGACTTGACCAGCACCGCCGAAGCAAGCCGTTCCACCCAGCGCCGCATCGTGCGTACCCTGTCGATCGCACAGATCTTCTCGGGCCTGGGCAACGGCTCAACCCTCGCCCTGGGCTCCATCCTGGCCGTTGACCTGTCAGGGTCCGAAGCGTGGGCCGGGTCCGTCAACACAGCCCTCACCCTCGGCACCGCGGCCACGGCGATTCCGCTCTCCCGGCTGGCCCTGCAACGGGGTCGCCGTGTGGCCCTCACCACCGGCCTGGCCGCGGCGATCGCCGGCACTTTCCTGATGGTCACCGCAGTGACCGCGCAACTGTTTGTGCTCCTGCTTGCCGGATCCTTCCTCGTTGGTCTGGCTTCGGCGGTCAACCTGCAGGCCCGCTTCGCTGCGACGGACCTGGCCGAGCCGGCCCACCGGGGACGGGACCTCTCCCTGGTGGTGTGGGCGATCACCATCGGCGCCGTCGCGGGACCCAACATGGTCTCCCCCGGAGCCGTCCTGGCTGGCTGGCTGGACATTCCGCCTGCTGCCGGTCCCTTCCTGATCTCTGCGTTGGGGATGGTGGTTGGCGCTGCGATCGTGGCGCTGTCCCTGCACCCGGACCCGCTGCTGACCCGCCGCGCCCTCGACGGGGCGGACGTTCTGCCTGCTTCCAGGCTCTTCGACACCTGGCGTGAAGGCTGGCGGACCGTGAAACGGCACCCTACCGCCCGCGGAGCCGTCGTAGCGGTCATTGCGGCCCACGCGGTCATGGTCGCCGTGATGTCCATGACACCGCTGCACATGCAGCACCACGCCGGACACGCGGCCGGGAATGCCGACACCATCGCACTGATCGGCCTGACCATCTCCCTGCACATCGCGGGGATGTATGCCCTGTCGCCGCTGATGGGCGTCCTTACTGACCGCCTTGGGCCACACGCCACCGCGCTGGCGGGCCTGCTCACCCTGCTCGCGGCTGTGGCACTGGCAGGGCTGGCGTCCCAGAGCATGGGAGCGGTCACCGTTGGCCTGATCCTTCTCGGGCTGGGCTGGTCGGCAACCACCGTTGCCGGTTCCACCCTGCTCGTGGCTTCCCTCACACCCGCTGAACGCGTCCCGGTCCAGGGGTTCTCGGACGCCACCATGTCGCTGGCCGCCGCGGTGGGAAGCGCGGCAGCGGGGCCGGTCATGGGCCTGACCGGCTACTCCGGCGTCAGTGCCTTCGCGGCTGCAGTAATCGCGGCCGCAGCCGTGGCGTTGCTACGCCTGCGCGTCCGGCGCTGACGCGTCTGCCACCACCAAAGTGTCCTGCGTCCGGACGTCGCCCGTTCCGGTGCGCGGTTCTGCCCTACCGTGCCGCGCTGCGTCTGCGAACACCGCGACGGCTGCCACGGCGAGGGTCACCCCGCAGGACGCCACGACGTC
This sequence comes from Arthrobacter sp. NPDC056691, assembly GCF_042791415.1. Classification (NCBI taxonomy): domain Bacteria; kingdom Bacillati; phylum Actinomycetota; class Actinomycetes; order Micrococcales; family Micrococcaceae; genus Arthrobacter; species Arthrobacter sp. NPDC056691. The sequence goes on from NZ_JBHTXX010000023.1 coordinate 75,766, forward strand.
GGTAAGCCAGTGATAGCCGAGGTACAGCCGGCTCAAGCCGACCAGTGCCGTGAGTGCAAAGGCGGCACAGAACCCAAGTACCGCCGTCGTACGTGTTCCCGAACGGGATAGCACGAGGTAGGCGAGCACAACGGAGAATACGCCGATGCCGACAGTGTGCCCCGACGGGAAGGAAAGTGCGTCGTCGGGACCGAGCAGGAAATCAGAGGACGACGGCCGGGACCGCCCAACCGCTTGCTTGATGAGGGTTGTCAGCACAACGGCCAGCACCATGGCACCCATGAGGACCGCCGGGCGCCACAGCTCCCTCTTCCACAGCGCCCACGCCAGGGCAAACGCCCCTCCGATGACGCTCAGCGTTTCCGGCGATGTCACGGTGGTCAGGGCCGCCAGCAGAACGGTGGCCGCGGGATTCCGGGAATCCACCATCAGGCTGTGCACAGGACCATCCAGGGCGGCCAGCCCCGAATCTGACTGGACGGCAGCGAACATGAGCCAGAAAACAGCGTCACCGGCCACCAGGAGAGCCCCGGCCCAGCAGAAAAGAACCTGCTGCGACGCCCTCAGCAAGGGCGCCGGGCGCAGGCGGGCAATCAAGGCAAAGAGCATCCGGCCATTCTGCCGGACCGGCCTCCGGGTTGGCCGGACGTTTGCTGGGAGCCGGGTGGGGACTGATTCCATGCAACGGATTCGGGAGGCGGCGCTGCGCTGGCTAAGATTGCAGCCATGACTTCGAACGTGACTGCGGTCAGCTATGGCCTGAAACTGTCCCCCTCGGAACCGGAAAACCTGCGGTCCTTGCTGGCGGACTCCGGTGCCAGCTTCGGAGAAGCTGCCAGCACAGGCGACGGACGCTTCGAGGTCTGCACCGTGGACTTTTCCGTGCCGTCCGGCTCTGCCGCGGACATCGCCGGCCTGCGGCACGCGGTTGCCGCCGCGAAGGAGAACGCGGAGCGGGCCGGCGTGGACACCGCCATCGTCCCCGCGGAACTGCGGAAGGCCGAGCGCAAGCTGCTCATCATGGACGTCGACTCCACCCTGATCCAGCAGGAGGTCATCGAGCTCCTCGCCGCCTATGCCGGAAAGCGCGACGAAGTCGCTGCCGTTACGGAAGCCGCCATGCGCGGTGAACTCGACTTCGCGCAAAGCCTGCACGCCCGCGTGGCCGTCCTTGCGGGGCTGCCGGCCGCCGTCGTCGACTCGGTCCGCGCAGAAGTGAAGCTGAGCGAGGGTGCCGCGGAGCTGGTGGCCGCATTCAAGGCTGCGGGCCACGCCGTTGCGGTGGTATCCGGCGGCTTCAACCAGATCCTGCGCCCCATCGCCGAGGACCTCGGCATGGATTACTGGATCGCCAACGAGCTGGAGATCGTGGACGGGGCCCTGACGGGCAAGGTCCTCGGGGCTGTGATTGACCGTGCAGCCAAGGAAAAGTACCTCCGCGAATGGTCGGCCGCCGAGGGCATCGTGTTGGAGCACACCATCGCAGTGGGCGATGGCGCCAACGACCTGGACATGCTCGGCGCCGCGGGCATCGGCGTGGCCTTCAACGCCAAGCCCGCCGTCCGTGCCGTGGCCGACGCCGCCATCAACATCCCGTACCTCGACGCGGTGCGGCACATCGCCGGCGTCTGAACATCCGGAACTAGAAGCCCGACGGCGGCGTGAACTGGCTTGCCGTGAACACGGCCCCGCCGGGGTCCCGGATCAGGGCGGTCCGTGTCCACTCGGTCTCGTCCTGCGCCAGGACGTGGCCGCCCAGGCGCTCCGCCTCCTGCACCGCCCGGTCACGGTCCGCGACGGTGAAGGTGACATGCCAGTGCGGCCGCTCGCCAGGGGCGGTAGGCGCAAGCCAGCCCACTGCGTCGGCGAAACCTGTGGGGACCGCGTCCCCGGATTGGCGGGCCCGGATATCCGGGTCGACGGTGGCTTCCAGATGGTCGCCGTAGCCTGGACGGCGGATCATGGTGCCGAAGTCGAGACGGTCAAATTGCCAGCCGAAGGCCCTGGCATAGAAGTCCGCGGCAGCATCCGTGTCCGCGGTATGGAGGTCGCTGAAGTTCCAGCCGCCCGGCACGTTGACCGCCTGGGCGCCCGGCCGCTCCGCCGGCTGCCAGATGCGGAACTCCGCCCCCTCGGGATCGGCCAGCGCGGCCCACACGCCGCCAACGCCTGTATCGGCAGGAGCCGATTTGAGAGTGGCCCCGGCTGACAGCAGATGACGCACTGCGGCGTCTGCATTCTCGACTCCGATGTACGTGTTCCAGGCGGGGACGCCGTGGGGGCCGGTGCCGAAACCGGTGATGGCGCCTGTCTCCTGGCCGCCGAGCCGGGCGATTGCGTAACTGCCAGTGTCCCCGGGTGGCACCGTGCCGGCGTCGAACTCCCAACCGAGCAGTCCCCCGTAGAACTTCGTGGCCGTTCCCACGTCCGGCTGTTGGCTGTCCACCCAGCACGGCACGCCGGCCGGATAGCTCCGCTTCGCTGCTGCTGCATCGTCTGCCATGGCTATGACCCTAGGCGCCCCAGGCCGGCCGGACAACGCCTGCGCGGCCCGATTTGTGTACTGCTGATGCAGGCCGCGGCCACCGCGGCGGGGACGCCGAAGGCCCGGCGCTGTTGCGCCGGGCCTTCGGGTCAGGGATCCGGGTCAGGAACCCGCGTCAGGAACCCGCGGACGGCAGATGCCGGACGGACTAGCCGGCGTTCTTGCCGAAGTAGTCCGCGCCGCCGGCGTATTCCGTGTGGCCGGACTCGACGTCGGCGGTGGCCATGCTGGCAACCACCGCGGCGAACTCCTCAACGGAGTACAGCTTGCCGGCCTCGGCGCGGCGGGCCTCGATGGCGCCGGGGTTCGACCGGTCCAGCAGCGTCGCGGTCACGGTGCCTTCGATCATGTCGCCGGACACGACCACCAGGGTGATGCCCTTGTCCGCCAGGTTCGGCAGCAGCTCACGCAGGGCGTCCTCACCGGCACGCTTGCTGCGGGCCACGGGCTCGTACTCGGGCATGGTGGGCACCGAATTGATGAAGTGGGCCTGGTGGCTGGTCACGAAGACAACGCGGGAGCCCTCCTTCATCAGGGGCGCGGCGGCGTTGAGCATGTTGACCTGCGCGTCGCGGTTGAGCTTGAGGGCGTAGTCCTCTTCCATCCCTGTTTCCATGCCGCCGGAGGCGTTGAGGACCAGGACGTCGAGCGAGCCGAAGTTTTCCATGGCGGCGCTGGCCAGCGCCTGCACGCCTTCGAGGGTGGTCAGGTCAGCGCCCACGGCGACGGCACGGCCGCCGTCGGCCTGGATCCCGGCCACCACTTTGTTGGCGCGGGGCGCCTTCTGGCGGTAGTTAACCACGACGGCGGCGCCCTCGCCGGCGAGGATCTTGGCAACTTCGGCGCCGATGCCGCGCGAAGAACCGGTGACGATGGCTGTCTTGTTGTCCAACTGTCCCATGTGGGCTCCCTTATCTAAATCTTGATCTTTGTTCAAAACGTCTAATGACTGATGGCCTGCAGTCCATCATGCCAGCGGGCAGGCCGGTTTCCTTTGTCGGAACGCGACAAAGAAGCCGGTGGCCTGCCCGTTGGCGAAGTCGTGCGCCTGGGGGCCTAGTGCCCCATGCCGAGGCCGCCGTCGACCGGAATGACGGCGCCGGAAATGTAGGCGGCCTCGTCGCTGGAGATCCAGCGCACCACGTTGGCCACCTCCGAGGCGTCTGCGAAGCGCCCGGCGGGGATACTGGACAGGTAACCCTTCTGGGTTGCTTCCGGCAGTTCGGCCGTCATGTCCGTGTTGATGAATCCGGGAGCCACCACATTAGCCGTGATTCCCCGCGAACCGAGCTCGCGGGTCAGGGAGCGGGCGATGCCGACAAGCCCGGCCTTGGAGGCGGAGTAGTTGATCTGGCCCGGCGCGCCGTAGAGGCCCGAAACGGAGGAAATGAGTACCACGCGGCCCTTGCGCAGCCGGATCATGCCCTTCGAGGCGCGCTTGATGACGCGGAACGCGCCGGTCAGGTTGGTGTCGATGACGGACGTGAAGTCGTTCTCGCTCATGCGCAGCAGCAGCGTGTCCTTGGTGATGCCGGCGTTGGCCACCAGCACCTCGACGGGACCGTGGGCGGCCTCAACCTCGGCGAACGCAGCGTCAACGGAGGCTTCGTCGGTTACGTCGGCCTTGACCCCGAGGACACCCTCCGGCAGCTTCGATTCGCTGCGGTAGGTCACGGCCACCTTGTCGCCGTTGGCCAGGAATGCTTCCGCGATGGCCAGGCCGATGCCGCGGTTTCCGCCGGTGATAAGGACGCTGCGGGCCGTGGTTGCTGCTTCAGACATGTGTGCTCCGGATTTCCGCGGAGCATGGCTCCGCTGTGGTGGCTGGAATTTTGACTGCCTCCGATCTTATCGTCCGATTGGGAGCCAACTTCGGATGGTGAGAGAATTGGGGTAGCCATTGGAGCGTGATGAGACAGTCGTGATACCTGAACCCCAACCCGGACAGCAGACGCCCGGGAAGCGTGACGCAGCCGCCGGCCATCCGGAAGTAATCAGCATCACGGACGCCGCCGCAGCGCATTCCGAAGACATGCGGGAGCGCATGATCAAGTACGCCCTCGCCATGGGTATCCGCATGGTGTGCCTGATTCTGATCTTCGTGGTGGACGGCTGGTTCAAGCTGGTTGCGGTGGCGGGTGCGGTGTTCCTGCCGTGGGTCGCTGTGGTGATCGCCAACGGTTCGGACAAGGCAGAGATCCACAGCGATGCGTTGCTCGATTACACGCCCTACGCTGAGCTGGGAGCGGCCGAGGAACCCGGGACTGCCGAAAGCGCGGACGCGGCCGATGAGCCGACGGTGCTCCAGGGCGAACTCATTGCTGATGACGAAGAAGACGACGAGGGCCGGGGACAGAAAGCTTCATGAACATTTTCAACCTGGGTGGCGGCAGCGGCGATCTGGCCGGGCCAGCATCCGCGGCCACGTGCTCCCGCAAAGCCTGCCGGGCCGATGCGTCCTGGCAGCTGCTCTGGAACAATCCCAAGATCCATACGCCTGACCGCCGCAAGGTGTGGCTGGCGTGCGGTGAGCACAAGGCGTGGCTGGAGGACTACCTGCAGACGCGGGGGCTCTGGAAGGAAACCGTGCCGCTCGAGGGCGCTGAAGCGGGCGGGAACAGCTGAATGTACAGGTTCCTGTTTTCCAGCAAGTGGCTGGGCTATCTCCTGCTGGCCGCGATCTTCGCCACCGGTTGCGTTTTCCTCGGCCGCTGGCAGATGGACCGCCGGGCGGAGACGCTCGCGGAAATCCAGCGCGTCACGTCCAACTACTCTGCTACTCCCATCACGTTTGCCCAGGCCCGCAATGAGTTCAACCAACTGGACCCGTCCAAGGAATGGACCCAGGTCAGGCTCCAGGGCACGTACGACGTCGACGGGCAGCGGATCGTGCGCAACCGGCCCCTCAACGGGCAGCCCGGATACGAGGTAGTGGTGCCGTTCAGGCTCGTGTCGGGCGAGACTGTGGTGGTTGACCGCGGTTGGCTGCCGATCGGCAATAAGACGCCCGGCCGGCCGGACTCCATTCCGGCGCCGCCGTCCGGGCAGATCACTGCCGTGGTGCGGCTCAAGCACAGCGAACCCACCCTGCAGCGCGGCGCGCCGGAAGGCCAGCTGGCATCCATTGACCTGCCCACCTACGCCACCGAGCTCGGCTACCCGCTGCTCACGGGCGCATACGGTCAACTCGCCTCGGAGACACCGCCGGTGGCGGACATGCCGCAGCCGTTCCCGATGCCCTCGGTAGATGAGGGTACGCACCTGTCCTACTCGCTGCAGTGGTTCGCCTTCGGCGTCCTCATGTTCGTGGGCTTTGGATACGCTGCCCGGCAGCAGGCGCGCAACGCCGCGATGGATGCCGAGGACGCCGAGGCGCTGGACGGTGAGCCTGCCCACGCCGCCGCGGGAGCCCGACGTCGTCCGCCGGCACCCCGGAAGCGTAAGCGGCCGACCGCGGAAGAAGAGGAAGACGCGATCCTGGATGCCCAGGGCTACTGACGACCGGAGCACGGACATGCTTGCCGACCCTGTGGCCAACGTGCGCCGGGCCCTGACCGCGGCCGGCGCCCGCGACACAGTCACGGTTCTTCCCGATGCGGTTCCGACGGCGGCCGCCGCCGCTGACGCGCTCGGCTGCGACGTTGCGGCAATCACCAACAGTCTGGTGTTTGAAGTCGACGGCGCTCCCCTGCTGATTCTCGCCAGCGGAGCCGCCAAAGTGGACGTCCGGCTGGTGGCCTCCCAGCTGGGCACCGGACGGATCCGCCGCGCCGCGCCGGACTTCGTCCTGCACCACACGGGCCAGGAAGTGGGCGGGGTTGCCCCTGTGGGGCATCCGGCGAAGATCCGCACCCTGCTGGACACCTCGCTCGAAAACCACGCCACACTCTGGGCCGGGGCGGGCGACCACCACTCGATGTTCTCCATCAGCTACGGCGAGCTGCAGCGGATCACGGGCGCCCACGCGCTTCGGGTGCGCTGAGCGCTTCCCGTGCGCTGAGTTCCGTAACCGTTCAGTCCTTTTGGAGTGGTGGTCGGGAAGCGGTTGATTACGGCGGTTGCCCGGGATTCAGACGTGGAGGGTGGGCCGGTAGATGAGCTCTTGGGTGTGGCCATCGAGCGTCCGGCTCTCGATCAGCTCGAGATCGAAGTCGGCGGCATCCTGGAAGATCGGCTGCTCTCCGGTCTGGCCGGTGATCACCGGGAAGACCGTCACCTGGACGCGGTCGACCAGACCGGCGGCCATCAGCGCGCGGTTCATCGACAGGCTGCCGTGGGAGCGCAGGGGCACTTCTGACTCTTCCCTGAGCCGGGCGACGACGTCCACTGCGTCGCCGCTCGCGACGGTGGCGTCCGGCCAGTCGAGCGGTTCCTGCAGGGTTCTCGACACGACCGTTGCCGGCAGGTGCGTCATCCGCGTGACCCATGAGTCACGGACGTCGGAACCCTCGCTGCTCGACGCCAGCATCCGCGTGAACGCCCGATACGTGTTGGCCCCGAAGACCATCCGCTGCTCCGTGCTGTACAGGGCGAGACGGTGTTCGAGCAGCTCGGGGCCCTGCTTGCCCCAGTAACCGCCCCAGTTGCCGCTGTGGGAGCCGAAGCCGTCGAGGCTGCAAAAAGACGTCGAAGGTGTAGATAGCGCTCATGCTGTTCTCCTCGAATACGGCTGGTCGGGTTTGGAAATACAGATGTCACAGCGGGAAGAGCATAGCTACCGACGCGGAGGATGGCCACAGGGCTTCAAAAGCAACCATGGCGGCCGCAAGCATCGCAGGCCTGGAGATGCCCACAATGCTTCGACCCCGCTTTACGCTATTCGTTGCAGGACAAACGGCAACCTGCTGCAAGTCAGAAGGCGAGTTCTTCCGCTGTCGCTTCTGCACTCTGGGCAGGGGTGGGGGTGTGGCCGCGCAGCGGGACGTGGCGGATGAACAGGGCCAGCACGAAGCCGGCTGCGGCGACGACGGCGGCCCAGAGGAAGACGCTTTGGATGCCGCTCGTCACGGCCTGCTTGAAGAGGTCCTGGACCGCCTGCGGCAGGGAGTGCAGGGCCGCCGGGGTTATCTGTCCGCTCTGGTGCAGGTTTCCGGAGCCGCCGGCGCCGCCGCCCATGGCGTCCGCCAGGCGGCTCGCGTAGATGGATCCCAGGACCGAGATCCCGAGGGATCCGCCCATGTTCCGGGCAAAGGTGCTGGTGCCGGTGGCGGCCCCGATGTCCTTGATGTGCACGCTGTTCTGGGCGATGAGATTGGTGGTCTGCATCATGCAGCCCATGCCGGCACCGAGGACGGCCATGTAGATGCCCGACTGCCAGGCCGGAGTATCCAGGCCCATGGTGGAGAAGAGGAACAGGCCGGCTGCCATGAGCGCGGATCCGGCGATCGGGAGCGACTTGTAGTGTCCGGTGCGCGTTACGAGCAGGCCTCCGGTCAGTGAGACGATCATCGCGGCGATCATCATGGGCATCAGCAGCAGCCCGCTGCTGGTCGCGGATTGGCCCTGGACGTACTGCTGGAACTGGGGCAGGAAGGTGATCCCGCCGAACATGGCGAAACCAACGATGAAGCCCAGCGCGTTGGCCAGCGAGAAGTTGCTGCTGGCGAACAGGCGCAGCGGAATGACGGGCTCGGCGACGCGGCTTTCGATAACCAGGAACAGGATCAGCCCGACGGCGGCGGTGGCCCCGAGGCCGATGATTTCCGGTGAGTTCCAGTCATACTGGCTACCGCCCCAGCTCAGCATCAGCACGAGCGAGGTGATCCAGACTGTGAGGACGGCGGAGCCCCACCAGTCGATCTGCACCTTCGATGTCCGCGGCTGGCGCGGAAGCTTGAGCGTGAACCAGCAGACGACGAGCGACAGGACGCCCAGCGGCAGGTTGACATAGAACGCCCAGCGCCACGTGGCGTGGTCTGTGATGAAACCGCCCAGCAGCGGTCCGCCGATCATGGCCAGCGGCATGACTGCCATCATGATGCCCTGGTACTTGCCGCGCTCCCGGGGCGGGACCATGAGTCCGATCGCGGCCATGATGCCCACCATCAGCCCGCCGGCACCCAGGCCCTGGAATGCGCGGAAGCCAATAAGCTCCGTCATGTCCTGACTCATCCCGCACAGGGCTGAACCGGCAAGGAAAACCACGATCGACGCCATGAACGTGCGGCTGTGCCCGAAGATGTCGCCGAGTTTGCCCCAGATCGGGGTGGCCACGGTGGATGCGAGGACATACCCGGTGGTGACCCAGGCAAGGTGGTCCATGCCGCCCAGTTCACCAACGATGGTTGGTAGCGCCGGGGCAACAATCATGTTATCCAGCTGTGCGAGCAGCATGGCGATGATCAGCCCGCTCATCGCGGTGACGATCTGGCGTGGTGACAGCCGGGCGGGCTCCTGGTCAGCTTTCATGGCAGGCGGGTCCTTTTGGAAGTTGGTTTGCGGCTTCACTTACCGCTCGGTTAGCATGGTACTTACCGGCCGGTTAGTTAGCAAGTGGACCGGCCTGCGCAAGTGGCCGGGTTGAGAGGAAGCACGCACAGATGACACCCACGAATGGCGGGGCAGTCCCGCCTGCGGGCGGGACGCGGGAGAACATCCAGGCTGTCGCCTTGCGCCTGTTTGCCGACCAAGGCTACGAGTCGACGTCGATGCGGCAGATCGCTGAGGAACTTGGCTTCACGAAGGCGGCGCTGTACTACCACTTCAAGAGCAAGGAAGACATCGTCCGGGCCCTGATGGAGACAATGCGCGGGCAGGTCACGGACCTGCTGGCCTGGGCCCGGACACAGGAACCTGGCCCGGACGTGCGCCGGACCGTGATCGTCCGGTGGACCGCGATCATGCAGGACCAGGGCCTGCGCATGTTCCGCTTCCTCGGTTCCAACCACCGGTTGATCAGGGACATCAAATCAGAACCGGGCCAACATGAAGGAATGGCCGCGGCAGTTTCCGAACTGTTTGCCATCCTCACGCCCCCCGGAGCAAGCGTGGAGGACCAGTTGCGCGTCCGCTTCGCCCTGCTCAGCATCAACATGCTCGGCATGGCCGCCCGCGACCTCGACGCCGACGAGAAAGACATCCTGGAGGCGGCCGCACGCATCTCCTCCGGCCTGCTGCCGCCCGGATTCTGAGAGTCCGTCTTACCCTCCAACGCCCGCCTCCTATTCTGCTCACGCCTGTTTTTCCGACCCGTGATGGGAACCTTCATGACTGTGCCAATCCTGTCCGCCCGCGACCTGACGAAAACCTATGGCCGCGGACCTGACCGTTTCGATGCCCTTAAAGGCGTTTCCCTGCAGATTGACCGCGGAGACTCCGTGGCCATCGTGGGCAAGAGCGGGTCCGGTAAATCCACTCTGATGCACCTGCTGGCGCTGCTGGACACCCCGGGCGGAGGTGAAGTCTGCGTTGATGGCGTTGACGCAAGGAACCTGAGCGGGCGCAAGCTCAACAGCCTGCGGAACGGGATGTTCGGGTTCGTGTTCCAGCAGTTCTTCCTCAACCACTCGTCCACTGTGCTGGAGAACGTCGTGCTGCCGCTGAAGATTGCAGGTGTGGGCCCACGGGAACGCCGCGCGCGCGGCATGGCTGTACTGGAGCAGCTTGAGCTGGCCGATAAGGCCCGCAACAAGGCCGGGAACCTCTCCGGCGGCCAGAAGCAGCGCGTAGTGATCGCGCGGGCACTGGCTAACAACCCACAGGTCCTCTTCGCCGATGAACCCACGGGCAACCTCGATACCGCCACCGGGCGGGTCGTGGAGGACATTCTGTTTGACCTCAACCAGAACCACGGAATCACCCTGATCACGGTCACTCACGACCATGACCTGGCGGCCCGGTTCAACCGGCGCATCTTTATCCGCGACGGCCAACTGATCAGCACCGACGAGGAGCACGCGGCATGAAACCGCTCGAGACACTGAAAACAGCGATCACCAACAGTTTCCGAAGCAAGCTGCGCACCACGCTGACCATCCTGGCAATCTTCGTCGGAGCCTTCACCCTGACCATCACCAATGGCCTTGGCACTGGCATCTCCGAGTACATCGACGCCCAGGTCGCCGCCGTCGGACCAGGCAACGCCTTTACGATCACCAAGACCGACACCAATGCCGGCGCGGGTTCCGGTCCGCAGAAATACGATCCGGAGGTCAAGGTGCTGGCCGCCGGCGGCCGGCCCGGATCCACCCAGCTGGCACTGAATCCGTCAGACCTGGACAAGGTAGCCTCGGTTGCCGGGATCACCGGTGTTTCCCCTGTGACGCGGCTCAGCCCCTCATACATCGAGTGGAACAACAACGGGAAGTACCAGCTCTCCGTTAGCCCCCTGGCCGGCGCACAGCCCCAGCTCGATGCCGGTACAGGCCTGGACGACACGGCCAAGCAGGCCCAGATCATCCTTCCGGCCCCGTACATCGTCCCGTTGGGGTTCAGCGGCAACGCCCAAGCCATCGGCCAGGAGGCCACCATCGGAATCCAAGACGCGACCGGTGCCATGCACACCATCACCGCACGCATCAACGGCGTGGAACAAAGCGCCCTCCTCGGCGGTGGTGGCGCGTTTGCCAACAAGGCGCTCACCGCCGCTCTTGCCGATGCCCAGGGGATCGGGGCTCCCGCTTCGACGAAGGATGTCTGGACCGCCGCCACGGCAACCTTCGATACGACTTCGCCGGACCGGATCAACGACATGAAGTCGCGTCTGGCAGACGCAGGCTACACCGCCCAGACGCTCGAGGACCGGATCGGAACCGTCAAGACGGTCATCAGCGGGATCATCGGCGTCCTGAACGCTTTCGCGGTGATCGCACTGGTCGCTGCGGGCTTCGGAATCGTGAACACCCTGCTGATGTCTGTCCAGGAACGCACCCGGGAAATCGGCCTCATGAAAGCCATGGGCATGGGAAGCGGCTCTGTCTTTGCCCTCTTCAGCACCGAAGCGGCATTCATCGGACTGCTCGGCAGCATGATCGGATCCACTGCCGCTATCGGGCTGGGCACTGCGGTCAGCGGCGCCCTCGCCCGTGGCCCGCTCAGCGACCTGGCAGGCCTCCAGATTCTCAGCTTCGCGCCTGGGCCCGTTGCCGGAGTCATCCTCCTTGTCATGGCCATCGCCTTCATCGCCGGGACCTTGCCGGCGTGGCGGGCTGCCCGGCAGAACCCGATCGACTCCCTCCGCTACGAATAGCCGACACCGGCAGTCGAATCCGTGCGGAGGGAAAGTTCATCGGATTTCTCGAGCCGGCGGTAGCGGAGGCAGCGGAGGATTCAAGCCTTCCCGTAGCTGGAGCTCCGAGGAACCACCGGAATACTCATTCCCGTTGGGGTCGTGAGCGGAAGTATTGGTTGCGGCGTGGTTTTCGGTGGGGGTCGAGTTCGGGTGGGGGTTTGAACCAGGGCACCTCGTTGGTGACGTCGATGGTCCATTTTTCTTTGTGGATGAGGTGGTGGTGATGGTTGCAGAGGAGGACGCCGTTTCCGGTGCTGGTGGGTCCGCCGCGGGACCAGTAGGTGATGTGGTGGGCTTCGCACCAGGGTGCGGGGATGGTGCAGCCGGGGAATGCGCAGCCTTGGTCGCGGGCGGTGATGGCTTTGCGGATGTGGGGTGGGAAGACGCGTGCGGCGCGGCCGATGTCCAGGATGCGTCCTTGGGTGCCGAGGACGACGGGGATGATGTCGGCGTCGCAGGCGATTTTGCGGATCGTGGCCGGGTTCACCGGCCCGCTGAACGCGAACAGGGCGGTGCCGTCGCCGGTGTAGCCGGGCTGCCCCTGGAGGTCCTGCCATCGCTCGACTTTGGCCAGGAGGTCGCGGTAATCGATGGTGGCAAGGATTTGGGGCCGGTGCCCGCCGTTGGCGGGCAGGGCGCCTGTGGTGAGGGCTGTTTGGCAGGCGCCGACGAGCCCGTCGAGCCGTTTTTGCGCATCGGACCGGTGGTCCAGGGTGATCTCCGGGACGCCCGGGGTGTCCCACCCGGCTGGATCGCTCTGTTCACCCGCCGCTGTGCCGGCGGGGCTGGACCCGGCACCACCGGTCCCGTCACTGTCGTTCCCGCCGTCGGTTTCGTGTCCCGGTGCGATGGTGCGGGGGTTGGTGGCGGTGTTCATGACGGTGGTGAGGGTTTCCAACTGCTCGGTGGTGGCGAAGATTTCCAGGTGCTGCAGGCCGTGTTTGGGCCGGCGGATGAAGGCGCCCTGGATCTGGCGGAGGGCCGCTTCGGAGGGTTCGGTGCCATCCTGGTCGATCGCCTCGCCCCAGTGCCGGGCGACCCGGGTCAGGAAGTCCGCGTCGTTCTCGACGGCGGTGACGGTCAGGCCGTGTTCCATCTCCGCGGCCCGGGCGGGGGTGGTGAAATGCCGTGCCCGGTCCAGGGCCATGGTGATGGTGGTCCCGGCGCGTGAGCTGACCTGCCCGGTGCTGACGGCGGCGGCGAGCTCTTCGTAGCGGGGCGGGAGCTGCTGTCCGCCGAAACCTGCCCGGGGCAGGACCGAATCGGCAAGGGCGAGGCGGCGGCGGGCCTCACCGGCGCTGATCCGCAGCCTGCCGCGGAGGAATTCGACGGTGTTCCGGGAACCGTCAGCGCCCGGATCCGCGCCTGAATCCGGGCCCAAAGCAGCGGTGGGGACGAGGGGTGCCGCGGCGGCGGTGAGGGCCTCGGTGCGGGACCGGTCCACCGCCCCGGCGGCGAGCACCTGCAGATGCTCCACCTTCCGGGAGAGCTCCTCGACCCGGTCCGCGAAATCAGCGGACTGACGGAAACCCCACAGCCCGGTGTCCTCGGCGCTGATGGGGTCCGAGGCCAGCAACGCAAGGGACTGGTCAACCGCGTCGGCCGCGGCTGGAAGGCTCTGCAGGGCGTTCGCCCCCATGGACACCAACCCGCCGCCACCGGACCATCCGGCCCGGCGTGCGGCACCCTCTGCGGTGAATCCCCCAACGGCTTCCATAAAACCATTGTGCTGAGGGGGTCTGACATTAACAGCCCCGGCGGCGGGAGCAACCCCGCTGTCCCGGCCACCGCCGTCGTTCCCTCCGACGGGAGCCAACCCACCGGCACCGGGCCGTCCGGCCCGGTCTGCGGTGAATCCCCCAACGGCTTCCATAGATCCATTGTGATGAGGGGGCCTGACATTGACGGCCCCGCCGTCGGGAGTGACCCCGCTGAGCCAGCCGCCGCCGTCGTTCCCTCCGACGGAAGCCAACCCACCGCTACCGGGCCGTCCGGCCCGGTGTGCGGCACCCCCTGCGGTGAATCCCCCAACGGCTTCCATAAAACCATTGTCATGAGGGGGTCTGACATTAACAGCCCCGACGGCGGGAGCGACCTCACTGAGCCAGCCACCGCCGTCGTTCCCTCCGACGGGAGCCAACCCACCGGCACCGGGCCGTCCGGCCCGGTCTGCGGTGAATCCCCCAACGGCTTCCATAAAACCATTGTCATGAGGGGGTCTGACATTCATGGGCGGGAAGCGCTGGCCTGCCCGTCGGGCCGACCGCGGCCCTCACTCGCCCGCCAGCAAACTTAAGCCAGCGTGATGAGGTCCAGGTAGTCCTCGTTCCAGAGGTCCTCAACGCCGTCGGGCAGCAGCACCACGCGCTCCGGGTTGAGGGCCTCAACGGCGCCTTCGTCGTGGCTGACCAGGACGACGGCGCCGGTGTAGTTGCGCAGGGCACCCAGGATCTCGGCGCGGCTGGCGGGGTCGAGGTTGTTGGTGGGCTCATCCAGCAGGAGGACGTTGGCGCTGGAGGCCACGATGGTGGCCAGCGCCAGACGGGTCTTCTCACCGCCGGAGAGCACGCCGGCAGGCTTGTCGACGTCGTCACCGGAGAACAGGAACGAGCCCAGGATGCCGCGGACCTCCGCGTCCTTCATGTCCGGGGCGGACGATCGCATGTTCTCCAGGACGGTGCGGTCGACGTCGAGGGTTTCATGTTCCTGGGCGTAGTAGCCCACCTTGAGGCCGTGGCCGGGGACAATGTCGCCGGTGTCGGGGCGGTCCACCCCGGCGAGCATCCGCAGGAGGGTGGTCTTGCCGGCGCCGTTGAGGCCGAGGATGACCACCTTGGAGCCGCGGTCGATGGCCAGGTCGACGTCCGTGAAGATTTCCAGCGAGCCGTAGGACTTGCTGAGGCCTTCCGCCGTGAGCGGGGTCTTGCCGCAAGGGGACGGATCCGGGAAGCGCAGGGCTGCCACACGGTCGGTTTCGCGCACTGCTTCCAGCCCGCTGAGCAGGCGTTCGGCGCGCTTTGCCATGTTCTGCGCTGCAACGGCTTTGGTGGCCTTGGCGCGCATCTTGTTGGCCTGGTCGAACAGGACCTGGGCCTTCTTTTCGGCGTTGGCGCGTTCCCGCTTGCGGGCGCGTTCGTCTGTTTCGCGCTGCGTCAGATAGCGCTTCCAGTCCATGTTGTAGAAGTCGATCTGGGCACGGTTGGCATCCAACAGGAACACCTTGTTCACGGTGGCTTCGAGCAGCTCGGTGTCGTGGCTGATCACGATCAGTCCGCCCTGGTGGTTCTTGAGGAAGTCACGCAGCCACGCGATGGAATCGGCGTCGAGGTGGTTGGTGGGCTCATCGAGGAGCATGGTCTCGGCGTCCGAGTACAGGATGCGCGCGAGTTCCACGCGGCGCCGCTGACCGCCGGACAGGGTCTTGAGGGGCTGGTTCAGCAGGCGGTCGGGCAGGGCGAGGTTCGAGCAGATAGCTGCGGCCTCGGCTTCGGCAGCGTAGCCGCCGGCCGCCAGGAATTCGGATTCGAGCCTGTCGTAGCGGTTCATCGCCTTGCGCTGGACCGCTGCGTCCTCGCTGGCCATCTCGTCATGGGCCTGCTTCAGCTTGCCGGCGACGATGTCCAGGCCGCGGGCGGACAGAATCCTGTCCCGTGCGAGCTGCTCCATGTCCGGCGTGCGCGGATCCTGGGGCAGGTATCCGATTTCACCGCTTCGGGTCACCTTGCCGGCGGCAGGCAGGCCCTCGCCGGCGAGCACACGGGTCAGCGTGGTCTTGCCGGCACCGTTGCGGCCCACGAGCCCAATCTTGTCGCCCTTGTCGATCCGGAAGCTCACCTGGTCCATGAGCAGGCGGGCGCCGGCGCGCAGTTCAAGATCCTGAACGGTAATCACAGCAGGTAAGGCCTTTCACAACAGGGAATGCCGCAGCACGGCAGGTTGCATGCCGCACGGCGCAAAGTAAGGAACGCCGGGGATGCCGGCCGCAGAACGGCCCGTTCAAGTCTACCGGCCGGTGCAACCCGGCCAGAACACGCCGTCGGTGCCCAGAAGAGCGCCTTCGCCACAAGAGCGAGCGCAGTATTTGTGTCCAGGACCAGACCCCGGGGCGTCACCCTTGTAGGACAGCAACAAAATGCCGTGATTCCCGGGCCAGTAACGTCAACACCAGCCGATAATTGTTTGTACCCCTCCGACAGGACCTCCCATGACCCAGACCCATTCCGCCGGCGCCCTGCAGCCGGCAAAGCGCACCCGCTGGAACGCCACCGACCTCGGACTCATCGCCGTCTTCGCCGCGCTCGTGGCGGCATCAGCCCTGGTTGCGGCCATCCCCGTGGGTGGCCTCGGCGTCCCCATCACGCTCCAGACGCTCGCCGTCATGCTGACCGGGCTCGCCTTGGGCCCCGGCCGCGCGTTCGCTGCCGTTGGTCTCCATACCCTGCTTGGGCTCGCCGGGCTCCCCATTTTCAGCGGTGGCCGCAGCGGTCTGGGCATTCTGGCCGGACCCTCGGCCGGCTACATCATCGCGTTCCCCCTCGCCGCCGCGGCGGTGGGCTGGCTGGCCGCCGTCGTCATCCGCCGCACGGTGAAGTTTCGTGCCGTATTCCTGTTCGCCGCCGCCATGGCCGCCAGCATTGTGCTGATCCACGGACTGGGCATCGCCGGCATGATGGTGAACGCCAAGCTGGACTTCTCCAAGGCGTTCCTGGCTGATCTCCCCTTCTACCCGGGTGACATCATCAAGAACGTCCTCGCCGTTGCGGTGGCCATCGCCCTGCACAAGGCCTTCCCCGATCTGCTGGTCCGCCGAGTCCGGCAGCTCCCGCAGAAGGCCGCCGCGCCGGAAGCCGCCACACCGGCAGCCAGCACCCACCAGTGAGCGCCATCTCCCTCAGGAACGCAGGGGTCAGCGTGGCCGTCGACGGGCGCCCTGACCCCAAAGTCCTGCTGCAGGGCATCTCGCTGGAGCTCACCGAGCAGCGGATCGGTGTGATCGGGGCCAACGGCTCCGGCAAGTCGACGCTGCTCCGCCTGCTGAACGGCCTCGTGGTCCCCACCGAAGGGACAGTGACCGTCAACGGCGCCGACACGGTCCGCAACGTGCGTGCCGTGCGCCAGCAGGTGGGCTTCGTCTTCACCGATCCCCTGTCCCAGCTGGTCATGCCCACCGGTCGGGAGGACGTGGAGCTCTCGCTCCGGCGCTCGGTGCGCAATGGCAGGGAGCGCCGGGAGCAGGCCACCGCTGCCCTGGACCGATTCGGACTCCTGCCCCTGGCTGAGCAGAGCATCTACGAACTCTCCGGCGGCGAACGGCAGCTCCTGGCCCTGGCGTCCGTGTTGGCGGTGGAACCTGGCGTGCTCGTGCTGGACGAGCCCTCCACGCTGCTGGACCTCAGGAACCGCGAACTGCTCCGCCGTACCCTGGCCGGCCTGAGCCAGCAGATCGTCATGTCCACCCATGACCTTGAGCTGGCCCTGGACATGGACCGGGTCCTGGTGGTCGAATCCGGGCGGATAGCGTTCGACGGCGGTGCTGCCGCCGCCGTCGACCACTACCGGTCGCTGTCCGCGCGGAGCCTGCCGGACGGTGACTTCCGGTGAGGGGTCACGGCTTCCTGCTCGCCAACTACGTGCCCGGCTCGTCCCTGATCCACCGCATGCCGCTGTGGCTGAAGTTCCTGCTGGTCCTGACGTGCGGAATGGCCTCTTTCCTCATCGTCGACTGGCGGCTCGCCGCCGGAGCGCTCCTTGTGATGTGCGCGCTGTTCCTGCTCAGTGGCGCCGGAGCCGTGCGGCTATTCCGCGCGGTGCGGCCGCTGCTTCCCGTCCTGCTGGTCATCGGAGCGTTCCAGTGGTGGCAACTGGGCGGGCCCGTTGCCGCCCGCATCGTCCTGAACATCCTGCTGTGCGTCGTGGCGGCGTCCCTGCTGACCGCCACCACGCCGCTGCACCGGCTGCTCGACGGCGTGGTTTCCCTGGCCCGCCCGTTCCGGCGCTTCGGCGCGGACCCCGAGCGCTTTGCCCTGACCATCGCCATCATGCTGCGGAGCATTCCCTTTATCGCCGGGGCCTTCGCTGACGTCCGGGATTCGGCGCGTGCCCGCGGACTGGAACGCAACCCGCGGGCGCTGGTCCTGCCGGTGTTCATCACCACGGTTGCCTATGCCCGCCACACAGGCGAAGCGCTGGCCGCCCGCGGGCTGGGCGAGCCGGAGGACTGACCACCGCGGGGGCTCGTCCTTCCCCTCGGGCCCGGGGGCCGACGCCGGCTTTCAAACCCAACTGGGTCGCAGATCAGGGCGTTCTGAGCGCTGGGAACGCCCTGATC
>NZ_JBHTXX010000024.1:0-93309 GCF_042791415.1 Arthrobacter sp. NPDC056691
GCGCCCCGTGGCGGGGCCGCCCTCTCGCCCCCACTCCCCCCGGGGGGGGGGGGGGTCGGGCCCGGTGGGGTTCTGGAACCGGCCCCGCGGCATTTTCCGGACACCGGCCCGCGGCATTTTGACCCGAGGCATTTTGGAAGGACATCACTCATGACCGTTTGCGCCCCCGATCTCCGGGCCCGTTCACCATGGCCGGCCCGCCAACCCGTAACCAACTGGGCAACGCTCTCCCCCGCTGACGAGGTGGAGATCCGCCGCAACGGGTGCGCCGTCGCCGCAGGCTGCATCGACATGCGGGCTCCGGACGGCAGCGTCATCTGGCTTATCCAGGACGGCGGCCGGGGACGCGCGCTGTTTCTGCAGAACGACGGCGTGATGGTCTTCCGGCGCGCCCGGAGGACCATCACCGGCCCGGGCGGCACCCGGATTCCCGGCCGGGACGGCCAGACCCGCTGGGCCCGCCGGTCCTGACAATTGCCGACCGGCGCTGGCCGCGGCAACCGTCCGATACCGTAAAGCCATGAACCAGTACCGGCTAGCCATCCTGGACGACTACCAGGGAGTCGCGGAGGACTTCGCCCCGTGGAGCTCCCTGGCAGAGCGAGGCGTCGCCGTCACGGTGTTCGGCGGGCATTTTGGCTCGGAGGCCGAAACCGCAGCGGCCCTCGCGGACTTTGACATCGTCATCGCCATGCGGGAGCGCACGCCGTTTCCCCGCAGCGTCATCGGGCAGCTGCCGCAGCTGAAACTGCTCGTGACCACCGGCGCCGCCAATGCTGCCATCGATCTGGAAGCGGCAGCCGAGCACGGCGTTGTAGTGTGCGGAACGGGCGGCTCGCCCACAGCCGCGCCGGAACTGACATGGGCCTTGCTGCTGGCTTTCGCCCGGAACCTGACCGCGGAAGAGACGTCCCTGCGGGCCGGGCGCTGGCAACACGGCATCGGGTTCGAGCTCGCCGGCAAGACGCTCGGAATCGTTGGCCTCGGAAAGATCGGGAAGCGCATGGCCGCCTACGGCCGCGCCTTCGGGATGGACGTACTGGCCTGGAGCCAGAACCTGACGGAGGAAACGGCCGCAGCGGCCGGCGCCCGCAGGGTCAGCAAGGAAGAACTCTTCACGGAGTCCGACGTCGTCTCGCTGCACCTCCGCCTGTCGCCGCGCTCGGAGGGGACGGTTGGCGAACGGGAACTGCAGCTTCTCGGCCCGGAGGGCGTCCTCGTCAACACCGCCCGCGGCCCCCTCGTCGACCAAACGGCTCTCGTCTCAGCCCTGCAGGAGGGGTGGATCCGCGGTGTGGCCATTGACGTGTTCGACGAGGAACCGCTTCCGGCAGGGCACGCTTTGCTGGCCGCGCCCCGGACACTCCTGACGCCCCATCTGGGCTACGTCACACAGGAGAGTTACCGGGCATTCTTCGGCGGCGCATTCGAGGACGTCACGGCATGGCTGGACGGCTCCCCGATCAGGGTGCTCACGCCGTAGGAAGCTGACTGCCTGGGACTCTAGCCCCGGAGGCAGCCGAAACTGCGGTTGGGCGCGTCGGAATACGAAAGACACGCCCTCATGCAGCGCTTGGTGGAGACCAGTCGTGCAAGGGATCCAAGGGCAGGGGTGGGCCGAGGTTCTCGGGTCTGTCGAGGTCGAAGTTGCCTCGTTCGAGGCTGTCCGGGTCGAGGCTGTCGGGTTCGAGGCTGTCTGGCCAGTGGGGTGGTTCCCAGTCCTGGTATTCGGTGGGGTAGGACCGTCCGGCGGGTGAGATCCAGCCGGGCGGGCTCTCGCGGGTGGCGCCGACCGGTCTCCATGCTGTGGTGTGTTTCAGGCGGTGATGTTTGGGGCAGGGCTGGCCAAGATTGGCGACGCCGGTGGTGCCGCCGGCTGCCCAGGCCAGGATGTGGTCGGCGTCGTTGTCCAGGGAGTGGTTGTTGCAGCCCGGGAACGTGCACCGCGCATCGCGGAGCCGCAGCCATTGACGCATCGGCTTGGTGAGCCGGTAGCTGGTGCGTCCGATCTCCAGCGGAGCCCCGTCCCGCGGATCGGTCAGGACGCGCAGGAACGAGGTTGCACCGTCGGCGACGAGCCGGCGGGCCATGCTGGCGGGAATGGGCCCATACCCGTCCAGTGTGGCCGGTTCCTCGGTCAGTCCGAGCAGCGAAAAAACCGGAACCGTGACCAGGACCTGCGCCTTCGGGGACGGCACATCACCCACCGGCACACCACGAGCCGTCCCATCAGCAGCGGGCCCGTCCCCCGCGGCCCCAAGACCTGCGGCCCCAAGACCTGCGGCCCTAAGACTTGCGGCCCCAAGACTTGCGGCCCTAAGACTTGCGGGCCCAACACCTGCCGGCACTGGGCCGGCGAAGAATGCTGCTCCCGTGCCATCAATCCCCGAAACGGGACCGAGCATGCCGGTGGAGAAGACATCGGCCCGGAGCTGGCTCAGGGTCCGGGTCTCGGTCGGGCCGTGGGCTGCGCGTGCGGCGGCGGTGGAGCGGTTCCAGATCCCGGCGGCCTGGTCCGCGGGCAGGAACGCCGAGAGCCAGGCCATGCCGTCCCGGGCCGGCTGATACTCCAGGCGCCGGCCCTTCGCACTGTTGCGGTGCCGGGTTTCGATGCTGTCCTGATGATGCCGTTCCCGCCAATACCGTGCCTTGGCGCGGAACCTCGCCGGGGTCAGCTCCCCCGCCGGGCAACCCCGCGCCCGGTTGGGAGCATCCGCGTCCAGGAAGTGCGCCTCCAGAGCTGCTGCGGCTTCGGCTGACAGCCCGTCGGTTTCGTCGCACATGACCCGGGCGTGCTGCCAGGAAATGCTCCCCGTCCGCAAAGCTCCCAGTGTCAGCGGCAACTCCGTGCTCAGCATGCCCGATTCAACCAGCAACCGTGCCGCCGCACCCTCGCTGATGGTCAGCGCACCGGCCACCTCCGCCGTCACGGACATCTGCCGCACGGCAACGTCCTGCGGGCTTTCACCAGGTCCTGCCATCGCCGCATCCGCCGTGGCGTAACCGGCGGCAAACTGCACCTTCACCGCCGCAAGCCGGGCCTCCATCCCGGCCACCCCGGTCAGGCCGTCCAGGAACGCAGCCGCCTGCTCCCCAAGCGGGTCAACGTGATGCGGCAACGGATCAGCGCCCGCCGGGGCAGGATCAAGAACAGCCGCGCCAGCGGCCCTCCGGAGCTCGGCGGCCAACGCCAAGGCAGAGGCACCAATAGCCTCCAACACCTCCGCAGCAGCCGTGCCGTTATCCATACCCACAGTATGAGAGGGGGCACTGACATTCTTAACCGCGCCAGCGGAGGACCCCCGGCTGAGCAAGCCATCGCCGTCGTTCCCTGTCACAGAAGCCAACACGCCGGCACCCGGCCCTGCGGCCCGGTGTGCGGTGCGTCCCCCGAAAGCTTCCATAAACCCATTCTGATCCGGGGCACTGACATTCTTACCTGCAGTACCGCAGACCAGGGCCGCAACCGTACGCTCGTGCGCGTTCCCCACAAATCAGCCGTGGTAGCCTGCAACGCTGCCACTACCGCCGGTCGCCCACCGCCTCCGAGGGCCCCGGCCCCGCGTCAGCTGCCCGTGGCGGCAGTGACCCTGGACTTTAGGGAGCACGGGAACCGTCGAGCGTGACGGTTCCGGCGTCGCCGTCGACCTTAATCTGCTGTCCGCAGGTGACCCGCTGGGTGGCCACGCCCGTTCCCAGAACGGCGGGAATGCCGTACTCACGGGCGACAATCGAGCTGTGGCTCAGCGGGCCGCCTACGTCCGTGACCACCGCCGATGCCATCGCAAACAGCGGTGTCCACGCGGGGGTGGTCATGCGTGCCACGAGCACCTCGCCGGGACGCATGCTGGCGAAGTCGTCGGGGCCGTGCAGCAGCCTGGCCGGTGCGGTCACCTGTCCGGAGCTCGCGCCGACGCCGGTAATGACATCTCCGGCCTGCTGCCGCGTACGCGCGGGCATCATGCTGCCGAACGCGCGTTCCATCCACCGGCTCTCGGGCAGCAGCTGCGGGGCCGCGGCTTTTCGCTGGCCCCGCCACAGCATCTTGCGCTGTTCAACGGCTTCTGCCCGCACCGGCCGGTCCGTGCCGGTGATGGCCGCGCCGGGCGTTGCCAGCCCGAAGTCGATGGCATTGCGGAGTTCATCGAGGCGAAGCCAGAAGATGTCGGAGGGTGCGGCGATGACGCCCGAAGCCGTGAGCCGCTCCCCCAGTTCCAGCAGCATCCGGCGCATCAGTGGCCAGGCCAGGCCGACGTCGGCCAGTGCGTCCTCGCGCACAGGCGCCGCTTTCTGCGCCCACCGCAGCAGCCTGCGGAAAACCGGTCGACGGCGCGGCCCCAGTCTGGCGCTGATCAGCCGGGCCTGTTCCTCCCGCCGGTCGGCTGACAACTGCTGGCGCTGGTGCGGATCCTTGCCCTGGCCCCGCACGAAGTACCTCAGGGTCTCCAGCAGTGCCGACGGGTCATCGGCCGGCACAGGATTAACGAAATCAAGGTTGTAGACGGCGTGCCCGTAGCGGTCCAGGTGCCGCTGGAGGCGGGAACGCCACTGGTCCCACTGTTCCGGATCCACGCCCGCAACCCCGTCCCCGCTCCCGTACACGCCTGCCGGAGGCGTGCCGCTGCGGAGACCCTCGGCGATGGCGGCCGCTGATCCTTCCGTGACGGCGGCGGCGAGCTGCGGCCTCTCGCGGGTCCACACCGCAAGGTCATACAGGGATTTCTCCGCGCGGATGGGCTCGCTGTCGTAGCCGAGGAGGAAGACCTCCGCGGACGGGTCGCCGGGCCCGCGGACGAGCTTGTCGTAGTAGCCCCGGAGCATGATCTCGCTGGTGGCGGCGATCGGAATGATGGACTGCACCGCTGTGTAGTACGCGGCCCCGGCGTCCAGCAGCGCGGAAATGCCGTCCAGCAGCTCGGGGGCCGGACGGTCCGCCGGCGGTTTGGCCGCCCAGAACTTCACAAGCCCGCGGTACCTGGGGTGCGAATGTTCGCGCCAGCCCTTGATTCCCATATGGGCCTTGCCCCGGGCCAGTGCGCGCATCGCCGTCAGCGACTTGCCCATCACCCGCCGCATTCCGGCGTTGCTGTAGTAGTAGTACGCGTAGCCGTTGACGGTGGGAAGCGACACGTCCCCTGGCCGCACCACGTTACTGCTTCCGACCGCCTCGGCCAGCAGGGCTTTCAGGGACCGGGTCACCGAGCCGTCGATGAGGTCGGCGAACAGGGGCGACAACGGGTCCGGCAGCTGCTCGACGATGCTGGCACGGAAGTACATCCCGTCCGGATAGGGCAGCGGCCATTCCGTCGGTGCGTCGGCCGAAGGCTCGGGCAGTGCGGTGATCGGACGTGCCTGCAGGATGAAGAATTCCCCTGCGGCCTGCGCCCACTCTATGTCCTGGGGCACCCCGAAGTGCTTCGCTATGGCCGCTCCCTGGCGGGCCAGCGCGGCCGCCGCATCATCGCCGAGCACGGGCGCCCGGCGTTTCTCTTCGGCAACAGGCTGCTCAGTAGTGCCGGTTCGGCCATAGACCGTCATCACGTCTTTGTCCGCCGTCCGGCGCTGCTCCACGCGCCCCGTCGCAGCATCCACCACGACGTCGTCCGTGGAAACGGCCCCGCTGACCACGGACTCGCCCAGCCCCCAGGCGGCGCTGATCACCGACTGGTCCCGGCGGCCGGTAGCAGGGTTGGCGGTGAACAGCACGCCGGCGGCCCCGGCGTCGACCATCTCCTGAATCACCACGGCGAGGCGCACAGCGGCCGGGTCGAAGCCGTTCCGTGAGCGGTATGCCATGGCGCGGGCGTTCCACAACGACGCCCAGCAGTCAATGACTGCGGCGGCCACGGCATCCGGCCCGGTGACGTTCAGGTAAGTGTCCTGCTGGCCCGCGAAGCTGGCCGAGGCGAGGTCCTCCGCCGTGGCCGAGGACCGCACCGCCACCCGTGCTGCGTCGCCGCTGGACTCCGCTCCGGCCTCGTCGCCTGCTCCGGCCGCCGTCTGGTTGCCCAGCCGCCCGTAGGCAGCGAGGAGTTCTCCGCCAATCTCCTCCGGCATCCTGCTCTCGGCGAACAACGCGCGGATCTGCAGGGCGGCAGCGTTATAGTCGTTGTTCGAAGCGCCGGCGGGGAGGGCGGCAAGTTCAAGGATGCGGCCGGCGATCCCGTTGGCGTTGACGAAGTCCTGGTAGGCCGCCGTGGTGAGCACGAAGCCCGGCGGCACCGGAAAACCGGCCCGGGCCAGCTCACCGAGGTTGGCACCCTTGCCGCCTGCCTCGTCCAGATCGCTGCGTCCCAGCTGGTCAAAATCCTTGATGTAGGTCACGGCCCTGCGTCCCTTCTGCCCGGGAGCCTGGGCCGCGGCATTGCGGCTGGTGACCCCGTTCCGGCGCTGCACCCTATTTTGGCACCGCATCCGATTCTGGCAATGGGAAGGCCATCCGCGCTTGGCCGGAGGCGCTTGGCTGGAGGCAGCTTGCTAGCTGTCGCCGCGCGGCCGCCACACCACTACGGCCTGCGAACGGGGCCGGGGGCGCTGGCCGCGCGCCAGGCTCACCACGTCGCCGGCGGTGCCGGCGGCGAAGATCCGGGAATCCAGGGGATCACGACGGCGGGCCAGTTCCTCGGTCAGTTCACTCACCCGGCGCTGCAGTGCAGCCACCTGGTTTTCGAGCTCCAGAATGCGCTTGATCCCCTCGAGCGAGACGCCCTCGTGGGACAGCCGCTGCACCTCGCGGAGCCGGTTGACGTCCTGCTGGGAGTAGCGCCGGGACTTGCCCGGCGCCCGGCTGGGCGAGACAATGCCCAGCCGGTCGTACTGGCGGAGTGTCTGCGGGTGCATGTCGGCAAGCTCGGCGGCCACCGAGATGACGAAGATCGGCTGATCGAAATTGATGTCCACGGCCGGCACCCGTCCCTAAAGCCGGGCCTTGGCTGCCAGGCCCTGGCGGACGTCCGCTCCGGTGGTGGCCGCTGCGAATGCTTTCACGGCCTCCTCGGCTTCCTTGCTCAGGTTCTGCGGCACGGCGACGTCGATGGTCACCAGCAGGTCCCCGGTGGCCTTCGATGTCTTGACGCCGCGGCCCTTGACCCGGAGCGTGCGCCCCGACGGGGTGCCGGCGGGAACACGGACCCGGACGTGTTCGCCGTCGATCGTGGGAACCTCGATGTCGGCGCCCAAAGCAGCCTCCGGGAAGCTGACCGGAACGTGGATCCGGAGGTTGTCGCCGTCGCGCGTGTAAAAGTCATGGGTCTTGACATTGACGGTGACCAGAAGGTCGCCGTTGCCCGCCGGGCCGTACTGGCCCTTGCCGCGGACGCGCACCTTCTGGCCGTCCTTGATGCCCGCGGGCACCCGGACGTCGATGACCTCGCCGTCCGGTTCGCGCAGCCCAATGGTGGTGCCGCGGATGGACCCGGCGAAGGAGATGCTGGTGCTCGCCGACCGGTCGGCACCCTTCTGCGGTGCGCGCTGGTAACCGGCAGGGCCGCCACCGAAGCCGCCGCCGAACAGGTCGGCGAACTCGGGCGGAACGCCGCCAGCGGTGCTGAACCCGCCGGAGTGGCGCCCGGCGCCGCCGGTGAACAGGCCGCCGAAGAGGTCCTCGAAGCCGCCGTTCGCCGTGCTCCCGGCACCGTGAGGCGCAAAACGTGCCCCGCCGCCCATGGCCCGGATGGCGTCATACTGCTGCCGCTCATCAGGATCGGACAGCACGGAGTACGCCTCGGAGATGTCCTTGAACTTCTTCTCCGCGGCAGCGTCCCCGGAGTTCGTATCCGGGTGGTACTGCCGCGCAAGCTTCCGGTATGCCTTCTTGATGTCGGCGTCGGAAGCGTCCTTGGCAACACCAAGGATCTTGTAGAAGTCCTTGTCCACCCAGTCCTGGCTAGCCAATGGCGTTTCCTTTCAAATCTCTGTGCCGAGATGGCAGTTCGCGGCAATGTTCTTGCGAATCACTGCCGCGAACTGCCATCTCGATGGGGTAATGCTACGCCGGGACAGCGACGATGACCTGGGCCGCGCGGAGGACCCGTTCACCTGACTTGTAGCCGGAGCGGAGAACCTGGCTGACGGTGTCAACCTCGATGTCATCGCCGGGCTGCTGGATAAGGGCCTCGTGGATGGTCGGGTCGAACTCCACGCCGGTCTCGTCGATGCGGGTCAGGCCGTACGTCTTCAGCGCGTTCTCCAGCTTGGCGGCGATCGCGGCGAACGGGCCGTCCGCGAGGTCACCGTGCTGGCGGGCGGCGTCGACGTCGTCCAGCACCGGGAGCAGGGAGTTCAGGACGCCGATGACGGCCATCTCCCCTGCCACGGCGCGGTCGCGTTCGACCCGCTTGCGGTAGTTGACGTACTCGGCCTGCAGGCGGAGCAGGTCGTTCTTCAGCTCCGCCGCCGCGGCGGCCTCGGTCCCCTGCGCCACGGACTCCTCGGCGGGCACCTCGACCTGGTTGAGGATTTCCTCAGCCTGGGCGAGGGCGTCGCCGTCGGAATCCGCCGCGGAGGCTGCCGGCTCACCCTGCGGGTGGCGGGCTTCTCCGGTTACCGGGTCCACCTTGCGGTGGTCCCGGATGACCGGTTCGTCGCGGTTGCTGCCCTGGTCGCGGGAAGAGTTGTGCTCTTCTTCGTTACCGTGATGCGGCATGGTTACTTCTTCTCTTCTTCGTCGACGATCTCAGCGTCGACGATATCTTCATCCGAAGAACCCGTCTTGTCGCCGGCGGGGGCGCCTTCAGCACCTGCAGCGCCGGTGGCTCCGTCCGGGGAACCGGCCTGGGCGTAGATAGCCTCGCCGAGCTTGGTCTGGGAAGCCTGAAGCTTCTCAAACGCGGTCTTGACGGCGGCGTCGTCGGTGCCTTCGAGGGCCTTCTTGAGGGCGTCGACGTCGGCCTGGACCTCGGTCTTGACCTCTTCCGGCAGCTTGTCAGCGTTGTCGGCGATCAGCTTGTCCACGGAGTAGGCGAGCTGCTCGGCGGTGTTGCGAGTGTCAGTGGCCTCGCGGCGGGCCTTGTCCTCGGCTGCGTGCTCCTCGGCGTCCTTGACCATGCGGTCGATGTCTTCCTTGGAGAGCGCGGTGCCGCCGGTGATGGTCATGGACTGTTCCTTGCCGGTACCCTTGTCCTTCGCGGAGACGTGCACGATGCCGTTGGCGTCGATGTCGAAGGTGACCTCGACCTGCGGGACGCCGCGCGGGGCCGGCGCGATGCCGGTCAGCTCGAACGTGCCCAGCGGCTTGTTGTCGCGGGTGAACTCGCGCTCGCCCTGGAAGACCTGGATGGCCACGGACGGCTGGTTGTCGTCAGCCGTGGTGAAGGTCTCGGACCGCTTGGTGGGGATGGCCGTGTTGCGCTCGATCAGGTGCGTCATGACACCGCCCTTGGTTTCGATGCCCAGGGACAGCGGGGTGACGTCGATCAGGAGAACGTCCTTGCGCTCACCCTTCAGCACGCCGGCCTGCAGGGCTGCGCCAACGGCCACAACCTCGTCCGGGTTGACGCCCTTGTTGGGCTCCTTGCCTCCGGCCAGCTCCTTGACCAGTTCGGAGACAGCGGGCATGCGGGTGGAGCCGCCGACGAGCACGATGTGGTCGATGTCGGAAAGCTTGATGCCCGCTTCCTTGATGACGTCGTGGAACGGCTTCTTGGTGCGCTCGAGCAGATCCTTGGTCAGGTCCTGGAACTTGGCGCGGGTCAGCTGCTCGTCCAGGTGCACCGGGCCGTCCGGGGTGACGGAGAGGTACTGGAGCGAGACGTTGGTGCTCGTGGAGGAGGAGAGTTCCTTCTTGGCCTGCTCGGCAGCTTCGCGGAGGCGCTGCAGGGCGATCTTGTCCTTGGACAGGTCGATGCCCTTGACCTTGAGCTGGTTCAGCAGGTACTCAACGACGCGGTTGTCCCAGTCGTCGCCGCCGAGGCGGTTGTCACCGGCGGTGGCGCGCACCTGGATGGTGGAGAAGTCGTCTTCATCCTTGCCGACTTCCAGCAGGGAGACGTCGAACGTGCCGCCACCGAGGTCGAAGACCAGGATGAGTTCGTCTTCCTTGCCCTTGTCCAGGCCGTAGGCCAGGGCTGCCGCGGTGGGCTCGTTGACGATGCGCAGGACGTTCAGGCCGGCAATCTCGCCGGCTTCCTTCGTGGCCTGGCGCTCGGCGTCGTTGAAGTAGGCCGGAACGGTGATCACAGCGTCGGTGACCTTTTCGCCAAGGTAGGACTCGGCGTCGTTCTTCAGCTTCATGAGGACACGGGCGGAGATTTCCTGGGCCGTGTACTTCTTGTCGTCGATGGGTACGGACCAGTCGGTGCCCATGTGGCGCTTGACGGAAGCGATGGTGCGGTCGATGTTGTTGACGGCCTGGCGCTTGGCGATTTCGCCGACCAGGACTTCGCCGGACTTGGAGAACGCAACGACCGACGGCGTGGTGCGGCCACCCTCGGCGTTGGCAATAACGGTGGGCTCGCCACCTTCGAGAACGGAGACGACGGAGTTGGTGGTTCCGAGGTCGATACCTACTGCACGTGACATGTGTTGCTTCCTTCTTTCCGTGGAAACTTGGGGTCGCCCACTTCCTTGAGCGGTCTGCACTCAACTTTACTCAGCGCGGAATTTAAGTCAATCCAAACTTGAGTCAGATGCACTCAACTTTGCCTTCGAGCCTCCCCAAAACAGAGAAGAACCCCCGATTGCCCCGCGGGATATCCGCGTAAAACCAGGGGTTCTTCGATAAATGGCGGGCGAATTTCGCCCAGCGTGAACCTGCGCCTAGCCGCCCGGGGAGGTGCCGCCGTCGTCATTCCGCGGCGCGTTGACCTGGCCGCCGAGCAGTTCGTCCTTCAACTCTTCGGCGGCACCGCCTTCCGGGGCCGTGCCGGCAGCGCCGTAGTCACCCTCGGGATATTCGCCTTCCTCGTCTCCGGGCAACTCCTGCCCAACGGCGCCGGCCCGGCCATAGTCACCTTCCGGATACTCGCCCTCTTCCGCCTCGGCGGCAGGTGCCACCGTCCCCGCGTCGCCGTAGTCCCCCACCTGGTATTCGCCTTCCGGCTCGGCGACGGGCTCGCCTCCGGCCACGCCGGCGTCGCCGTAATCGCCTTCCACGTACTGGCCGCCACCCTCCTCAAGCCGGCCACCGTCCCCCTCGAGTGCCGGATTCCTGGAACCGGTATGGGCCTTTCCGTCGGCGCCGGACTCACTGTTTTCAGTCATCGGTTGATCACTCCTTCGAAAGGACTGTGCGCGCCTGGTCCGGGCGCACTGGAAGTCTACTCAGCGGGCGCGGACAGCAACAGGGGCCGGAGGGGGCAGCGTGAACAGCGGGGCCAATCCGGACGTACTACAGGCCGGCGAGATCCGCCAGCACGGCTATGTGGTGCTCGAACAGTTCATCCGGCGCGGTAAACGTGCCGGCACCGTACTGCCCGAACACTTCAAAACTGACGGCTCCGAAAAGGGAAGTCCACACGAGGGTGCCCCGGGCCAGGAGTGCGTCCGGAACTGCCAGGTGCAGCTCCGCGCGGATCGCCTGCAGGTCCGCAGCCAGCGCAGGCGCCAGCGCCCTGCCTTCGGGCGCGGCAAAGCTGGCCGCCCGGTACGCCGCATCCAGAATCCCCACCAGCCCGATCACCACCCGGGTGCCCGGGCCGGTGGTCCGCTCCGCGGGCGCCTGGTAACCGGGCACCGGACTGCCGAACAGGAGGGCGTAGCGTGCGGGTTCGCGGAGCGCCCAGCCCCGGACGGCACGGGCCAGTGCAGCGAAGCGGCCCCTGAAGTCTCCGTCGGCGACGGCTCCGACGGCGGCATCCACCTGGTCGCCAAGCTCGTCATAGGCATCCACCAGCAGGAGAGTCAGGAGTTCATCCCGGCTTTCGACGTAGCGGTACACAGCTGACGAGACCACGCCCAGGTCGCGGGCAACGGCGCGGAGCGAGAGGGCAGCAGCACCATGCTGCGCCAGGTGCTGCCGGCCAAGCCGGACGATATCGGCAATGGTCTGCGCCCGGGCACGTTCCCGCGGCGTGCGAAACTTCCCGCTGGCGGTCGGAGAGATGGCTGGCATCCGCCCAGCATGGCACGAATCAGAGCAGTGTCAACAATTGAGAGCAGTGCTCTTGACTTTAATGCCAGCCGGCCGCACTCTTAATTCGAGAGCAGTGCTCTCAAGGGCCGGCCGTCAGGGTCACAACAGCAAAGGAGAACGTCAATGTCAGGTCTTTATGTGGTCACCGGTGCGGGCCCTGTGGGCTGGACGGTGGCAGAGCAGCTGGCAGAGCGGGGCGAGCGCGTCCGGGTCCTCACCCGCTCCGGCAACGGCCCCGACCATCCGCAGATCGAAAAGCTGAAGGCGGATGTGTCCAACCCGGGTCTGCTGGGGGACGCTTTCGAGGGCGCGGCGGCGGTCTTCCACTGCGTCCACGCTTCCGCCTACAGCGCCGCGGCCTGGGAGCGGGAGCTTCCGGGCGCCGAACAGGCGGTCCTGGCGGTAGCAGGCGAGGCGGGCGCCGTCGTCGTTTTTCCCGAAAGCCTTTACTCGTACAGCGAGCCCGGCCAGGTAATGACGGAGCAAAGCCCGCGGGAGGCGCGCGGCGGCAAACGCGGCGTCCGCTCGGCACTGCTGCGGGCCCGGGCGGCAAGCGCCACGGACACCGTATCCGTGGTGGCGGGCGATTTTTTCGGCCCCCGTGTCCGGATGGCCCACGCCGGCGAGCGCATGGTGCCCGCCGTCCTCGCACGTCGGCCGCTGCAGATGGCGGGAAGCGCGGACCAGCTGCATTCCTTCACGTACGTTCCCGATCTTGCCGCGGCCATGATCGGGGCCGCGGGGAAGCCCGGGCTGTGGAACCGGGTTCTGCACGCGCCCACCAACCCGCCACTCACGCAGCGCCAGATCGCTCAAGCCTTCGCCGCCGCTGCCGACGTACCGCCAGGGAAGGTCCACACGGTGCCGGGCTGGGTCCTGCGCACCCTGGGGCTGTTCTCCGCCGACATGCGGGAGCTCGGCGAAATGCTCTACCAGTTCCAGCGGCCGTTCGTGATGGATTCGAGGGCCAGCGAAGAGCATCTGGGCCTACTCCCGACTCCCCTGCACGAGGCTGCCAAGGCGACCGTGGAGTGGTGGCGCTCAGAGCTCGCCGCGGGTCCGGACACGGGACGAGCCCCGGCGGGGATGCCCGCGGGAAGCTAGCGGATGAAAACTTCCGCGGGGCCTTCCAGTCTGCTGGCTTCCGGCGCATCTTGCCGGCAGAGTTTGCCCGGCCACCAGATGCGCCGGCCCAGGTCATAGGCCAGTGCGGGAACCAGGAGCGAGCGAACCAGAACGGTGTCCAGCAGCACGCCGAAGGCCACGATGAAGGCCAGCTGCACCAGGAACATGATGGGGATGACGCCCAGGGCCGCAAACGTGGCGGCAAGGACCACCCCGGCGGACGTGATCACCCCGCCGGTCACACCGAGGCCGCGCAGAATCCCCGGCCGGGTCCCGTGCTTCAGCGACTCCTCGCGGACCCGGCTCATCAGGAAGATGTTGTAGTCCACACCCAGTGCCACCAGGAACACGAAGCCGAACAGGGGCACTGTGGCGTCGGCTCCGGGAAAGCCAAGGATGTTGTTGAACACGATGGCGGAAACGCCCATGGCGGCCGCATAGGACAGAACCACCGAGGCAATCAGCAGGACCGGCGCGAGCACGGACCGCAGCAGCACCATGAGGATGAGCAGAATGACGGCGAGAACCACCGGGATGATCGTGGCGAGGTCACGCTGCGCCGTGGTGTTGGTGTCCAGGGCGGTGGCGGTCACGCCGCCCACCAGGGCGCCGGGGTCCACCCGCTTCACGCTGTCCCGCATCATTGCCACAGCATTCTCCGCAGCGTCAGAATCGGCGGCGAAGTCGAGGGTGGCGTTGAGGAGCACCCTGCCGTCGCGCACGGCCGGGCTCGCAGGCGTTCCCGGGGCTCCGGTGATGGGCACGCTGCCCTCGGCCAGGAGATAGGCGGTCCCCACGCCGTCGGTGGCCTTGACCGTTTCGAGGACCTGCCCGGCGTTCCCCTGGCTGGACACGATGACCACAGGGCTGCCGCTGCCGGCGTCGAAATGGCGTGCCAGGGCATCCTGCCCGTCCACGGCGTTGGACTCGCTGAGGATGACGGCGGTCTGCGGCACGCCGTTGGCTTTCAGCTGCAGGATTCCGGCCGAGGCCACGGCCAGCAGGAGCACGGACGCCACCCACACCGCGCGGGGACGCCGGGACACCAGGGTCCCGGCGGCACGCCAGAGCCCACGCTGGCCTTCCAGCCCGGTGGTCAGCTCCGGCTCACGCGCTTCTTCAGGCAGCAGCCTGGGCCGGAACGGCCAGAATGCGGCACGCCCCAGGAGCGCCGCAAAGGCCGGGAGCAGGGTGAGCGCCGCGAAAAGGGAGCACACGATGCCCGCAGCCGCCACCGGGCCCAGCGCCTTGTTGGAGTTGAGGTCGGAAAACAGCAGGCACAGGAGGGCGATGGCAACCGTGGCGCCAGAGGCCAGGATCGGGGCGAAGGACGCCCGCCAGGCGGCGAGCGCGGCGGCGGTGCGGTTGGCCGTGTGCTCGAGTGCCTCACGGAAGCGGGCCACGTAGAGCAGTGCGTAGTCGGTGGCTGCGCCGATCACCAGGATGGAGAGGATGCCCTGGCTCTGGCCGTTGAGCTGGATCCAGCCCGCCTTCGCCATGCCGAACACCAGCAGGATGGCGGCGCACAGCGCAAACACCGACGTCAGCAGCACGGCGAAGGGCAGGAGCACAGACCGGTAGACCACAAGCAGGATGACAAACACCGCGGCCAGCGCCACGAGCAGCAGGATGCCGTCGATGCCGGCGAAGGCCCCCGTAAGGTCAGCCGCGAGCCCGGCAGGTCCCGTGACGAACGTCTGCGTGCCGTCTGGCGCGGCCGCCCGGACCTCGTCGCGCAGTTCTGCGACGGCGCCCGCCGGCTCAGATGCGGCAACGGACACGATGTACTGCACGGCCTGCCGGTCCTGGGACGGCACCGGCCCCACCACCGCGCTGCCCAGCCGCAGGCCTTCCAGCCTGGTTTTCAGGGCGGCCGCCTCACCCAGTTGGGCAGGGGTGAGCGCGCTACCGCTTTCTATCACGACGACGGCGGGAACCTCGCCGGAGTCCTGAAACTTCTGTTGCCACTCCCGGGCCTCGGTGGCTTCCGCCCCGGCCGGAAGGAAAGACGCCTGGTCATTGGACGAGACCTCATCCAGCCTGCCGAACGTGGGCCCGCCCACCCCGGCGATGGCAACCCAGCCGACGACGAGGACCAGCGGAATGAGCCACCGGAACCAGAACCGTGGGCTCGAGGTGCGGACTGCCTGGATCATGGGGAAGACCTCCTGGGCGTGACAGCCACTCGGGCCGTCATCGATGATTGTTCCAGCATAAACTATCTCCATCATAGAGATACATAGCCCCTACAAAGGGGTCAGCGATGCCTGGGCTGTAAACTCCGGAAGGCAACATTGAGGAGAGGAGGCGGCTGTGGCCGAGAAGCCTGGCACCCCACAGCAACACGGCGGACCTGCCCCCTCCGCCCTAGGGACGCAGCACCCCCTGGTCCGGCTGCTTCAGGAGTTCACCCTGGAGGCCAACCGCTACGTTGACGCCGCCGGCGGGCGGAATGACATGCACCGGACGGACCTAAACGCCCTTGCCGCCGTCATGCGGCACTCGGCCAGTGGCGACGTCGTGACCCCGGGAACCCTGCGGAAGGAACTCAACCTCAGTTCCCCGGCCACCACGGCGCTCATCGACCGGCTGTGCGGGTCCGGGCATCTGGTCCGCGTGCGCGAAGGCCAGGACCGGCGGCAGGTCCAGCTCCGGATGACGGAGAAGGCGTACCGCGACGGTTCCGCCATGTTCCTGCCCCTTGCCCGCCACATGGGCAGCGCCATGGCCGGGTTCACGGCGCAGGAGCTCGAGACAGCCGCCCGGTTCATGGTTGCCATGGTCGCAGCCACGGTCGAGGCCAGCCACGAGGTCGCCGGCAAGCCATAACGCACCTTCCTGGTACCTCCCCGAGATGCGGAGAAGGAGTAGCGTTTCCCTATGAGCGCGCAGCAGCCGGAAGATGTCTACACTCACGGCCACCACGAGTCCGTGGTCCGGGCCCATGCCTCGCGGACGGCGGAGAATTCGGCCGCATTCATCATCCCCCACCTCACCCAGGGCGTATCGGTGCTCGACGTCGGGTGCGGGCCGGGCAGCATCACCTGTGACTTCGCGCTTCTGGTCGCCCCCGGGAAGGTGACGGGGCTGGACCGCTCCCCCGACGTGATCACCCACGCCCGCGAGCTGGCGGCCGACCGCGGCGTCGAGAACGTGGAGTTCGTGGCGGGCAACATCTACGATCTCGATTTCGAGGACGACACCTTCGATGTGGTCCACGCCCACCAGGTCCTGCAGCACCTGACCGACCCCGTCGAGGCACTGCGGGAAATGCGGCGGGTGGCCAGGCCCGGCGGCATCGTTGCGGTCCGCGACGCGGATTTCCACGGCATGAGCTGGTATCCCGCCATCCCGGAGCTCGACGAGTGGATGGAGCTCTACCAGCGGATCGCCCGCCGGAACGGCGCCGAGCCCGATGCCGGCCGCCGGCTCGTCTCGTGGGCCCAGGCGGCAGGCTTCACGGACGTGGCGCCCACCAGCAGCAACTGGCTCTACGCCACCGGGCAACAGCGCCGCTGGCAGGCCAGGGTGTGGGGCGAACGCGTGCTGCATTCGGCCTTCGCGGAGCAGGCCCTCGAGTACGGCTTCGCGCAGGAGGCCGACCTCACGCGCATTTCGGCCGGCTGGCACCGCTGGGGCTCCACCGACGACGGCTGGTTCCTCATCCCCAACGGCGAGATCATCGCCCGGGCCTAGACGCCGGGTCCAATTACGCACTCCCGGGCGCCGGCCTCGTCGAAATTGCCAAAACCGGCCGCTCAATGCCCATGCCAGGCGGCCATTTTTGGCAAATCGCGCCGGCGGAACGGCCCACTCCCCGGACCGACTAAACTTGATGGGTGCAATTCTCCCTGTGGCTGGCCCTCGCGGGCGCCGGCGTCCTCATCAGCTTTACGCCCGGTGCGGGCGCCATCAACACCATGAGCAACTCGCTGACCGCCGGGTTCAAGCGCTCCATCTGGGGCATCCTGGGGCAACAGGCCGCCCTGATCCTGCACGTCCTCGTCGTGGCCCTCGGCGTCGGCGTCCTGGTTGCCGGCTCTCCCGTTGCCTTCAACGCCATCCGCTACGCCGGAGCGGCCTACCTCGTGTACCTGGGCATCAGGCAGTTCCTGCGCAAGCCGGACCTGGACCAGGAGAAGGTGGCCGCGCTCCGGAACGAGCCTGCCTGGTCCATGTTCCGCCGGGGACTGTGGGTCAACCTGCTCAACCCCAAGGCCATCGTGTTCTTCCTGGCCTTCATGCCGCAGTTCATCCGGCCCACCAACCCGCTGCTGCCCCAGTACGCCGTGCTCGCGGCAACAGTGGTTCTCATCGACGTCCTCGTCATGTGGTTCTTCTTCGCGGCGGCGGCAAAATCGTTCCAGCGCTTTACCCACAATGCCCACGGACAAACCGTCCTCAACAGGGTTTTCGGCATCCTGTTCGTCGCAGTGGGCGTATTGCTGGCGTTCATTCACTAGTCCTGGCCGGGCGCCGTGGCAATCTTGTGACAGGAATATTCACAAACTTTACGAAGCCTGCAGATAATAAGGGCCCTTACTAGCCAAGCGGGACTGGCATCGTCCATGCTTAGGCAATGAACTCAACGACGAGCCCATACCGCGTCATCACAGTCTGCACCGGCAACATCTGCCGTTCTCCCATGGCGGAGCTGATGCTGAGTGCCGCCTTCGCGGAGGCCGGGCTCGCCGACGTCGTCATCGTTGATTCCGCGGGCACCACCGCCTACGAGGCCGGACGCCCCATCGACCCCCGGGCAGCACGGAAACTCACCACCCACCACCTTCTGTCGGACCGGCACATCGCACGGGAATGGCAATCCGAATGGTTCAGCGAGCGCCAGCTGATATTGGCGCTGGACGTGGACCACTACGGCTGGCTCCGGGCCTCTGCCCCGGACGACGAGTCACTGTCGAGGGTCCGCATGCTCCGCAGTTTCGACCCGGACATGGAGGACGGCGATCCGCTGGAACAGGGCATCGAAGACCCCTGGTACGGCGGGCATGCCGACTTCGAGGCGGTGTGGGACCAGGTCCAGGCGGCCGTCCCGGGCATCGTCCGCTACGTGCAGGACGCACTCGCGGCCGGGGAGCACGACGCCGGCACCGAGGCGGCCACGGGCCCGGCCCCGGTCCGGATGGATGAGCGGCGGGCCCGCAACGGCAAGCGCCATGGCCGCGGAACCGAGATCAGCCCGCTTCACAACGTCCAGGTTCAGGAGAGCCAGCAGGTACGCTCTATTTCATGACCCCCGCACCTGTGATCATCGCCATTGACGGGCGGTCCGGCGCAGGGAAAACCACTTTGGCCATTGAGCTCGCGGCGAGGCTGCGGAACCACCACAAGGTCTCGCTGTTCCATCTGGAGGACATCTATCCCGGCTGGGACGGGCTGTCCGCCGGCATCGAACGCTACGTCACCACGGTGCTGGCGCCACTGAGCCGCGGCGAAGCGGCCACGTGGGTCAGCTGGGACTGGAAAAACCATAACGACGGCGAGCCACGGGTCACGCTGCCCGCGGAGATCGTGATCGTCGAGGGCGTGGGGGCTGGTGCCGCCGCAGCCAGGCCGCTTCTGGACGCCGTCATCTGGGCGGACTCCCCCGACGGCGAGCGCCGCAGCCGCGCCCTGGCACGTGACGGCGAGACGTACGGGCCATTCTGGGACCAGTGGGCCGGCCAGGAGGCGGAACTCCTGGCCGCGGACGACATCCCGCAGCACGCCCACGTCCGGGTCTTCAACCGCGCGGACGGCACCGCCCCCGCGGACGCCCTGCAGGCCCTCACCTACCTCCCCGCACTCACCACCGCCCTGGTTCCCGAACTCTCTTCCCGGCGGGGCCTGCGTCTGGTGTCTGAGCGCATCGACGCCGGCCCCGATCCCGCCGCACTTTTTCAGGCGCTGTACGGGACGTCCCCGAACGCGGTGTGGCTGGATTCCTCCCTGCGTTCGGCGGGCGCGGCCGGTTCCGGCAGGGAGACTCCCGCGGCGGCGCGCAGCCGCTTCAGTATTTTGGCGGACGACGGCGGCACGTTCGGCCAGTCTGTCCTGCACAGTTCCGGGATCACCCGGATCACCGCCGGGTGCGCCACGGCCAATGTGTCCGGACCGTTCTTCCGCTGGCTGGAGACGGTATGGGGACGAAGAGCGGTGCGCGGACCGGAGGACTACCCGTGCGAGTTCACGCTGGGCTGGCTGGGCTACCTCGGCTACGAGCTGAAGCGGGAAACCGGCGGGCGGGACGTCCGCTCGGACACGCCCGATGCGGCGCTGGTCTTTGCCGGCCGGGGCGTGGTCCTGGACCACACCGACAACACTGTGTGGCTGCTTGCCCTGGACGCGCCGGATGCCGCGGACTGGCTCGGCCGCGCCCGCGATGCGGTGACCGCCGCACCCGAAGCGGGCGGCAGCAACGGCGTCGTACTTCCGGCGGCCCAAGCCGCGGCGGCCGCCCATAACGCAGCGCCGGCATTTGCCGGGCGGGACAGCGAGGCGAGCTACAAGCGCAAGATCGCCGATGCCCAGCACCAGATCGCCGAGGGGAATTCCTACGAGGTGTGCCTCACCACCACCCTCGAAGCGGAGGTGCGGGCGCTCGACCCGTGGGCCGCGTACCTTGCCCTGCGCCGGCGGAACCCGGCGCCGTTTGCCAGCTACCTGCGCTTCGGCGGGCTCACGGTGGCCAGCACGTCGCCGGAGCGATTCCTGCGGATAGCGTCCGACGGCGGCATGCGCGCCGAGCCGATCAAGGGAACCCGCCGCCGGGCTGCTGACCCGGACACCGATGCTGCCCTCCGCCACGACCTGGCCACGTCCCTCAAGGACCGGGCGGAAAACATCATGATCGTGGACCTGCTCCGGAACGACCTCAGCCACTTCGCCGAGCCGGGGTCGGTCACTGTCAGCCGGCTGTGCGAGATCGAAAGCTACGCCACGGTGCACCAGCTGGTGAGCACCATCGACGCCGTTCTCCTGCCGGGGTCACCACGGGCCGAAGCCGTGGCCGCGTGCTTCCCGGCAGGGTCAATGACAGGCGCGCCGAAGATCAGCACCATGGCCATTCTCGACAGGCTCGAGGAGGGTCCGCGCGGTGTTTATTCCGGTGCGATCGGGTACTTCTCGCTGAACGGGGCCACGGATCTGGCGGTGGCCATCCGCACCCTGGTGGTGCAGGACGGCGGGGAAGGCGGAAAGGTGCGGTTAAGCCTCGGCGTCGGCGGCGCCATCACGGCCGACTCTGTGGCGCAGGACGAGTACGAGGAGATCCGCACCAAGGCCTACGGCGTCCTCTCCACCCTTGGCTCCCCCTTCCCCAACTGAGTTTTTGTCCACTTGTCGCGAGTTAAAGGGCCTTTAAGTCGCGACAAGTGGACAAAAACTCCATAGGTGGGGTGGTTGTTGGCCGGCTCTAATGAGGGACTATTGGACCGTGGCCGTGAGGCGGGCCACGTTGTCCACGTATCTGGCCGCGAGGGGCCGGCGCATCCAGTCCTCCAGCCGGAGTTCGTGAGAGATGTCGCGGTAGGTGTCCTCCACGGCGCGCATGCTGTTGACGGTGTCGGCCCCCAGGAGCATCACGGAGACCTCCAGGTTCAGGGAGAAGGACCGCATGTCCATGTTGCTGGAGCCCAGAACCGCCACTTCGTCGTCGATGGTGAAGTGCTTGGCATGGAGCACGAACGGCGCCTTGTAGAGGTAGATCCGGACGCCGGCGCGCAGCAGGGCCTCGTAGTACGACTGCTGGGCGTGGTGGACCAGGAACTGGTCGCCCTTCTCGGAGACGAACAGTTCCACGTCCACGCCGCGCTGCGCCGCGGTGGTGATGGCGTAGAGCAGGGAATCGTCCGGTACGAAGTAAGGGCTGCAGACGGAAATCCGGTGCTGCGCGGAGTAGATCAGTGTGTTGAAGAGCCGGAGGTTGTTCTCGGTGGTGAAGCCGGGGCCGCTGGGTACCACCTGGGCCGTGACGCCGCCCGGCGACGGCTCGGCAGAGAGCTGCAGCTGGTCCTCGAGCGACTCGTCGGTCTCGCTGAGCCAGTCGGTGGCAAAGACGACATTGAGCGTGGGAACGATTGGGCCCCGCAGGCACGCCATCAGTTCGACCCACTCCCGGCCGGCTTTGCGGTGCTTGGGGTTGTTGTAGGAGGGTTCGATCAGGTTCTGCGACCCCGTGAACGCGACTTCGCCGTCGATCACCATGATCTTGCGGTGGTTGCGCAGGTCCGGCCGGCGCCATTGGCCGTGGATGGGCAGCAGCGGCAGCATCCGCCGCCACTGGATGTTGCCGGCCTTGAGCCGCTTCAGCAGGTTGTTGTACCCCTTCACGCGCAAGGTTCCGATGTGGTCGAAGAGCACACGGACCTGGACGCCGCGGTCCGCAGCCTCCTCCAGAGCCGTGAGGAGGTCGTCCGTGACGTGGTCCGTGCTCATGATGTAGAACTCGGCGTTAACGAAGCGCTTGGCCTTTCGCACGGCCTCGGTCATGGCGCGGATGGAGTCCGGATAGCCGGGAATCAGCTCCACCTGGTTGCCGTCCACGAGCGGGATCGACCCGAGCCGGCGGTTGAGTTCGGCGGCGGACTGGACCCATTCCGGCCCCGAATACTCGCTGGCGACGTCGGAAAGCGCCGCGCTGCCGGCCCGGACGCGCTCATTGACCAGCTGCTGCTGTTCGGTGCGGCGGCGCGACAGCCTGAAGTTGCCAAACAGCAGGAACAGGATCAGGCCCAGGGCAGGCACAAAGAAGATACCCAGCAGCCAGGCCATGGCCGTGGTGGGCCGCCGGTTGCCCGGGATGATGCCCACGGCCAGGACCCTGATGACCAGATCCGCGCCGCTGAGCAGCAGGATCAGCCACGCCGGCAGTGTTTCCGCCAGCGGAAATGGCCACAGCACAGTTGGAACCCCCGTTATTTCTTACCCTCACAGCCATTCCGTATGGAGCGGTGAGGCCAGCCTATCGGGCACCCGCCGCACTAAGCTGGTGGCATGACCTCTCGTACCTCCCACACAGTGCTGGTGTTCCTGGATCCGGAGTATCGGAACGGCCGGCTCGCCGACCCCGAAAAGCCGCAGCTGATGGCCACGGACCTGGGCGCCACCCGCGGTGACGGGGTCTTCGAGTCAATGCTCGCCGTCGCAGGCCACACGCGGAAGATCCAGGCCCACCTGGACCGGCTGGCCCGCTCGGCGCAGGCGCTGGACCTTGAGATTCCGGGACAGGACGACTGGCGCCGCGCGGTGGAGACGGGCGTCGCGGCGTTCCGCTCCGACAACCCGGCAGCCTCCCCGGAACTGGACGAGGCCGTGGTCAAGCTCATCGTCACCCGCGGCATCGAGGGCGCGTTCGCCCCCACCTGCTGGGTACAGGTCTCCCCCGTCGCCGCGGCCGGCCGGCGCCAGCGCGAGACCGGCATCGACGTCATCCTCCTTGACCGCGGCTACGACAGCGACGCGGCCGAGCGTGCCCCGTGGCTGCTGCTCGGCGCGAAGACCCTGTCCTACGCGGTGAACATGGCCGCGCTGCGCCATGCCCACAAGCAGGGCGCGGACGACGTCATCTTCACGTCCTCGGACGGCCGCGTGCTGGAGGGCCCCACGTCCACAGTGCTGCTGGCTAACGTGGAGAAGAACGACGGCGAAACAACAGTTAAGCGCCTCGTCACGCCGCAACTGGACAGCGGCATCCTCCCGGGAACGTCACAGGGCGCCCTGTTCGCCGCCGCCAAGGCCGCCGGCTGGGAACTGGGCTACGGCCCTCTGAAGCCCCAGGACCTGGCCGACGCCGACGCCGTCTGGCTGATTTCCAGCATCCGCCTCCTGGCGCCGGTCAACCACATCGACGGCCGCGAAATCGGCACGCCGGCACTGCGCAAGCAGCTGACCGCCGAACTGAACGAACTGTTCGCCGGAATCGAGTAGCGCAGGGCCTGACGGGCGTTCCCTGCCGGGGCATTCCCAGCCGCCGGCGGCGGGGGTATGGTCTGCCTCAGGAGGCGATCGCATGCGGTATCCAGCGTCATGAACGGGTCCAGCGCCGGCAGGCCGGTATCCCTCTGGGTGGCCACGGCCGGTACCACCACCTACCCCTCCCTGGACACCGACGTCGAGGTTGACGTGGCCGTCATCGGCGGCGGCATCGCGGGACTGACCGCAGGGCTTGCCCTCAAACGCGCCGGGCAGACGGTGGCGGTGGTCGAGGCCGGCAGGGTGGGCACCGGCGTCACGGGTCACACCACAGGCAAGGTCACGTCGCTGCACCGCCTCGCCTACACGGAGCTGGCCGGCAAGCACGGCGACGCCACGGCCGGCACATACGGTCAGGCCAACCAGGCAGCGATCGGGCACATAGCCCGCACCGTCGCAGAGGAGGGCATCGACTGCGGCTTCCGCCGGGTTGCCAACTACACCTACGCGGAATCGGAGGCGGGCCTGGAGCTGGTGCGGGCAGAAGCCGAACGCGCCGCCCGGCTGGGGCTTCCTTCGACGTTCACCAGCGAGGTGCCGCTCCCGTTTCCGGTCAGGGGCGCGGTGCGCTTCGATGACCAGGCGCAGTTCCATTCCATCCGGTACCTGCAGGGCCTGGCCAGCAGCGTTGACGGCGGCGGGAGCTTTGTGTTCGAGGACTCCCGGGCATTGTCGTTCCGGGACGGCTCCCCCGCCCTGGTCACCACGGAGAGCGGTTCTGTCCGGGCACGGGAAGTCATTGTGGCCACGAATGTGCCCTTCGGCGACGCTGGCCGGTTCGACGCGCGGTGCTACCTGCACCGTTCGTACATCGTCGCCAGCCGCATCGAAGGACCACCTACGGATGCCACCTTCATCGGCGCCGACGAACCCATGCGGTCGATTCTGACGGTTGCCGTGGACGGTGCGGCCTTCGTGCTCACCGGCGGTGAGGGCCACAGGGCATCCGACGGCGGGGATCCCGCCGAGCGGTATGGCCGGCTCGCTGCCTTCGCCCGCGACCGCCTCGGCGCGGGTGACCTCGCTTTTCGCTGGTCCACGCAGGATGAAATGCCGGTGGACGGACTGCCTTACGTGGGGCTCCTGACGCCCGAGGCGAAGCACGTCCATGTGATCACCGGACTGCGGAAATGGGGACTCACCAACGGCACCGCCGCGGCCCTCATGCTCGCCGACGCGTTGTGCGGCCGCGCCAACCCGTGGGCGGCGGTCTTCGACAGCCGCCGGGGCGCACCGGCGTCTGGCTTGCCGGCGTCGGACATTCCCTTACCGCCAGTGGCCGGCACGGCCACCCCAGCCGTCCCGCCTTCCCGCGGCATCGCACTTCCACCGCCTGGTGCGGGAGCTGTGGTGGACGTCGACGGCGACCCCGTGGCCGTCTACACCGATCGTGGCGGCCAGGTGCGCGCTGTCACTGCGATCTGCACCCATCTGGGCTGCACCGTGGGGTTCAACGCCGCCGACGTGAGCTGGGACTGTCCCTGCCACGGTTCCCGCTTCGCGATCGACGGGGCGGTCATCCAGGGCCCGGCCACCAGGGACCTGGCTGCCCGGAACCTGCCCGATATGGGCCAGGAGCCCGGGGCCGGCCAGCTTCAGTAACGAATCGGAACCGTTCGAAAAAATGGAGGACAAGCCGGTCCCCGGCGTTGTACTGTTCTTCCACGGCCTACTGCCCGTACCTCGCGCGGGGGTAATGGCACATGGCCTGGTTCCGGGCTCAGCCGGAATGTGTACGTATAAAGGAATAGCCGATGTCTTGGGACGAGAATTCCCTTCCCGCACGGACAAACTCACTACCCACGGGCTGGGGGGCCCAGGCAGCGCTGCCGGGGGACCTGGGGGAAATTTCTGTGCGCTGGCAAGCCCACCAGATCATCACCGAACTGCTCGCCGAATCAGATCCGGCCAGCCAGTGGACCCGCACCCGGCTGCGCGCCCTGCTCGAAGCCCATCCGGATAATCCCGAACACGTGCTGCTCGAGCACCTCACCGCCACCACAGAGCTGGCCAACGCCGAAAACGGCGCCATCCCGGTGGTGGTCGGGCAATCCCGGGCCGCGGCTGTGCCTGAGCCGGTGCCCTTCACCCGGCGCAGCAGGAACCGCATTGAAGCGATTCTTGCCGACAAGATGCTCATGACCGCTTTCCAGCCGATCCGCCGGCTTCCGGCGGGGAATGTGATCGGCGTCGAGGCCCTCACCCGGTTCGTCAGCGACGACGGTGCCAGCGCGGACCACTGGTTCACTGAGGCAGAGTCCGTGGGGCTGGGCACCGACCTTGAACTCGCAGCCTTGCACGGGGCCCTGTCCGCGGCGCAGGCCGTGCCCGACCCCATGTTCATCGCCCTGAACCTGACACCGGCAACGTGCGCGGACCCCAGGATCCCGGGACTGCTGGAACATTCCCAGCTGGCCATGGACCGGATCGTCATTGACCTGAACGGCCCGGT
Source organism: Arthrobacter sp. NPDC056691 (assembly GCF_042791415.1). Lineage (NCBI taxonomy): Bacteria > Bacillati > Actinomycetota > Actinomycetes > Micrococcales > Micrococcaceae > Arthrobacter > Arthrobacter sp. NPDC056691. The sequence goes on from NZ_JBHTXX010000024.1 coordinate 25,617, forward strand.
CCCCCTCGACCAGTACCCGTCACTGACACCAGCCATCGCCCCGCTGCGGCGCCGCGGGCTGCGCATCGCCGTGAACGGCGCCGAAGTGGGCTTCACGTCCATGGACCAGGTCCTTGAGCTTCACCCGGACATCATCAAGCTGGACCGGAGTTTCATCGCGGGCATCGAGGACTCCCCGGGCCAGCGGCTGAGGGCCGCCGCCATGGGTGAACTCGCCCGGCACGTTGGTGCCGTCATCGGCGCCCAGGGCGTGGAGACGCCGGAGGAACTGCAGGCCGTGACCGAACTCGGCATGGCTGCCGCGCAGGGCTACCTGCTGGGCAGGCCCTCCGTCCACCCGCTGGACTGGAATGCCTGGATCCGTTCCGAAAGCGAGACGGCCGCCAGCGGCCCGGCCTCCTGAATGGTTTCCGACGGCGCTGGTCCCCTGGGGACGACCCGCTGGTATGAGTTGGGCTAGTCTTCCGCGAGGTCAGTGGCAAGCCGGATGTGGTTGTCCGCCAGCCACACCGGGTTGAAGGCCTTGCTCTGGTAATTGCTGCCGGTGTCCGGGGCGATTGCCACCACCACTGACCCGTGCGGTGCCGCCCTGGCCACCCGGAGCGCCGCCGCCACCGTCAGTCCCGACGACGGCCCGAGGGACAGTCCTTCGTCGTTGAGCAGCCGGTGCAGCGTGGTGTACACCTCGTCGTTGGGAATCCGCAGGAACCGGTCCAGCAGGCCGCGGTCAAAGACCTTCGGCCAGTCGGGCTTGGGCCAGGAGTTGCCCACCCCGTCCACCAGGATCTGGCCCGGATGCCCGCCGCTGTACACCGAGCCGTAGGGGTCCGCGCCGATCACCTCCACGTGGCCGCCGGATTTCTCCTTGAGGTACCGGCCGTTCCCGGTGATGGTGCCCCCGGTGCCCACGCCCGCGACGAAGTGCGTCACCCGGCCGGCTGTCTGCGCCCAGATTTCCGGTGCCGTCCCCTCATAGTGCGCCCGTGGGTTGGCCGGGTTGTCGAACTGCAGCGGCCGCCACGCGCCGGGGATTTCGGCCGTGATCCGGGCCGCGACCGCCCGCGCGTTCTCCGGTGAGTCCGACGGCGCACTCCAGTCCGTAAACACCACCCGCGCCCCGTACCGGTTCAGGGCCTCCAGCTTCTCCGACGAAATGGAATCACCGGTGACCACCACCACCGGATGGCCTGTCAGTGCACCGATCAGCGCGAGCCCGATTCCGGTGTTCCCTGAGGTGCTTTCCACGATGGTCCCGCCGGGCTGCAGTTCGCCGCTGCGCTCGGCCGCCCGGACCATGCTCAGCGCGGTCCGGTCCTTGATGGACCCGCCTGGATTCTCCGATTCGAGCTTGACGAAGACAGCGCTCCCCAGCCCGCGGCTCAGCACTTCCAGCGGAACCAATGGTGTGTTCCCGACGCGCGCCAGCACAGCATCAGCATCCATGCCCGGATCCATAATCGGCGCCACATGCCGTGGCCGGTGGCCGCTTCCTGTCAGCGTGGTCATGCTTCTCCTCCGCCATCATCCGGATGGCGGTCATCCGGGCCACCCGGATTCGGGCCATCGTCATTCGGTCCGCCCGCATCCGGCGTGCGTAATGCAGGCAGTCCTGCCAGCAAATCCCCCAGCGCAGTCCGCGCACTTTCCACCAGCACCGCCGCCGGCAGGTGCCCGGCCAGCAGCTCCGACAGCCTCGCCACCACGGCGCCGGTGCCTGCTCCGAGCTGCCGGATTTCCGGCTCCCGCAGGTCCGTGTCCTGCGCCTCCGCCAAAAGGTAGGAGGCCGTCAGGGCCTCAATGGTGAGGAGCTTGGCCGCGGCCTCCACCGAGCGCTCCAGCTGCTGAAGGGCCAGCGGGGCCAGCGTGGCGTGGTCCTCCACGTCCGCGGACAGGGTGGGCGCACCGAGCGTGGCAGGCGCCGCCAGGAACTTCAGCTCCGCCAGCAGGCTCGCGGCCGAGTACCAGAGCAGTCCCGGCAGGTCCTCGGATGCGAGCGGCGTGCCGGCCCGGGCCGCCTCGAGGTTGAGCTGCCGGATCAGGCGCTGCGGCGGGTAGAGCTTGGCGGTCCGCCGCTCGCTGCTGATTCCCACGTGCGCCAGTCCCAGCCGCAGCGCCTCGAACGCCAAGGCGAGCTGCATCGGCTGGAAGTTTCCGCCTGACACCATCCGGCCCGAGGCTATGTCCGTTAGCGGATTGTCGCCCCTGCCGTTGAGCTCCACCTCGAGCGCCTCGGCCAGGGCCGTGACCTGGGCACGGAACGCACCGTGCGTCTGCGGCGCCGCGCGAAAGGACAGGGCATCCTGGACTGACACCTGCCGCCGCGGGTCCTCCAGCCAGCCTCCGCGCACCAGGCGCCGGACGTTGGCCGCCGAGACGCGCTGGCCGTCCACAGCCTTGGCCGACTGCACAGCAGGCGAGAACGCGCTCAGGTTCCCGCCGCCGTCGTACCGTGCGGTGGCCTCAAGCGAGAGCGCCAGGGCGGTGTCCGCCATATCGGCGAGCCTCCGGATGCGGCGGAGTTCCAGCGCGCCGGTGCCGATCGAATAGGAGTTGGCGCTGACCAGCGCCAGGGCCTCGCCCGGCGCCAGGACCAGCGGTTCCAGCCCGGCTGCGGTGAGCGCTTCCGCGCCGTCCTGCAGGCCGCCGTCGGCAGTTAGCGCCTGTCCCTCCCCGATGGCGACGGCGGCAACCGCCGCCAGCTGGGTGAGGTCCGACGAACCGACGGACCCGTCGCGCGGAACGGCCGGCAGCACGGCCCTGTTCAGCAGTTCGGCATAGAACCGGGCAGTTTCCGGTCGCACCCCCGAGCCTCCCCGGGTGAACCCGATGAGCCTGGCCAGGATGAGGGCACGGACTTCATCCCGGCCCAGCAACGCGCCGACGCCGCTGTGGTGGTAGCGCACCACCTGCAGCTGGAAGTCGAGGATGGATTCCTGCTCCACAGCCGTGTCCCGTCCGGAGCCAAGCAGGGTGTTGAGGCCATAGACCCGGTCACCGGAATCGATGGCTGCCTGAACCACCTCGCGGGACAGGCCCACGAGCTCGAGGGCTTCGGCGCTGAGGACCACCTCCACCGCGGGATCGGCGGCCGCCGCGGCCACGTCGTCGGCCCGGATGTGGGCCGTGCCGATCAGGAACGTGCCGCGCCGGACGCCCGGCAGGAGTCCGTCGGATCCTCCGGCCCCCGCCCTTGCACCGGCCCCTGCCATGGCCTAGAAGTCCAGCAGGTTCCGGCGGAAGCCGCCGTCGCCATAGCTCGTCCGCAGCAAACCCCGACGGCGGAGCACCGGCGCCAGCCTGTCCAGCACGCCGTGAATGGTGGCCGGGTCCACGAAGCCGGAGAAGAGGAACCCGTCGCCGCCCACCGCGGCCCCGGTTTCCTCAAGGTAGTCGGCGATTTCTTCCGCGGTGCCAATGATGCTGTCACCGGCGCCGCCGCTGCGGGCCCGCAGGATCTGCCGCAGGGTGGAACCCGGCGGCGCGGCCTTGGAGAAGTGCTCCAGGGTGCCCTGGTTGCTGTTGGTGCTGAGTTCGGGGAGGGGCGCGTCGAGGTCGAACTGCCTGAAGTCGATGACGGACAGGTAGGAGATCGAGTTGAGCTGGCTGTCGATGTCCCGCTGGGTGAGCTCCCGCCGGGCAGCCCTCAACTCCTCGGCCTCGGCCCTGGAACTGGTCACGGTGGGCTTGAGGACAAACAGCACCTTGACGTCGTCGGGGTTCCGGCCGGCCCCGGCGGCTTCGGCGCGGATGGAGTCCCGGTACGCTTTCATGCCGTCCACGCCGCGGGCCAGGGCAATGGCAACATCCGCGTTCGCCCCGGCGAAGGCCTTGCCCCGGGGCGATGCCCCGGCCTGCACCAGCACCGGCTCCTCCGGCAGCGGTGCCGTGTTCAGCGGTCCCCGGACCTTGAAGAACTCGCCGTCGTGGTGGATCGGCCGGACTTTCGTGTGGTCCGCGAAGATGCCTGCCCGGGTGTCCTCCAGGATGGCGTCCGGTTCCCAGCTGCGCCAGAGCTTGCGGACGACGTCCACGAACTCCTCGGCCTTCTCGTAACGGAGGTCGTGCTCGATCTGCTGGTCCAGTCCGTAGTTCTGCGCGGCGAGGTCGCTGCCGGAGGTCACCACGTTCCAGCCCAGCTGCCCGTTGGAGAAGTGCTGCAGGGTTGCCAGCAGCCGGGCCGCGGTGAAGGGCGGATAGAAGGAGGCGCTGATGGTGGGCACGATGCCCAGGTGCTCCGTGGCGGAGAGCAGGTACGGCACCAGCGCCAGCGGATCGTGCTTCGGCGCAAAGGACGCCTGCGCCAGCGAGACCTCCGCGCTGCCCCCGTAAGTGTCGGGGACGGTGAGCGAGTCCTCGATGATGAACAGGTCCAGCCCCGCCCGCTCGAACTCCCGGACCGCATGCTGATAGGGGGCCGGCTTCTTCCAGTCATAGCCGATTCCGTAGCCGGGCGTGCCCCAGCCCTGAACCCCGAAGCCATGGCCCACAAACCATCCAAAGTGCAGCATGGGAGTCACTGTATTCGCGGTCGAATCATTCACTGTGGCCTGGTTTCATCCGGCGTTACGGCGGTTCATCTTCCGTCATTATCCTCCCGGCCACCGGCTTTGTAACCGCAACGCGGCGTCACACCGGGCCCGATGCGTTACGGAACATGACGGCGGCGGCGGTGCGCGCCGCCGTCGTCAGTGTTACGTTTTTGGGGAGTAATGAGTACCGGCATGAAGCCCTGACTGGCCGGTCGGCAACCCTCCATTCCACGGCGGGGTGCCTCAGGTGAATACTCGGCATATCGACCACTTCGAGCTGCAAGCGTGAGAAAAGGAGATCCGTCGTGTCAGACGCCCCCGCCGTTGCAACGCTGCCGTCCCAGCAGGATAAACCTGAGGAAAAGCTGTCCTACCGCCTGATCACGGGGCCGGACAACCGCGAGTTCTGTGAGCGCATCACGGCGGCCCTGGCCGAGGGATACGTGCTGCACGGCAGCCCCGCAGCCACCTTCAACGGCACCAGCGTCATCGTGGCCCAGGCCGTCATCCTGCCCGCCGCCATCGCCACCGCAGATGCGGCCGTCGCCACCGCAGTGGACCGGCTGGACTTCGACGAGGACCTCACCGCCCAGGCTTTCGAGGGGCACGCATGAGCTACGCCGGAGACCTCACCCCCCAGGACGCCTGGGCAAAGCTCGAGGAAGGCGCCGTCCTGGTGGATGTGCGCACCGAGGGCGAATGGGCGCACATCGGCATTCCGGACACCAAGGCCACGGAGAACGATCCGCTCTTCATCCAGTGGACCTTTCCCGGCGGCATTCCCAACCCCGACTTCGTCGAGCAGCTGAAGCAGCAGGCGCCCGAGGACACCCGGGTGGAGCTGCTGTTCCTGTGCCGCTCCGGCCAGCGCTCCATCGCTGCCGCCACCGCCGCCACGCAGGCCGGCTTCACGGCCTACAACGTTCTCGAAGGCTTCGAGGGTGAGCCTGACCGCTACGGTGAGCGCACCGTGAACGGCTGGAAGAACCGTGGCCTGCCGACAAACCTGGGAAAGAACTAAGTTGACCTTTAATCACGACGCCGCCGGCTGGAGCCCCGATACCCAGGCCGTCCGCGGCGGGCTTGACCGCACCAATTTCCAAGAGACCACCGAACCGGTCTTCCTCAACTCGGGGTTCGTCTACGAGTCGGCAGCAGCCGCCGAGCGCGCCTTCACCGGCGAGGACGAGCGCTTCGTCTACTCGCGCTACGGCAACCCGTCCGTGGCCACCTTCCAGGAGCGCCTCCGCCTGCTCGAAGGCACCGAGGCGTGCTTTGCGACGGCGTCCGGCATGTCCGCCGTGTTCACCGCCCTGGGCGCCCTGCTCGGCGCCGGGGACCGCGTGGTGGCCAGCCGTTCCCTGTTCGGCTCCTGCTTCGTCATCCTCAACGAAATCCTGCCGCGCTGGGGCGTGGAGACGGTGTTCGTGGACGGGCCGGACCTCGAGCAGTGGCGGGCCGCCCTCTCGGTGCCCACCACGGCCGTATTCTTCGAATCCCCGTCCAACCCCATGCAGGAAATCGTGGACATCGCCGCTGTCAGCGAACTCGCCCACGCCGCCGGCGCCAAGGTGGTGGCGGACAACGTCTTCGCCACCCCGCTGCTGCAGCGCTGCGGAGACCTCGGCGCAGACGTGATCGTCTACTCCGGCACCAAGCACATCGACGGCCAGGGCCGCGTGATGGGCGGCGCCATCCTGGGCACCAAGGAATTCATCGACGGACCGGTCAAGCAGCTCATGCGCCACACCGGACCGGCGCTCTCCGCGTTCAATGCCTGGGTTCTCACCAAAGGCCTGGAGACAATGGCGCTCCGGGTGAACCACTCCTCCGCCACGGCGCTGCGCCTGGCCGAATGGCTGGAAACGCAGCCGGCCGTCAACTGGGTCAAGTACCCGCTACTCAAGTCGCACCCGCAGTTCGAACTGGCGGCCAGGCAGATGAAGGCCGGCGGAACGGTCCTCACGCTGGAACTTGCGACGACGGCAGGCCAGTCGGGCAAGGAAGCCGCCTTTGCGCTGCTGGACGCCTTGAGGATCATCGACATCTCCAACAACCTGGGCGACGCCAAGTCGCTGATCACCCACCCCGCCACCACCACGCACCGGGCCATGGGGCCGGAAGGGCGCGCCGCGATCGGGCTCAGCGACGGAGTGGTGCGGCTGTCCGTGGGCCTGGAGGACGCGGATGACCTCATCGCCGACCTTGAACAGGCGATCAAGCAGATCTGACGCTGCCGGATCCCTCCCTTTGGGATCCGGCCCTTCGGGGCCTTCTCTTCGAGCCTTTCCTTCGGGCCTTCCCTTCGGGATCTGACTGCTTTCTTACCTTCAATGGCGGGCTGTGAACGTGCGTTGCGCTGCACGTACCTTCGTTTCGGCCGTCCTTGAGAACGGGGGGTGCGGCACGGTTTAGTGGGGTGTACAGACAGGGTTTACCCAGGGTTTACACGGATGGTCTTGTTAGGCTCCATGTGCACTGGGCAGACTCTAATAACACCGATGAACCGATCAAACCCCTGTCGGTTCAGCACCCCACCCAAGGACAGACGCAGCGATGCGTTCGGGGCCACGGCCGCGAAGACGCTGCGTGCAGCCTCCCTGACCGGAAGGACCGCCATGGCCGGAGTATTTGAAGTTTTTGTTGATGCAGAATCCCAGTTCCGGTTCCGGCTGAAGGCCCCCGATGGAACGGTGCTGGCAATCTCCGCTCCCTTTGAGGACAAGCGCGCGGCTGCGGCCGGGATCGCCGACGTACGCGAATGCGCCGGGACGGGCCTCATCACGGACCTTTCCGCGGCGACGCCGCAGGTTCAGGGATCCGTACCGGCGGCTGCTGCTGCCCAGGTACCCGCCCAGGCTCTTCCGGCGCGGGCCGACCACGGCAGGCAGGGATTCGGAAAGAAGCGCACGCCGTCGGAAGCTGCCGGCGCCCGCGGCGCGGGGCACTGGAGGCCGACGGCCCCGGCCGCCCCTGCACGCTGGACCGGCGCGGCCTGACGCAAAGGGTGCAGATCTGGGCGCAGCCCTGCCGTGTGAGGCAGGATGTGGGCTATGCCAATCGATGTCGACGAGGTGCGCAGGCAGACCCGCGGGCTCCGCAACGTAGTCCATTTCAATAACGCCGGAAGTTCCCTCATGCCCGGCCCTGTTGTGGACACCGTCGTCGGCCATCTGCGCCGCGAAGAGGACATCGGCGGTTATGAAGCGGCAGAGGAAGCCGACGACAGGCTTGAAAACGTCTATTCCTCGGTGGCTCGGCTGCTCGGAGCCCGGCCGGAGGAGGTAGCCCTTGCCGAGAACGGCAGCCGGGCGTGGGCGGCGGCGGTCTACAGCTTTCCCTTCACTCCCCGCGGGCGGCTGCTGATCGGCAGCACCGAATATGCCGGCAATGTCCTCGCACTGCGGCAGCTTGCGGAGCGCAACGACCTTGAGATTGTTGTTCTGCGAGATGATGTGCACGGACAGGTCGACGTGGAACACCTGCAGCTGGAACTGGAGCGCGGAAACGTCGCCATGGTGGCCCTGACCCATGTCCCCATGGCGAATGGCCTGGTCAACCCGGCGGCCGAGGTCGGCAAGCGTTGCCGTGCCGCCGGGGTGATGTTTGTGCTCGACGCGTGCCAGTCAGTGGGCCAGGTGCCTCTGGACGTGCAGGCTTTGGGCTGCGACGTTCTGGCGGGCACCGGACGGAAGTTTCTGCGCGGCCCGCGGGGTACGGCGTTCCTGTACGTGCGTGCAGCACTCCTCGACCGGCTGGAACCATCCATGCTGGACGGGCACTCCGCCCGTCCAGCCGGGTCCTCCGGCTTTGAAGTCCGCAGCGATGCCCGGCGCTTCGAGAGCTGGGAGAGCAATGCCGCCGGAAGGCTGGGGCTGGGACGTGCCGTCGATTACGCCCTGGACTTGGGCCTGGACGCCGTGCAGGAGCGTGTGGCCGGGCTGGCTGACCGGCTGCGGACTGAACTGGCGTCAGTACGGGGCGTTACCGTCCACGACCGCGGGATCACCCGTTGCGGCATCGTCACCTTCACGGTGGCCGGCAGCGATGCTGGCGGCATCAGGCGCCTGCTGGCAGACCACCGGATCAACGTCTCGGTGGCGCCCCGCTCCTTCCCCGCGGGGACACCGCCGGAGGCCGAAATGGTGGTGCGGGCCTCCGTCCACTACTACAACACGGAAGCCGAAGTGCAGCGCCTGGTAGGCCTCCTTCAATAGAAGCCCGCCGGTATCGGCGGGTCCCTCCGGCGGTCAGCTCAGGTGGCTTCTGCCAGCGTCATGGCAAAGCGCCCCTGCCGGTCAGTCCACTGCCCTGCGACGGAGAACCCGGCTGATTCCAGCTCGTTGACCACTCCTTCAAGCCGGAATTTGGCGGAAATCTCGGTGCGCAGTTCCTCCCCCTCGTGGAAACGGACTTCCATGCCCACCCCCGGCAGCCGGACCAGCATGGGCTTGCTGGCGCGCAGCCGCATTTCGATCCACTCCTCCTGGGGCATCCACACGGCCACATGTTCGAAGGCCATCACATCAAAATCACCGCCCAGCTGGGTGTTGAGAACCCGGAGGACGTTCCTGTTGAAGTCAGCGGTGACCCCCTCGGCGTCGGCATATGCCGGAACCAGGACGTCGGGCGACTTCACCAGGTCAGTGCCGAGCAGCAGCGAGCCGCCATCTCCGTGAAGCAGTTCCCGCACTCCGGAGAGGAAGCGGGCCCTGGCGGCCGGCTCAAAATTACCGATGGTGCCGCCCAGGAATGCCACCATGCGGCGTCCCTCCCGGGGAAGCACATGTAACTGGGTTTCGAAATCCGCTGCTACGGCGTCGAGCGCAAGGCCGGGGAATGCGGGCGCCAATTCGTTTCGCGCGTCCAGCAGTGCGCTGTCGCTGACATCCACGGCAACGTAGCGCCGAAGATGTCCCGCCTGGCCCAGGGCCGCAAGCAGCAGCGGGGTCTTCCTGGAGGATCCGGACCCGAGCTCGATGAGAGTCTCTGCCGGGCTCGCGGCAGCCATCTCGCCGGCAAAGAGCTCAAGCACTTCACGTTCGGCGCGGGTTGGGTAGTACTCCGGCAGACCCGTGATGCGCTCAAAGAGCTCGCTGCCCAGCTTGTCGTAGAACCACTTGGGCGGCAGCGTCTTCGGCGACGTGCCGAGCCCTGCCAGCACGTCGCTGTGCAGGCTTCGCTCCAAGTGGTCCGGGGGCAGATGGTGAATGATGTCGGAGCGGCCGGAAGAGAGGCTCATGGTGCTACCTGTTCCTTCGTGAGGTTGTGAATTGGGCGTACGTCGACGTGGCTGGCCGTCGCGGTCAGAACGCAGTTGTCCGGCACCTCGTGCCAGCCGGGGCCGTCGTCGAACGGCTCACTCGCCACCACCACGTTCCCGGAACCCATCCGCCAAAAGAGGGTGTCACCGGCGGCCGTGGCCGCTATGCCCGTCCCGTCGGTCAGCAGAAAGTTCAGGCGGCCACCGGCAACGGCGGAGACATCCTTGACCACTCGCGCCAGGGCCTCCGCGGCAGAATCCCCGGCGTCCAGCCGTTCCTGGACGAGAGCCCACAGCAGCGCGGAATCGGCCTGGGCCTCAAGCGCCAGCAGGCGCGACGCCGGAAGCGAGGCAGCCAGTGCCGCCACAGCATCCGGCCAGCCCTCGACCCGTCCGTTGTGGCTGAAAAGCCAGGGCCCCCGGGCATAGGGCGCAGCGGCCGACTCCTCGGGCGACATTCCCGGGGTGGCCGACCGGACGGCCGCCAGCACGGCTGCACTGGAAGTAACCCTGGCAACGTCCGCGAAGGACCTGTCAGCCCAGATCGGTATGGAACGGCGGTAGCGTGCCGGCACGGGATCACCGGGCGCGTACCAGCCGACACCGAAACCATCCGCGTTTACGGTCCCGTACCGCTGGCGCCGGGGAGCCCAGGACTGTGTCAGGAGACCGTTACCGGGAGTGAGCAGCAGTTCCGCCAGCGGAACCGGAACCCCGAGATAGGCAAGATGGCGGCACATCCGCTAACGCCCGCCGGTCCCGGCTGCGTCACGCGCCGTGCGGAATCCGGAAAATATCTGGCGCCGGATCGGATAATCCCAATTTCGGAACGTCCCTCGGCAGGCGGCAGGATCGACCGCCCAGGACCCTCCCCGGAGCACCTTGTAGTCAGATCCGAAAAACACTTCGCTGTATTCCCGGTACGGGAAGGCGGTGAAACCCGGATGGGGACCGAAGTCCCCGGAAACCCATTCCCAGACATCACCGATGAGCTGCCGCACCCCCAGGGGCGAGGCACCTGCCGGATAGGAACCGGCGGGGGCTGGGCCGAGCGCCGCTCCGCCCAGGTTCGCGTGCTGCGGGGCGGGATCCTCATCACCCCAGGGGTAGCGCCGGGAACGGCCGGACGAGGGGTCGTGGCGCGCCGCCTTTTCCCATTCGGCTTCGGTTGGCAGCCGCCGCCCGGCCCAGCGGGCGTACGCATCCGCTTCGTACCAGCACACGTGCTGCACCGGCTCATCGTCTGGTACCGCTTCGACGACGCCAAACCGGGTTCTTGCCCACCTGTCGCCGTCACGTTCCCAGTACTTCGGGGCCACCAGTCCGGCTTCCCTGCAATGGTCCCAGCCTTGCTCCGTCCACCAGCGCGGATTCCGGTAGCCGCCGTCGTCGATAAAGCACCGGTAGGCGCCGTTGGTGACCGGAAGCGTATCAATCCAGTAAGCGGGCACATCCACGGAATGGGCCGGGCGTTCATTGTCCAGGGCCCACGGCTCCAGCGAGGTTCCCATGGTGAACGGTCCCGCAGGCACCAGCACCTCCTTCGGCAGCGCATCCGCGTCCCCCGGCAGGACACCGGCCGCAAACGGTTGGCCGTGCAGGACCGGCGCTCCGACCCGGAGCTGGTGGGTGGCCAGCATGGTTTCGTCATGCTGCTGCTCGTGCTGGATGATCATCCCGAAAGCGAAACCACGGTCTATCAGCGGGGAGCCCTCCAAGGGGCTCCGGTCAAGGACATCGAGCGCTTTGTCGCGGACCTGGGCGATGTACTTCCGGGACTCCTGCGGTGAGAGCAGCGGAAGCGTTGGCCGGCGGCTGCGCGGATGCTGGAAGGCGTCGTACATCTCGTCAATGTCGCACCGCAGCGGCTCCATTTTGCCGACGTCGCGCACCAGCCATAGTTCCTCCTGGCTGCCAACGTGCGCCAGGTCCCAGACCAGCGGCGACATCAGCGGCGAGTGCTGCTTCAGCAGGTCTTCCTCGTCACACTCGGTTAGCGCGTGGGTGCGGTTCCTGGCCCTTTCCAGACCGGCGGCGATGAAGGTCTTGAGGGTTGCGGGGTCGGCGGGTGCGCCGGGGTGGTCACTTTGCATAATCGCCATCCTCCTTGTGCTGCGGCCAGGCAAAGCAGCTGCCGGTCTGTGCCCATAGGTCCAGCCGTTCCTCCGCCGGGCATCGGCCCCGCGCCGTGTAGCGCTCAATGAAGTCCTCGGTCCGGGCCCGCGTTGCAGCATCCGCCCCCAGCCTGGGCAAGGCCGTCAGGGCGGCCTCGGCGCAGGCCAGGGCAGCCGAGGCGAGCACCGCATTCGTCAATCCGTCGCGGGCAGCCGTCCTCATGGCATCAGGCAGCGAGGCAGTCGGGGCGCAGGCGTTGGCTGCCAGATCGGCGGCCCGTTCATCATCCACGAGCGCCACGACCATCGCCGTGACAGCCTCCCAGTCATGGCCGGCCTGGGCATCAATGGCCCTGATTTCCATGAATCCGCGTGGCCTGACCGGCGGAAAAAGCGTTGTCAGGTGGTAATCCAGATCGCGGAGGGTTGCGGGCCTGGGACCCGCGCCATGGAGCCAGTCCCGCATCGTCAGTCCCCGTGGCGCGTCCCAGGAGGATTCCCGCGAGGGGATGCACAGCACCAGTGCGTCGAGGGCGTAGCGCGCCCAGGCCAGCCGAGGGTCCCCGGACGGAGGGACCACTGCGGTCCTGGTGGGGTCAATGGCCAGCCACGTGCGTTGCCGGTTGCTGCGCCACCCGCTGGGCCGGCCGTGAAGGAAAGGTGAATTGGCGAACATGGCTGCCAGGACCGGCAGAAGCGTGTGCAGCCGGGACCAGCGCTGCGCTGCGCCAGTGGACGCTGGAGCGTCAAGTCCGGCTTCCAGTGAAACCTGGAGTGAAGCTGTGGAGCACATCATCGTTCGTCCGGCGGGGCCAGAAGCGTTGAAGTGCCGCTCCATGGACGCGTACCGCGGGTGCTCCAGGGACCGTACTGCCGGCCGGTCCGGGTCAAGAGCCAACGAACCGAAGCAGAGGCCGGCGTCCGAGAGCCGGGTCTCGACGGCTGCGAGGTCTGCCCGGGTTGCCGCTACGAGGGCGGGAAGACCTGGCGCGCAGGCGGAGCTGACCTCCAGCTGGCCGCCCGGTTCAAAGCTGATCACACCGCCGCCGGGCAACCGCCCTTCCGATGCCGCCATGGCCGCTTTGACGCGTGCAGCCGCGACCGGCATCCGGGGGTCAAGGGCGTCGTGTACCAGTCGCTCGACCTCCACGCCGGCAGCACCTGGCGGTCCCGTCTTAAAGCACACGGAGGCCACATAGACCTCGGCCTCAGCCTCAGAAAGCGGTCGGATGTCACGCCCGGCCTGTATCGAGGAGTTCACTCGGCACCCCTTCCGACTTGTCTTCAGGCGGCAAGCTAAACAGCCCCTTTTCGGCCCTGTCAACGATCCGGCCCCTAGCAACCAGTTCTGTGACGGCGGAGCCCGCAGGCGTTCCTGCCGGATGTCCAGGAAAATTCATAAACACTACTGCGGCTTTACTTAGGTAAGCCTTAACTAATATCCTCTTCCGGTGACCACGCAGCTTGATTTCGCGCGGGTGCCCTTCGCCGCCGATCTAGCAGGCCACGGGGACAGGCCCGCCATTCTTACCGACAATCTCACTCTCACCTACCGGGAACTGGCCAGCAGGGTTGACGCCCTGGCCCTCCGGCTGGGCACCCAGCGGCGCCTGGTGGCACTGGCGGCGGCGAACGACGTCGACTCGCTGGTGGCCTACCTCGCCGCCCTGGTTGCGGGCCACGCGCTGATCCTGCTCCCTGAAGACAAGCCGGCGGCACTCGAGTCCCTGGTGGCCGCGTACGACCCCGACGTCGTGCTGCGCTCCTCCCACGGTCAGACACTGTTCGAGGAACGCCGGGCCGGCACCAGGCACGAACTCCATCCGTACCTGGCGCTTCTGCTCAGCACTTCCGGATCGACCGGCTCACCCAAGCTGGTGCGGCTGTCCGCCGCCAATCTGCAGGCCAACGCGGAGTCGATTGCCGAGTACCTGGACATCGCCCAGGCAGACCGCGCCGCCACCACGCTGCCGATGTCCTACTGCTACGGGCTGTCCGTGATCAACAGCCACCTGCTGCGGGGCGCGGGACTGGTGCTCACCGACCTTTCCGTTGTTGATCCCTGCTTCTGGGAGCTTTTCCGCACTGGCGGGGCGACGTCGTTCGCAGCCGTGCCCTACACCTTTGAACTGCTGGAACGGGTCGGCTTTACCGGGATGGACCTCCCCGGCCTGCGGTATGTGACACAGGCCGGTGGCCGGCTCGCCCCCGAGCGGGTGCAGAGTTACGCCGAGCTCGGCCGCCGGAAGGGCTGGGAACTGTTCGTCATGTACGGCCAGACGGAGGCCACCGCCCGGATGGCCTACCTTCCGCCCGGGCTGGCCGCCGAGCACCCCGGCGCCATCGGTGTCCCGGTGCCGGGCGGCGCCTTCCGCATCGAGCCGGTGCCCGGCCTCGAGCACGGCGAGCTCGTCTACACCGGGCCCAATGTCATGCTCGGCTACGCGGAGACCCCGGAGGATCTTGCCGCCGGCCGCACGGTCCACGAACTCCGCACCGGCGATCTGGCCAGACGGCACCCGGCAGGCGTCTACGAAGTGGTGGGGCGGCGCAGCCGTTTCGTCAAGATCGTTGGACTCCGGGTGGACCTCGGCCAGGTGGAGCGCATCCTGGCCGACCTCGGCGTTGAAGCCGCAAGCGCGGGCACGGACCAGGGCCTGGTTGTCGCAGTCGAGGGCAGCCACGACACCCAGTTGCTGGCCAAGGTCCTCGCCCAAGGCATCGGACTGCCCCGCACGGCACTGGAGCTGCACGCCGTCGAACATCTCCCCCGCCTGGCCACCGGAAAGGTGGACTACCCGGCGGTCCTCGCATTGTCACAGACCGCCATCCCACAACCGGAGCCGGCCGCCGGCGGACCGGACGGCGTGCGGCGGATCTTCCGCGACACCCTGGAGCGTGAGGACATCCGCGACGGCGACACGTTCGTCTCGCTCGGCGGTGACTCGCTGTCCTACGTGGCCACGTCGGTCAGGCTGGAACAGTTGCGGGGCCACCTCCCGGCGGATTGGCACGTGACGCCTGTCCGGGACCTGGAACAGCGGCGGGATAGGAATTCCGCCGGAAGGATGCGGCGGTTCTTTGCGCCGCTCGAAACCGGCATCGTGCTCAGGGCAGTGGCGATCGTCCTCATCGTCAGCACCCACGTGGGGCTGATGAAATGGCCCGGGATGGCCCACGTGCTCATGGCCGTGGCCGGGTACAACTTTGCCCGGTTCCAGCTCGGCGGGGAACGGCTTCCCCGGCTCAGGCGGCAGCTCACCAGCCTCGCCCGGGTGGCGCTGCCCAGCATGGCGTTCATCGGAGCCGCCTACCTGATCACCGACAGGTACACCCTGGCCAATGTCCTGCTCCTCAACTCCATCGTTGGCCCGGAGGAAGTGACCACGCAGTGGCATTTCTGGTTCATCGAGGTGCTGGTCTACATCCTGCTGGGCATGGCGGCACTTCTGGCCATCCCCTGGGCGGACCGGGCCGAGCGGCGGTTTCCGCTGCTCTTTCCGCTTGCCCTCACTGGCCTGGCACTGCTTGGGCGCTATGACATCGTCGACCCCGGCATTCCGCACCCGTCGCCAACCCTGTGGCTGTTTGCCCTGGGGTGGGCCATTGCCCGCACCCGGACGGTGGTTCAGCGGTGTACAGCATCAGTCCTCGCGGTGCTCACGGTCCCCGGCTACTTCTTCGGGGATACCCACCGGGAGCTGACGCTTATTGTCGGAATCCTGCTGCTCACCTGGCTGCCCGCCATCCCCGTGCCCCGGGGGCTGCAGCGCCTGGTGGTCCTTCTGGCCAGCGCTTCCCTGTATGCGTACCTCGTGCACTGGCTGGTCTACCCGCTGCTGGATGCCATCAGCCCGGCACTCGCCGTGGCAGCATCCCTGGCGGCCGGGATAGCGTACTGGGCGCTGTGCACCCGGGTCATGGGCCTGTTGAGCGGGCGCAGCTGGAGGTCACTCCGGTCCAGGCTCAGGCGGCCGAAGGCTCAAACCGCGTGAAGCTCGCGGGAGGCCACGGCTGAGATGAGCATGGAGCCGGCAGCCGTGACGGGGTCAATCACGGGAATCCCGAGCCTGCGCCGCAGGACGTCCGCCATGCCGATGCTCGTCAGCCCCGTGCTGGCCTCCACAATGACATCGGCTCCGGCGTCCACGAGCATGTGGGCGGCTGCCAGCGCGTCGAAGATGCCGGTCGGCAGCAGGAAGCCGTCGGGCGTCTCCACGCTCTCGGGTCCGTCGATCAGGAGCATGCGGTCGCCGAGCGCCTCCGAAACGGGACCCGGAACTGAGTGCTTGAGGCCCAGCACGCCCACCCGGCCACCGAAAGCGAGGGCCGCCGCAGCCGCTGCGGAGCCGGCGCCGATCACGGGGATGTTCAGCAGGGCCCGCACCTCCGGAAGGCCGGGATCGGCGGCGCAGCTGATGACCAGCGCGTCCACGTCCGGAGCCAGGTCCAGCGCGAGTTCCACCACCTTGGGCACCGCACGCTGCAAAGAGTCGGCGTCATGGACTCCGGAGGGCTGGTCCGGAATGCACCGGGTTGTCACGTCGAAGCCGAAGGTCTCGCTGAGCAGCTTTCCGTGCGAGTTGAGCAGTCGACGGTCCGTGGTGGTCAAAGCCCTGATGATTCCTACGCGCATGGTCCGTTCCTTCCCCCGTGGGGTTCTTGTGGTTCCACCCTAACCAGCCGACATTTCAGGCGGTTTGCCGGAAATTGACCATTGGAAACATCCCCGCCCCACCACCCCGAACGTACAGTTGGGCCCCTAAAACGCGCGCGCAGGGGCCGCAAGTATACGTTCGCGCTCGTGCGGCTCGTGGGGTTGGGGGTGCGTGGGGTTGGGGGTGCGCGGGGTCAGTGCTGGCGGACGCGCAGCAGCTCCGGGGCGTCATCGGCGTCGGGTCCGACGTACCCCTCGCCTCCCTTGTGGGTGGCCCGCACGGCGTGCGCGACGACGGCACCCAGCCCGCCGTCGTCGGGATCTGCCTTGTCCATCACCACCTGCCGGACGTTGCGCTGCTCGGCAGCGCCGGTGCCGCGCGCGAAAATCTCCTCGATGCCCTGCCGGGCCAGGTCCAGCTCACCGTTCTCGGCCAGCACCGGCTCCAGGTATTCGACCAGCGAACGCACCACGTCTTCGGCGGGCGCCGGCCGGAAGCTGCCAAAGTCCAGCAGTTCACCGCGCAGCCCGAAGTTGCTGGCCTGCCATGCAGCCATCCGCAGCAGCACTGTGGGCACGGGCGCCGGCTCCACACCCTCACGCCATTCCCGGCACGCCGATTCCACGAGCGCACGCACCAGAATGGCGATCAGCGCGGCGTCCTCGGCGCGGAGGCAGACGTCAGCCACCCGCACCTCCACGGTGGGATGGTTCCTGGAGAGGCGTGCGTCGAAGTAGATCATGCCCTCGTCCAGCACCACGCCGCTGTCCAGCAGCCGGGTCACCACGCGGCGGTAGGAGGACACGCTGCCGTAAATGGCTGACGGGCCCGACGACGGCCAGCGGTTCCACGCCTGGGTCCGGTAGCTCTCGAAGCCGGTTTCCAGGCCGTTCCAGAACGGGGAGTTGGCGCTGAGCGCGATCAGGACCGCCAGTTTGTCCCGGATCCTGTCCAGCACGGCCACGCCCTCGTCCGGGGACTCGATGTAGGTGTGGACGTGGAAGCCGCAGGTGAGCTGCTCCTGGGCGGTCAGGCCGAACCGTTCCAGCATCTTGGCGTAGCGCGGATCCGGCGTGGTGTGGCTGGACAGGGCCAGCGGTGAGGTGGCCAGGGCGGCTATCCGCGCACCGTGGCCCTGCGCGGCCTCGTCGGCCAGCTCCCTGCCGGCGCGGATCTGGCGCAGCAGTTCCGTGTGGTCGAGGCAGGGGCGTGTCTGCGTCTCGATCTGCTCAAGCTTGAGCTCGGCGCTCAAGCCCATTTCGTCGTCGTCGCACTTGGTTTCGGCCTTTTTCTTCACCAGCCGGGGCTTGCCCGGGGCGTCGTCGGCGGCGAGTTTACGGCCCGCCAGCAGGGCATCGGCGAGCGCCAGCGGTTCCCCGCTGTCCGGATCAACGATCAGGAGCTCTTCCTCCACGCCAAAAGTCCGCATGCCTACATTGTGCGCCAGGCCAGCGAAAACGTCCCCGACATGACGAAGCGCGAACTGGCAGATAACACCCTCAAATTCGCTCGGAGGGGTCGTTATCTGCCAGTTCGCGCTTGGTGGAGCGTCAGTCCTGGAAGTACTCGATCTTGGCGCCGATGGTGTTGAGCCGCTCGGCCAGGTCCTCGTAGCCGCGCTCAATGACGTAGATGTTGCGCAGTTCGGACACTCCGCGGGCCGCCAGCATGGCCAGCAGCAGGCAGGCCGCGGGGCGCAGGGCAGGCGGGCAGCCCACCTCCGCGGCACGCCAGCGCGTGGGGCCGTTGACATAAATCCGGTGCGGGTCCAGCAGCTGCACGCGGGCGCCCAGCTTGTTCAGCTCCGTGAGGTAGATGGCGCGGTTCTCGTAGACCCAGTCGTGGATCATGGTCTGGCCCTCGGCGTTGCCGGCGATCACCGCGAAGAACGGCAGGTTATCGATGTTCAGTCCCGGGAACGGCATCGGGTGGATCTTGTCCTCCGGTGCACGCAGTTCGGAGGGCTTGGTGGTCACGTCCACCAGCCGGGTGCGCCCGTTGCGGGCCATGTACTCACCGGAGACCTCCAGTTGCTGGCCCATCTGCTCCAGCGTCGCCAGCTCGATCTCCATGAATTCGATGGGCACGCGGCGGATGGTCACCTCGGAGTTGGTGACGATGCCGGCGGTAATAAGGCTCATCGCCTCGATGGGGTCTTCCGAGGGGAAGTACTCGATGTCGACGTCGATGGTCGGCTTGCCCGTGATCTTCAGGGTGGTGGTTCCGACGCCGTCGATCTCCACGCCCAGCCGCTGCAGGTAAAAGCAGAGGTCCTGGACCATGTAGTTCGGGCTGGCGTTGCGGATGACCGTGGAGCCGCAGCGGTGGGCGGCGGCCATGATGGCGTTTTCGGTGACGGTGTCGCCGCGCTCGGTGAGCACGAAGGAGCGGTCGAGGCCGTCTGTGGGCGGTGCCTGCACGGAGTAGAAGCCTGAGCTGGCCTCCACGGACAGGCCGAACTGCCGCAGTGCCTGCATGTGCGGCTCCACGGTGCGGATGCCCAGATCGCAGCCGCCGGCGTAAGGCAGCCGGTATTCGCCGGTCTCATCAAGCAGCGGGCCCAGGAGCATGATGACGCTCCGGGTGCGGCGTGCGGCCTCCACGTCCATGGACCCGAGGTCAAGGTCCGCGGGGCGGCGCAGCCGGAGGTCGTTGTCGTTCAGCCAGGTGCATTCGACGCCAATGCTGCTCAGGACCTCAACGATGCGGTTGACTTCCTCAATGCGGGCCAGCCGGCGCAGCGTGGTGGTGCCGCGGTTGATGAGGCTGGCGCAGAGCAGGGCGACCCCGGCGTTCTTGCTGGTGTTGACGTCAACGGAGCCGGAGAGCGTCCGGCCGCCCTCCACGCGGAGGTGGGTCATCTGCGATTTTCCGAGCTGGACGATGCTGCGGCCAAAGATCGTCTCCAGCCGCTGGATCATTTTCAGGCTCAGGTTCTGTTTGCCCTGTTCCATGCGGGCCACGGCGCTCTGGCTGGTGCCAAGTTCTGCCGCGAGCTGGCCCTGGGTCCACCCCTTTTGCCCGCGTGCCTCGCGGAGCACAAGACCGACGTGTTCTGCTGCTTCTTGAGTCATGGAGACGAATATATCAGCTATGAGCTATTCGGTCGCACTTAGCGGGCAATCGAGCCGCCGAATCCCCTTGATGTACCCGTTACACGCATAAACATTCAGTAACGGGCCGCAACCGCGTGACAACATCCGTGTACTTGCCGGCGCAGCAGGTCAATAGCCCGGCGCCAGCCTTGACCCGACGCGTATCCGGGAGCAAGCTAGCGGTACCTGTTGCGGCCATGAGGGAACGGGAGGCCGCCCTGTCCATCTTCAGCTCCGCAGTGTTGACCAGGAAGCGCCCGGCGGGGCGCCGGGCTTCAGCGCTGCTGTCCTTCATGGTCGCCACTGCCGTGGGTTTCATCCCGGGCCCAAGGCTCGACGACGGCGCTCCGCCGGCACCCGATTCAACCGTCGCCCAGGCGTCACCGGGGGCTTCCGCCATTTCCGGAGGCACTGCGCAGGCGCAGCCGCCGGCGTCCCGGCAGTCGGCGCAGCCGGTGGACCGGCAGCCCGCACAGCAGGCGCCAGGTTCCGCTCCGCCCCGCCCTGGCAACGAAACCCCTGGCAATGAAACCCTGCTGGGCAACGATGTCTCCTGGCCACAGTGCAATGACGTCCTGCCTGACGACCCCGCGTTCGCAATTGTCGGGGTCAACAACGGCCTGGCGAACACCACGAACCCGTGCCTCCACCAGCAGCTTGACTGGGCGGATGGCTCGGCGGGCGGAACCGGCCAGCCGCGCCTGGCGCTCTACGTGAACACGGCCAACCCGGGACTGCGGGGCACCTGGTGGCCGACGAACAACGAATACGGCGGCGAGGCCGTGGCCAACCCCTACGGCACCTGCCAGGGGCAGGAGGACGCCGCCTGCGCCTACATGTACGGGTACGCCAAGGCTTTCGACGACGCCTACCTCCGCACCATCTCCGAGCCCGGGACGTACCTCTGGTGGCTGGACGTGGAGACGGGCAACAGCTGGTCAGGCGACAGGAACGCGAACCGGGCGGACCTCGAAGGCATGGCGGACTTCTTCCACAGCATCGGCGCCAGGGTGGGCATCTACTCCTCCGCCCGGCAGTGGGGACAGATTGTGGGCGAAGTGGGCTCAGCCAGCAGCCTCTATTCCCTGCCAAGCTGGCTTGCCGGGGCGCACACCGCCGCCGATGCCAGGGACATGTGTTCCGCGGCGCCCCTCACCCCGGGCGGCAACGTGGCCCTCACCCAGTTCGTAGCCGACGGTTTCGACCACGACCACTCCTGCATCTGAAGTGCAGCACTAGACTCGGCCGCATGGATCACACCTGCCGCGTGCGCCTGGCCGCACCCGAAGACGCTGCGGACCTGGCCCTGCTCCATCTGGAATGCTGGCGCGAAACCTACGCGCACCTGCTCTCACCGGGTTTCATGGCCCGTCAGGGTACGGAAGGGCGGCTGGCGATGTGGCGGCAGCTGTTGGACGGTCCGCACGCAGGCCACCAGTTCGTAGCGGCCGACGGCGGCAAACTGGTGGGCTTTGCCGGCTCGCTTCCACCCGAGGACGGGGTGCGGCAGCAGGCCGAGCTCTGGGGCATCTATCTCCTCGCCTCCCACCATGGCAGGGGGCTGGGCCAGGCATTGCTCGACGCCGCGATCGGGAACGAACCGGCTGGGCTGTGGGTCGCCGAGGACAACCCGCGCGCCCAGGCCTTCTACCGGCGCAACGGCTTCGTGTTCACCGGCGCCAGGGACACGATCGAGGACTGGGAAGGGCTGGCCGAGGTCCGGATGGCGCGGCCGGGACGGCTATAGGCTCCTAGGAGCCCTCCAGCCACACCATGTGCCAAGTGCCGGCCCAGAGCGCGGCAGCCACGGCGCTGGCGGCGATGAGCACCCCGCCCAGCACCACCCAGACGTCCAGCACACTGTAGGTGGACACGCGCGCCCAGGTCCGGCTGGCTCCGCCGAATCCGCGGGCCTCCATGGTCACGGCAAGCCGGGTGGCGCGGCGGATGGCCTGGACGAGGAGGCCGAAGCTCTGCCCCAGGGTGGCGCGCATCCGCTGCCAGGGGTTCCCGCGCGATCCGACGCCGCGGGCGCGCCGGGCCATGCCGATGGTCTGCCATTCCTCGGCCATGAGCCCGACCAGCCGCATCGCCGCCAGGGTCCCGAGCACGAAACGGTGCGGCAGCCGCGCCTTCTGCGCGAGGGCGTCAGCCAGGTCGGTGGGGTCGGTGCAGCTCATCAGAAGCACCGCGGGCAGGGCGATGGCCAGGCCCCGCAGCAGGAAACCCAGCCCCAGCTGAAGGGAACCTTCGCTCATGGACCAGAGTCCGACGTCGAGCAGTATCCTTCCGCTGTCCGGCGCCAGGATGGAGGTGCTCCAGCCGCCCACGGCGGCAGCCAGGATCAGCGGCCACCCGCGCTGCCAAAGCAGTGAAATCGTCAACCCGGCCAGCGGAAAGACCAGCAGCTCGCACACGAGCGCCACCGAGGCGGACATCCAGTCGATGGACAGCGCCAGGGCAAAGGTGACCAGGAAGACCGCGGCGAATTTGGCCAGCGGATTGGCCCGGGTCAGCACCGCGCGGTTTCCTTCGAGTGTCAGTGCTTCCCTCATGTCGTCGCCTGTTCTGCTGCCGGCCCGGCTGGTCTGGACCCGACGGGTCCGGGTCCGCGCCTGCTGCCGGAGCCCAGCCGCAGCTCGGTGCCGCCGAGCACGTGGGTGAACTCCTCGTCGTGGGTCACGGACACCACGGCCGTGCCGGCGTCGAGCAGTTCGGAAAGGAACGAGGCAAGCTCCGCCCAGGTGTTGGCGTCCTGACCGAAGGTGGGCTCGTCCAGGACCAGCACCTGCGGGTGCGCCGCCAGGACGGTGGCAACAGAGAGCCGGCGTTTCTCGCCGCCGGACAGGGTGTACGGGTTGGCGTCCACCAGATGGGTGAGCCGCAGGCGCTCCAGCAGCTCGTCGACGCGCTCTTCACCGTGGCCCAGATGGCGCGGCCCGAAGAGCAGCTCGTCCAGGACGCGGCCGGTAACGAACTGGTGCTCGGGCTCCTGGAATACCGTGCCGATCCGGGAGATCAGCTGCTCGGCCTTCCACTTGTAGGGGTCGATGCCCGCGCCGGCGCTCAGCTCAACGGTCGCGGAGACCTTGCCGTCCACGGCCGGCAGCAGCCCGGCGAGGGTCAACGCAAAGGTGGACTTGCCGGCGCCGTTGGGACCGGTGACGGTCAGCGCCTCACCGGCCCGGACGTGCGCCGTGACGTCCCGCAGAACCGGCTCGGGCGGCACGGAGCGGAAGCCGCGGCGCCGGGGTCGTTCCCGCGAGACGGCGAGCTTTTCAGTGGCCAGAAGTAATTGGCCACTGAAAAGCCCGCCGGCACTCCCGGAGGCTGGCGCAAGACCGGAGGCCGGCGGCACGGTCCCGGCGGAACGGCGCCGCGTTTCAGGAATGTAGCCCGGGACCCACACGCCGGCGGCGGTGAGCATCCCGCGGGCCTGTTCGAGGACCTCGTCCGGCGTCCCGTCGATCAGTACCGCGCCGTTCGTGGCGGACCCCGGCTGCAGCACCACGATGCGGTCCACCAGGTCTTTCCACGCGGCAACCCGGTGCTCCACGACCACCAGGGTGGCTCCGGTCTTGTCGAGGCAGCGGCCCACGGCGTCCCGGACTTCCAGGACGCCTGCGGGGTCGAGGTTCGCGGTCGGCTCGTCCAGCAGGATCAGCCCCGGACGCATCGCCAGGATGCCTGCAAGCGCCAGGCGCTGCTTCTGGCCGCCGGACAGGACCGACGTCGGGTGGTTCAGCGGCAGGTGGGACAGTCCGACGTCGTCCAGTGCCTCGTGCACGCGGCGCCAGATCTCGTCGCGAGGTACGGAGAGGTTTTCGGCGCCGAAGGCGACGTCGTCGCCCAGCCGGGAAAGGACCACCTGGGTTTCCGGATCCTGCTGCATGAGGCCGGCGCGGCCTCGCTGTGCACGCGGCGGTGCTCCGTCGATGAGCAGCTCACCGCTCTCGTCAGCATCGTCGCGGTCGGTTGCACCGCCGTCGTCCGCCGGGCTGCCGCCCGAGTCACTGTCCCCCAGCACACCGGCCAGGGCGTGCAGCAGCGTGGACTTGCCGGCCCCGGACGGGCCCAGCAGCAGGACCCGTTCGCCGGGCCGGATGTCCAGGTCCAGGGCGTGGACGGCGGGTTTGGTGCGGCCGGCGTGGCGCCAGCCCCAGCCGCGGGCGTGTACCGCGGCGGGGCGGACGCCGCCGTCGTGTTGTCCGGGCATTAGGAGAAGACGGGCTCCGTGGCTGCCTTGCGGGACGCAAAGGAACTCAGTACGCCGGTCTTGGCCAGGCCGCGGGTGGCGATCCAGGACAGGGCACCGGCGATGACCGCGCCGGAGATGGCACAGAACACGATGTACGCGAGCTTGTCGCCGGAGGTGTAGGCGATGTTCCAGCCCCACGGTGCGAAGGAGTCGTTCAGGCCGCAGAACAGGCCCGCGCCGGCACCCGCAAGCAGCGAAGCCGGGAGGTTGAACTTCCGGTACACCAGGGCGGCGAACACGAGCTCCGCGCCCAGGCCCTGGAGGACACCGGAGATCAGCACCGTGGTGCCGTACTGCGAGCCCATGATGAGCTCGCCGGTGGCCGCCACCGTTTCGCAGAACAGGGCCGCGCCGGGCTTGCGGATGATGAGCATGCCCAGCACCGCCGGGATCATCCAGCCGCCGGCGTACAGGCCGCTCAGGGGCGGGTAGACGGCGTTGACGGGGGTGGAGATGAGGTTGGCGCCCTGGGACCAGGCCCAGAAGATCACGCCGCCGGCAACGGCGATGAGCGCCGCTACCACGATGTCCGCCACGCGCCAGTTGTAACTGGTCTTCTTGATTGCTGCAGTTGTCATGATGGTCCTCCTGAGGAACAGGAGGGGAAAGCGTTCCCCCGGCTGCCGGTGGCTGGGCCACCTGCTGCCGGGCGCTCTGAGAACTCGACTCCCTTGCGCCGGTACTAGCCGGATCAGGTTCGAGGGTCTGCGGCTGTCCGCACTCTCAGCGCCCATCCACGGTTGCGCTGGCAACTGCCTTTGCATCCCGACGGCGGCGCTCCCCTGTCGTGATAAATCTGCCCTTGTGGGCTGGTCCAGTTTACACCTCGGCGGGCCCGGAATCCCGGGGCCGCCGTCACAATCCAGAAGCCTTGCCGCACCGCCGGAACAGCCGCCCGGAGTACATTGGGGCCATGACGCTACAGGACTCCGGCAGCACTGCCCTGCCCGCCTTTGACCCCGATTCCGCCGAGGACCAGCCGGCGGGATCCCTGGCAGCCCTGATCGGTCAGATCGAGGGTGAAATCGCCGAACTGCAGTTCCCGAGGTTCAGCAAGGACGATGCCCTGGCGCTCGGCCTGGAACTGGTTGAACGCGGCAAGGAGGACCGGCTGCCCATCGCCATCGATATCACCAAGGGCGAACAGGTCCTGTTCCACGTGGCACTCGAGGGTGCCACCCCGGACAACGAGGGCTGGGTCCGGGCCAAGCAGCGGACTGCCGTGCGCTACGAGGAGCCGTCGCTGCTGGTGGGTCTTCGCGGCAGGGCAGGCGGCGGACGGATCGAGGAGAACGCCTGGTTCGACCAGTCCACCTACGCCGCCCACGGCGGAGCCTTCCCCATCTATGTTCGGGATGTGGGAGCGGTGGCCGTGGTCACGGTCTCCGGGCTGCCGCAGAAAGCGGACCACGACCTCGTGGTGCAGGCATTGCGGGAAATCCACCGGTCCATGCGGAGGGGCTAGCGTTTGATGCGGATAGGCTAGGGAAAGACCAGTGTTCACCACGCGAGGAGTTCCGGAATGAGTCTCTTGATCAAACTGCTTGGCACGGGCATCAGCCTGCTGGCAGGGTTCGCCGGCACCAAGGCCGTCGATACCATCTGGGAAAAGGTCACGGGGCAGAAGCCTCCCAAGGGTGACAAGGACGATGTCCCCACGACGCTGCGTACGGCCCTGACGTTTGCCCTCGTCTCCGCGTCGGTCAGCGCGGTCATCCAGGTACTGGCCAACCGCGGCACCCAGCGGGCCATCACCCGCTTCGCCAAGACCCAGGACATCGTCTAGGCACCGGCCCGGCCGTCAGTCCTCGACCCACTCGAGCAGGTCGCCGGGCTGGCAGCGGAGCACCCTGCACATCGCCTCCAGCGTGCTGAAGCGCACGGCCTTAGCCCGCCCGTTCTTCAGCACGGCCACATTTGCCGGCGTGAGCCCGACCCGGTCGGCGAACTCCCCCACGCTCATCTTTCGTTTGGCCAGTTCGACGTCGATACGCACCACGATGGGCATCAGATCACTGCTTCCATGTCGGTCCGCAGTGCCGTGGCCTGCCGCAGCAGCGCGCGCATCACCACCATGAGCAGCCCGATGACGGCGCCGCCGACCAGCATCAGCGTCAGCAGCATGGGCACCCCGGGATCATCCGCGTTCAGCACGATGAAGACGAAGACGCCGGCCAGGAGGACCCACGCGGTGAGCACTGCCCACACGATTGCGTCCACCCAGGCCAGGGCTGCCTTGCTGAAGATGCGGTCCCGCCTGACCATGGTGAGGAGTTTCCAGGTGCTCACGATCACCACCTGCACGCAGGCCACCTCCACCACGGCGAAGACCGTCAGCGGCCACCTCAGATACGCATCGGCCGGATTCTGCTCCGCCATGTAGGCAAATTGCCCGGGCAGGGACAGGGTCTGGAACACCACCAGCAGGCCGAAGGCCATGACCAGCAGGACCCGAAGCGCGGTGACCGCCAGGTTTGTCATATTCATGGATCGAGTATCGCTGGTTTACTATCGAATTTCAATCGACTACGACGGCGGGTACCCGCGTCCCTGCTTCGACGGGCTCAACCAGCGGACTTAGCCGGCGGGGCGGTTACCGCCGTCGTCCGCTTCCGATTCCCGGGCCGCCTTGGCGGCCTTCACCACCACGGCCTCCAGCTCATCGGTGCTGAGCAGCTCCTTATGGAGGTGCTTGGTGCGGTAGCCGGCGCGTCCCACCATATGGGCAGAGACCGGCACCGTGAGCAGCTGGAAGATCCATGCCACCAGCAGCACCGGCCACACCCACCACGTGCGCAGTTGCAGCCCCACCGCCGCCAGCAGCAGGAACAGACCAAGCACCTGGGGCTTCGTGGCGGCGTGCATGCGGCTCATCAGGTCCGGGAAGCGGAGCAGGCCGAGGGCGGCGGCCAGGGACATCAGCGCGCCCACCACCATGAACACGGCCGAAACAGCGTCGATCACCGCATCCACGGCGTTCGGTTCAGGACTCATTGGGCTGCTCCCGCCGGTCTGCCACGAAACGGGCCACTGTTACCGAGCCGATGAACCCGATCACGGACACGGCCACCACCAGCATCAGGTTGTTCAGGTGCCGGTTCACGGCCATGTCGATGCACAGGGCCGCGCCGAGGATGGCCAGCAGCACGTCCGCCGCGAGGACCCGGTCCAGAAGTGACGGGCCGCGGGCGATGCGGATGATCGCACCCGCCGCCGCGAGGGCCAGCGCCACAGCCGTGACGGTGAGGACCAACTCCATCATGCGCCTACCTCCTGCTTCAGTGCGGCAAGCTCTTCCTTCGTTCCCATGATCCGGATGAGCCCCGCCTCGGTGTCGCGGACTTCCTTGCGCAGTTTGAGGACATCCTCCCCGTTCCGGACGTTCAGTCCGTGGATGTAGAGCGTGGACGTGGACCTGTCCACCTCCACCACCAGCGACCCCGGGATCAGGGAGATCACGTGGCCGGTCGCCGTCACCATCAGGTCCGAATGGCTGCGCAACGGAACGGCGACGACGGCGTTGGTCACCTTGGGCCCCTGGGCCACCGCCAGGTAGAACACCTGGCAGCTGGCGGCCACCACCCGGCCGAGGAACACCACCGCGAACGGAACGGCCCGCAGCACGTTGAAACGGCCGCTCAGCTCCACCGGCGGCAGGTAGAAAAGGCGCGCCACGGCAATCGCCAGCAGGGCGCCGAAGAGCAGATTGCCGGGGCTGAAGTCCTGCCAGAGGGCTCCCCAGACGATGACCAGCCAGACCAGCAGCGGCAGTTCCTGCCGCAGGGACACCCTCTTTCGGCTCATTTTCCGCCCCCGCTCAGCGCCAGCGCCGGGACGGGCGCGCCGTCACCAAGCACCGCCTGGATATAGGCGGACCTGTCCAGCATGGCCGCGGCCGACTGGTCCGCCACGCGGAAGAGCGGACCGGCGAAGACTGTGAGAGCCACACCCAGCACCACCAGGCCCAGCGTGGACCCCACCATGGTGCGCGGCAGGAGGCGCACCGCCGTCGCGCCGCCATCCGGGGCGGGAACGGCGAGGAGCACCGGATCGGGGTGCTCCGCGTCTTCGGCCTTGCGCCAGAACGCACGGTTCCACACGCGGGCAACGGCCAGCAGCGTCAGCAGGCTGGTCAGCACGCCGCCGATCACCAGGGCGTAGGCCAGCGGGGTGCCCAGGCCGATGCCGGCCTGCATCAGGCCAAGCTTGCCCAGGAAGCCCGAGAACGGCGGGATGCCCGCGAGATTCATGGCCGGAACGAAGAACAACAGGGCCAGCAGCGGGGACAGTTTGGCCAGCCCGGCCAGCCGGTCCACGGAGGAGCTGCCGCCGCGGCGCTCTATCAGGCCGGTGACCAGGAAGAGGCTGGTCTGGATGGTGATGTGGTGCGCCACGTAGAACACAGCGGCAGCAAGGCCGGCGACGGAGGACATCGCCAGGCCGAACACCATGTAGCCGATATGGCTGACCAGGGTGAAGGACAGCAGACGCTTGATGTCGCTCTGCGCGAGCGCGCCCAGGATGCCCACCACCATGGTCAGCAGCGCCACCACCATCAGGGGTGTGTTGAGGCTGTCGCCGGGGAACAGCAGGGTTTCCGTGCGGACCATGGCGTAGACGCCCACCTTGGTGAGCAGGCCGGCGAACACGGCCGTGACCGGCGCCGGCGCGGTGGGGTACGAGTCCGGAAGCCAGAAGGACAGGGGGAACACCGCGGCCTTGATCCCGAAGGCCACCAGCAGCATCACGTGCAGGAGCGTCTTGGTTCCCTGGTCCAGTTCCGTGAGCTTGATGGCCAGGTCCGCCATGTTGATGGTGCCGGTGGCGCCGTAAACCATGGCGATGGCAATCAGGAACAGCACCGACGACACCACGGAGACCACCACATAGGTGACGCCCGCCCGGATGCGCGGGCCCGTGCCGCCGAGGGTCATCAGCACATAGCTTGCCGTCAGCAGGATCTCGAAACCGACGTAGAGGTTGAACAGGTCCCCGGAGAGGAACGCGTTGGAGACCCCGGCGACGAGGATCAGATACGTGGGGTGAAAGATCGACACCGGGGCGTCCTGGTCGCCGTCGGCCATGCCCTGGCCGGTGGCATACACGAGGACGGCGAGGCTCACCGCGGAGGACACCACGAGCATGAGCGATGAGAACTGGTCCACCACCAGGACGATTCCCCACGGCGGCACCCAGCCGCCAATGTTGACCGCCGCCGTGCCGCCGTTCCAGACCGACGCCAGGAGCAGGCACTCCAGCAGCAGGGTGAGCGAGAGCAGGGCGATGCTCACGGCCCGCTGCGCGCGGGAATGCCGGATCAGCACGAACGTCAGCGCCGCACCCAGGATGGGAAGTACGACGGCGAGCGGGGCAAGGCTTGCGAGGTTCACTTCGCCCCTCCATCGGTGTCAGTGTCTTTACCTGTGGCTGTGGTTGTGACTGTGTCTGTGGCTGTGTCTGTGTTGCCGGATCCCGGTTTCTCCTCCAGCGCCGCGTGTTCCGCCAGGAGGGGCCGGCCGCCTGCCTCGACAGTCGCCGTCGGCTCCGTCCCGGCGGAACCGTCCGGTCCGCCCATGGGCAAGGGGAACTCGGAGGTTTCCACGGGGATGACAGCGTCATCCTCGGCGTCGAAGCTGGGGGTCTCGGCCACGCGGCGGTCCTCGATGTCGTCCTGGATGTCGTCCTGGCGGGCAAGCACCCAGGTCCGGTAGATGATGCCCAGCATGAACGCGGTCACGGCGAAGGAAATGACGATGGACGTCAGGATCAGTGCCTGCGGCAGGGGGTCGCTGTAGGACACGGGGTCAGTGTCCTTGCTGAAGAAGGGCGCCAGCCCGGCGTAGCCGCCGGTGGCGAGGATCAGCAGGTTGGTGGCGTTGGCCAGCAGCATCAGCCCCAGCAGCACGCGCGTGAGGCTGCGTTCCAGGATCAGGTAGATGCCGCAGGCGTAGAGGGCGCCCATGACGGTCAGCAGGGTCAGGTTAACGGTCATGCGGTGCCGCCTCGGGTGGATCCGGCCGGGATGCCGCCGGGCACTTCTTCCGCGCCCTCATCGCCCT
Organism: Arthrobacter sp. NPDC056691; assembly: GCF_042791415.1. Taxonomy (NCBI): domain Bacteria; kingdom Bacillati; phylum Actinomycetota; class Actinomycetes; order Micrococcales; family Micrococcaceae; genus Arthrobacter; species Arthrobacter sp. NPDC056691. The sequence goes on from NZ_JBHTXX010000024.1 coordinate 55,593, forward strand.
CCTGCGCATCCTGCGGCAGGGGGCGTTCCTCAAAGTGCTCGTCGATCTCGGCGCCAAGGCTGCGGAGCACATCCAGCACCAGGCCGACGACGACGATGTACACGCCGGTGTCGAAGATGGTGGAGGTGACGAATTTGATGTCGCCGAAGACCGGCAGCCAGAACTCGATGATGGCGCTCTGGAACACCTGACCGCCCAGCAGGACGGGGGCGGCCCCGGACAACGCGGCCGTGGCAAGGCCAATCCCGAGCAGGGTGCCAGCGCTGATGGGGGTGGCTTCCCGCAGTTCGAAGCGGCCGCCCGCAAGGTAGCGCAGCGTGAGGGCCAGCCCGGCCATGAGGCCGCCGGCGAAGCCGCCGCCGGGGAGGTTGTGCCCTGCCAGCAGCAGATAGAGCGAGAAGATGATCATCGAGTGGAAGATCAGCCGGGTGACCACTTCGAAGATGATGGAGCGGCGCTCCGGTGCCAGGGTGCGCCCGGCTACGAGCCACGGATCCCGTGCGGCCGCGGCGAACTTCCGGGTCAGGGCCAGTGCGGCACCGTCCCTCGAGGACTTGTCCACGCCGTGGCGGCGGCCGACAGTCCCCTCGGCCACAGCGGATGAGGTGCGCAGCCGGTCACCGCGGCCCCGGACGAAAATGAGGCTGGCCACGCCGGTGGCTGCCAGCGCCAGCACGGAGATCTCACCGAAGGTGTCCCATGCGCGGATGTCCACCAGGGTGACGTTGACGATGTTGAGCCCGCCGCCGCCCTCGTAGGCCAGCTTGGGGAACTCGAGGGAGACGGGCGTGGCGATGCGGGCGCCCATGGCGTGGATGGCGGCGAAGACCATGGTGGCGCCGAAGGACAGGCCGATGATCACGCGGACCACCCGGTATTTGCCCCGGGTCCGGTCCCGCAGCTCCGCCGGGAGGCTGCGCATGGCCAGCACGAACGCCACCAGGATGATCGTTTCCACGAGCATCTGCGTCAGGGCCAGGTCCGGCGCGCCCTGCAGCGCGAACATCAGGGCGATGCCGTAGCCGGTGACGGAAACCATGAGCACGGCCAGGAAGCGCTTGTTGGCCCGGACGGCGGCGAGTGCCCCAATCACGATCCCCGCACCCGCCACGAGCTGCAGGGGCGAGTTGGGGTCGACGAAATACAGCCCTTCGGGAAGCGGCTTGTTCGCGGCGATCAGGGCGGACAGGGGCAGGACGAAGGCGACGCTGAGGATCACGGCCAGGTAGAAATACAGCGAACCACGCTGCGTGCGTCCGGTGATCCACACCGCGACGTCGTCCAGCGCGCCGATGGTCAGCTGGTAGCCGCGGTCGGCGTCGAACCAGGGCGGAACGGCGCTCTGGATCCGGTCCACCACCGCCCGTCCGTAGAACATCGCCGCGCCGGCGGCGAAGGTGATGGCGGTCAGGCCCAAGGCAGGGGTCAGCCCGTGCCACAGCGCGAGGTGCCCCGCGGCACCTGCCGCAGTACCGGCGTCGGCCGTTCCCGCGCTGAGCGTTCCCTCGGTAAACAGGGCCGCGTACGGCTGGATCCAGGCATCCACCGGAACCGGCCACAGTCCGTACACCACAGTCAGGCCGCTCAGTACTGCCGGGGCCGCGAGGAAGGCGGGCCGGATGGCCTTGAACGGGGTGCGCTCGACACCCGGTTTCACGGCGAAGGCGCCCCACATGAAGCGCGCGCTGTAGGCGAAGGTCAGCACGGAGCCGAGCACCACGCCCGCGAGGACCACTGCGCCCCAGGGGCCGTAGCCGGGCTCCCCGGCGAAGTGCACGAACGCCTCAAGCACCGACTCCTTCGCCACGAACCCGCCCAGCAGCGGGATGCCGGCCATGGAGGCGGCGCCGACCCCGGCCACGATGCCGAGGGCCCGGGACGAGCGGAAAACGCCCGAAAGCTGGCGGATGTCGCGCGTGCCGGACTGGTGGTCGATGATGCCCACCACCAGGAAGAGCGTTGCCTTAAAGAGCCCGTGCGCGAGCAGCATGGCGAGGCCGGCGAGCGCGGCGTCGGGCTTGCCGAGCCCCACCACCATGGTGATGAATCCCAGCTGGCTCACGGTGCCGTAGGCCAGGATGAGCTTGATGTCCGTCTGGCGCAGAGCCCGGTAGCCGCCCACCAGCATCGTGGCGAGCCCCAGCCCGAGGACCATCGGCAGCCAGTAGGCGGTGTCCGTGAAGCCCGGGGCAAGTCGCGCCACGATATACACGCCGGCCTTCACCATCGCGGCGGCGTGCAGGTACGCGCTCACGGGCGTTGGCGCGGCCATGGCGCCCGGAAGCCAGAAGTGGAAGGGCACAAGCGCGGATTTGGTCACCGCACCGATCAGGATGAGGACGACGGCGGCGCCCACGGCTCCCGATGCCGGTCCGGAGACCAGCCCGGGCGCCTGCTCGAGGATGGCCGAGATCCGGTAGGTGCCGGCGCTGGCGCCGAGCATGATCAGGCCGACGAGCATGGCCAGGCCGCCGGCAGTGGTGACCATGAGGGCCTGCAGCGCGGAGCGGCGGGCGGCAAGCCGTGTCCGCGCGTAGCCGATCAGGAGGTAGGAAAGGACCGTGGTGAGTTCCCAGAAGATGAACATCATCAGCAGGTCATCCGCGGTGACCAGCCCGAACATGGCCCCGGCGAATGCCAGCAGCTGCGCGCCGAACCCGCCGAGGTAGCTGTCCTTGTCCTTGAAGTACCGTGCGCAGTAGACCAGCACCAGGGCGCCCACGCCCAGCACCAGCAGGGACATGACCCAGGCCAGGGCATCCATGCGGAAGGCGAATTCGATGCCGAGGCTTGGGATCCAGGGTGCGGTTTCGGCGACGGCTCCGGCTTGTGCGGGGGCTCCCGTTTTTGCAGGAGCTCCGACGCCGTAGACGGCGGCGTGCTGGAACAGGAGCCAGATGAATGAACCGGCGGGGACCGCGGCCAGCGCATAGAACGAGTTTCGGCCGAACTTCCGGAAGACGAACGGCGCCACAGCGGCCACCGCGAAGTGCACGGCAAGGACTGTGATCACTGGTATCTCCGCAAAGTCAGAATTCGGTTATCAAAAGTTGGAGCAGGCGGTCATTCGTTGGGTTCGGTCCCGACAGTTTATCAAGGGGGCGCCGACAGTTTTGCCCGCGCTGGCCAGCCGCAACGCAAGTTTCGCCAGCCTGCGGGAGAGTTTCCGTTCGCTGTTCGCCACGGGCGGATAGCATCGGCCTATGAACTCCGCAGCCGCATCCGAGGCCACGCAGCCGTCGTCGGAACTTGAAGCAGGGCCGCAGGCCTCCGGCAAGGGCCGCGTCCTGGCCTGGGCGGCGTGGGACTGGGGGTCCGCGGCGTTCAACGCGGTCATGACGACGTTCGTCTTCACGGTCTACCTGACGTCCCAGGCGTTCGGCGGCGAAGACCGCGCCTCGGCGGTGCTCGGCGGAGCACTGGCCATTGCGGGGGCGGCCATTGCGCTGCTCGCGCCTGTCACGGGCCAGCGGTCCGATACCGGGGGCCGCCGCAAGCTCTGGCTGGGAGTGAACACGGCCGCCGTCGCGATCCTGACGGCATTGTGCTTCTTCGTGTTTCCCCGCCCCGAGTTCCTGCTGCTGGGAGTGTCCCTGATCGCCCTCGCCAACGTGTTCTTCGAATTTGCGGGCGTCAACTACAACGCCATGCTGGCGCAGATTTCGACGCCGCGGAACATCGGCAAGGTCAGCGGTTTCGGCTGGGGCATGGGCTACCTCGGCGGCATCGTGGCACTGCTCATCGTGCTTCAGCTTTTCGTGCAGCCGCGCTTCGAGTGGTTCGGCGCCGCCACCCAGGACAGCCTGAACATCCGGCTGGTGGCTGTGTTCTCCGCCATGTGGTTCTTCATCTTCGCACTGCCGGTGATGTTCGCAGTTCCGGAGCTGCCCAAGCCGAAGCGCGCGGCGAGTCTTGGGTTCCTGGCGTCCTACGGGCTGCTGGCGCGCAGGATCAAGGCCATCTACCGGACCAGCCCGCACACCATCTTCTTCCTGCTGGCGAGCGCCATCTTCCGGGACGGGCTGGCGGCGGTCTTCACCTTCGGCGGGATCATCGCGGCCGGCACCTTCGGCTTCGCGCTGCCGCAGGTCATCTTCTTTGCGATCTTCGGCAACATTGTGGCGGCCGTGGGCGCGATCATCGGCGGCTTCCTGGACGACAGGGTGGGGCCCAAGGCCGTGATCATCGGCTCGCTCACCGGCCTCCTGGTCGCCGGAACGGTGATCCTGGTGCTGGGCAACGACAACCACACGTTCTTCGGGGTGCCCTGGTCAGGCTCCACGACGTTCTGGGTTTTCGGCCTGTTCCTTTGCCTCTTCGTCGGGCCGGCCCAGTCCTCCTCCCGCGCGTACCTGGCCCGGCTCGCCCCGCAGGGCGAATCCGGCGAGCTCTTCGGCCTGTACGCAACCACTGGCCGCGCGGTCAGCTTCCTCGCCCCGGCCCTGTTCACGCTGTGCATCACCGTTGCCACCCCCCTGGTGGCGCAGGGCGACGCGCAGCGCTGGGGCATCCTGGGCATCATGGTGGTGCTGCTCTCCGGGCTCCTGGTCCTCCTGCCCGTGAAGGCCCCGGGCGAAACCGAGATCGCCGTGGTCCCCCAATCCTGACCCGGCTCCCAGCGCGAACGAACACTTAAGCCCGAGTCCCGAGCGCGAACGAACACTTAAGCCCCGGGCAGGGCACGCAGTTTCAGCCGAAATCGCAGGTTCGCGGACTACGCTGATGTTATGTACATGGAAGAGACAGACCTCCCCGGCTTGGGCAGGCGCAAGGACTTCATGACCGCATCCGGCCGGCGGATCGGGGTGGTGGAACTGCGCGAGGGCCAGACCGAGCTGTTCGTTTCCACCTGGGATGACCCGGACACGTGCCAGGCCTCGATTCCGCTGACCGGCGAGGAGGCGGCATGCCTGGGGAACCTGCTGGGAGGCCAGCACCTTGCCATGACGCTGACCGAGGCCCACCGGGAAGTTCCCGGCATCGCCACCCGGCAATTCTCCATTGCCGCGGACTCCCCGTTCCAGAACCAGCCCATGGGCAAAGCCCGCATCCGCACAAGGTGCGGCGTTTCGATTGTGGCGATCATGCGTGAAGGCGAGGTGGTTCCTTCGCCAGGCCCCGACCTCCTCCTTCACCCCGGCGACCTGCTGGTCGCCGTCGGCACGCAAGAGGGGTTGGACGCTGCGGCCGACATCCTGCGCAACGGCTGACCCTCATGGACCGCGTGGCCCTGTCTCTCATCGAACTGGGGGCAGTTGTCTTCTGCCTTGGCCTGCTGGCGAGGCTGGCAGGGCGGATAGGGATGTCCCCCATTCCGCTGTATCTGGTGGGTGGGCTGTGCTTCGGCGCCGGTGGCGTGGTGGAGCTGAGCGGCATGAAGGAGTTTTCCCATCTCTCGGGTGAGATCGGCGTCATCCTGCTGCTACTTATGCTCGGGCTGGAATATACAGCGACGGAGCTAGTGACCGGCCTGCGCAGGTCATGGAAGGCCGGCATCCTCGACTTCGTCCTGAACTTCGTTCCCGGCGCTGCCCTGGCCGCCCTCCTCGGGTGGGGAGTCGTGGGCGCCATGGTTATGGGCGGCGTCACGTACATATCGTCGTCGGGCATCGCGGCCAAGGTCATCACGGACCTTGGCCGTATCGGTAACCGCGAGACGCCCGTGGTCCTCTCCATTCTGGTCTTCGAGGACCTGGCCATGGCCATATATCTGCCGATCCTCACCGCCACGCTCGCCGGCGTCAGCTTCCTGGGCGGCCTGCAAACCGTCGGCGTCTCGCTGGCGGTGGTCACGGTGGTGCTGCTGGTCGCCCTGCGGCACGGACACCACGTCTCCAAGGCGGTACACAGCGAGAATTCGGAGGTCTTCCTGCTGAACCTGCTGGGGGCCGCCCTGCTGGTATCGGGCGTGGCCGCAGTACTGCAGGTGTCCGCCGCGGTGGGCGCCTTCATGCTCGGTATCGCGATCTCGGGCGCCACGGCCCATAGTGCAACGCGCATCCTTGAGCCGCTGCGGGACCTCTTTGCCGCCATCTTCTTCGTGGCGTTCGGGCTCAACACGGACCCCACCTCCATCCCACCGGTGCTGGCATGGGCACTTGCCCTCGCGGTGCTCACCGCCGCCACCAAGATCATCACCGGGGCATGGGCCGCCAAGCGAGCAGGCATCGCGCGGCCAGGCCGCTTCCGCGCCGGGGCCGCGCTGATAGCCCGCGGCGAGTTCTCCATTGTCATCGCGGGCCTGGCGGTGACCTCCGGGGTGGTTGCGGACGAGCTCGCGGCCCTCGCCACGGCCTACGTCCTGATTATGGCGATCCTGGGGCCGCTGGCTGCCCGCTACATCGAACCCCTCGTCAAGAAGTTCTCCCGCCCGGCGCGGCCGGAACCCGTCCGGGCCTGAGCTAAGCGGGTCCGTATTTACTAGGGCCCATCGAGACGTGAGATCTCGACATTTAGCTAGCCCCGAAGCGACGAAATCTCACCTCTCGGCGCGCCACCCGCACCGCACCAACGCGTCCAGCACCCGCTGTGCGCACCCGTCGTACCCCCAGGTCCTGACCTGCGTCGCCGTGATCGTCACCGAAGTCCAGCCGATCGCCGCAATGGACTCGTCCCGGCGGATGTCTGATTCGCGCTGGCGCGGTTCAAGGTGGTGCCGGCCATCGTAGTTCACAGCCACCTTGAACTCCGGAAAGGCCATGTCCGGCCAAGCCAACTCCCAGCCAGTTGCATCCGTGATCACATAACCCAGTGCCGGTTCGGGCAGGCCCAGCCTGCCCAGCGCCAGCCTAAGCCGGGTCTCGGGCGCCGAGTCCGCACCCACTCTGGCCAGGCCCAGCGCCGTCCTGGCCTTGCGGATGCCCCGCGCGCCGCTGCCGTCCTCCACCTGTTGCTCCAGATCGGCTAGGGAACACAGCGCCAATTTTCGTGGGCCAAAACTTCGGGACTGGCTGCAGATGAAGAAGTCGGCCGCAACCACCAGGTCTTCGAGGCCGAGAATGGCGGCGAGATCCAGCCAAGTCCGCGCCGGGCCCGTGACGGGAATGCCGTTGAGCTCGGTGAGGTCGGTGTCATGCAATTCGAGCCGATGGCCGGCCACGCCCTTGCGGACGGGCCGGTTTCCGCCGTCGAACCGCGCCAAATGGACGCGCAAGTCAGTCTGGACACTCCACGGAAGCGGGCACCTCCACAGCCGGCCGGCGGTCCCTAGGCAGCAGGCAGCCGACGGACAGACGCCGCAAAGCAGCCGACAGGTGTGCGTGAAGTCCTGCTCGACATCCCACGGAACGCGCACCCCGCGGCTTGCCACCCGGAGGTCGCTGCGCCAGGCGCGTTGCGCGGCAACACCGGCGGAACGCTGCTCATCGAGCGTGAACGACCTGCCCGCGAGCAGGCCAGGCAGTGGTGGCGGCTTTCTCATGGGCCATTGTGTGCACGTCAGGCGAGGTCATCCGCAGTTATCCCCAGTGTGGAGGAGGGGTGCCGAGGGCGTCCTGCCATCGGGAGGTGAGATCTCGGCGCTTACGAAACCGCTAAGCGTCGAGATCTCACGTCTGGGCGAAAGCGCCGCCGTTAAATGTCCGTCCGGTGGAAGTTCAGGTGGCTGCGGCTCGCAGTGGGTCCGCGCTGGCCCTGGTACCGGTTGCCGTACTCGCCGGATCCGTAGGGGAACTCGGCAGCGGAGGACAGCCGGAAGAAACAGAGCTGGCCGATCTTCATGCCCGGCCACAGCTTGATGGGCAGCGTGGCCATGTTGGACAGCTCCAGCGTGACGTGGCCTGAGAAGCCGGGGTCGATGAAGCCGGCTGTGGAGTGCGTCAGCAGGCCGAGGCGGCCAAGCGAGGACTTGCCCTCGAGGCGCGCGGCGATGTCGTCCGGCAGCGTGACGGTTTCGTAGGTGGAACCAAGCACGAACTCGCCGGGGTGCAGGATGAACGGTTCGCCCTCCTCCACCTCCACCAGCCGGGTCAGCTCAGGCTGCTCTTCGGCGGGGTCGATGTGGGCGTATTTGTGGTTGTCGAACAGCCGGAAATAGCGGTCAATCCGCACATCCACCGAGGACGGCTGGACCATCGCGGCTTCGTACGGATCGAGGACGATCCGTTCGGAATCAATTTCGGCACGAATGTCGCGGTCAGAGATCAGCACACCCTCAAAAATACCATTGCCGCCCCACTTCCCTGCCGCTAGTGTTGCGTGAACAATCAGGCTGACGGTCTCACGTCACACGGCCAGAAATAGAGCTGGGGATATTTTGAACAGGATTGCGGCCAAGGCCGCTGTTGCACTCGCCTGCGCCCTCGCGCTGGCGACTCCCGCGGCCAGCGGCCTGCCAACCATGGCAACGGCCGGCAGTTCCGCCACGGCAGCCGCTGTGACTGGCTCTACTTCCGCCGCACCGGAAGCCGCCCCGGCGCGGCCCCGGGTCACGCCCGACGACGGCGGGCCGGCCACCGCGGCCCCCTCACCCGGGCCTCCACTCACCGGAGCTGCTGACACCGGAGTTGCTGAGACCGCCCCGCACGCCGCAAGGCCGACGGGGACGACGGCGGCCGTACCGGCCCCAGCGCCGGTCACTGCCCAGGAAGCGCCCGCCGCGCCAAGCCACGCCACACAGCCCGAGCCCGCGCAGACCACTCCAGCGCAGACCACTCCAGTGCAGCCCGTTCCAGTCCAGACCACCCACCCCAGAGCGCCCACAGCGCCCGCGGGCCCGCCGGAGCCGGCCTCCATTCCGCCGCTCTCAGCCCCCGCCGGCGCCTTTGCCGCGCCGCAGTACACGGCCCGGACGGAACCGGGCGCCCCCGCAAAGGGCCTGCTGACACCGCAGGCGCTGGTGCCGGACAGCAACGCCGTCCAGGTGGCCGCCGTCTTCAACGCCATCAACACCTACCGGGCTTCCCTCGGACTGCCGGCCGTCAAGTACCACGCAACCGTCGCCGGCATGGCGCAGGAGTGGTCGGACAGCATCGCCGCCCGCGAAGTCATTGAACACCGGGCCAACTTCTGGACAGATGCGCGCGCCCTGAGCCCCACCAACGGCGCCGGCGAGGTCATTGCCGTCCGCTGGGACCGCGACGCCGCGCAGCTCGTCGAATGGTGGAAGAATTCGCCGGCCCACAACGCCATCCTCGCCGACCCCCGGTTCAACGTGGTCGGCATCGGCATCACCTTCACCGACGGCAACTGGCAGACCACGCCCAGCCGCTACACCATGTGGGGTGTGGTGAACTTCTTCGGCTACTCGGCCCTGCCCGCGGGAACCACTGCCGCCCCGGGCGGCAGCACCCCGGTTCCGGTGCAGCCGACGGATGTGTGCGAGCCGCTGGTGAAGCATATGCCGCCCACGCTGGACCTGGCCACGGCCGCCATCCGGAGTGCCGGGGACATCGTGTCGGTCGACGCCGCGGGGCAGCTCATCAACCGGCCCGCACTGGGCGCCGGGCAGTTCGGTCCGCCCGAAACCATCGGCACCGGCTTCACGGCCGCGCGGCAGGTCTTCGTTACAGACTGGGACCGGGACGGCGTTTACGACGTGCTGGCGCAATGGTCCGACGGCCGCCTCACCCTGTATCCGGGGCAGCTGGCGGGCGGGTTCCTGCCGCCGGTCACGCTGGGGCAGTCCGGCTGGGCGGGCATGACCCTGGCAGTCGGCGGATGGTGTTCCACCAACCGGCTTCCCGAGCTGCTGGCACTCGACGCCGACTCGAACCTCTGGCTCTACCCCAACCGGGGCACCGGCGATCTGGTCCAGCGGACCCTCATCGCTTCCGGTGTGTCCGCCACACGGCTCGCCATGATGGATTACGACGGCGACGGTTTCCAGGACCTGCTGGCCCGCCAGGGCGACGGCGGCGTTCTGCTCTACCGGGGTTCCGGGGGACCGTCGCCCAGGGCCGAGTCGCGGACTCTGGTCGCCAGCGGGTGGGGCGACGTGACAGCCGTCCGCGCACTGCACGGCGTTACCGGCGCCTACTCTGTCGGACTGGTCCTGCAGCGCACCGGCATCGCCGGTCAAGCCGGCCCCGTGCAGTACTGGAACCTCGACGCCGGAGTGCTGTCGCCGCCGTCGGCCATCCCCGGAACGTGGGCAGGCCAGCAGCTGGCCCAGTAAGCGCGCAGCGGAACAAGTATTTGTCCAGATATTGGCCCCAAAAGACCCTTGAACTCGCGGTATCTGGACATAAACTCCGTCCGGCGGACGTACGGAAGTCTCAGTCCGCCGTCGTGCGTTCTTCGATGACGCCGGGAAGCCTGGCGAGCTGTCCCACGGCTGCCCGGAGCTGGCGCCGGTATGCCGGCCGGATGAAGCTCCAGAACCCAAGCGTCGGGGCCTCCAGCGCGAACCGCACCCGGGTCCCGGCGCTCTCGGTGCTGAGGTAGAAGCCACCGCGCAGGAGGGACGGGCCGGCCACCACCTGGAACTGGATTTCGGCGCCGGGCCGTGCCTGGGTGATCTCGTAATCGCGGGCCACCGGCCAGCCCCGGGGACCGTCAAGGGTGACCTGGTACCTTGCACCTACAGTGCCTGCGCTGCCCGAACTGAGCCCTGCGCTCCGGACGCCGGCCTGCCATCTGGGCAGATTCGCGCCGTCCAGGAGGAATGAGTAGACCGTCATGGCGTCGCGCGCAACGAGGACCTCGTGTTCTGCACCTGCCATGGGGATCCTTTTTCGACGTCGGGCCTGCCTTGCGTAGCCCGTTCCCCTTACTGCAGCTAACGAGATTCAGGATAGTCAGCTGTGCCGGCGCATGGCCGCACACCGCCCGGGCCTTTACCGAACAGTTACGGGAGGCTTTCGGCCCGGTTGGCCGGCGCGCGCGGACTCGGGATCCAGATGGCCGGCGTCACTGTCCAACTGCGCTAAGCTAGGTTCTGCCCCGGGCAGTTTCCGGTGCGACTGCGGCTGTAGCTCAATGGTAGAGCGCTAGCTTCCCAAGCTTGATACGCGGGTTCGATTCCCGTCAGCCGCTCCACCCCCTTTGAAGGCGCCGTCTGCGGCGTCATGCCGCCCGGCGCACCACGCGCAGCAGTCCCCGCCGGCTCCGCAGATCCACCTTGAGCGTCAGCTCACCTTTGCGGGCAAGCACGACGGCGACAGTCGCCGCCGCGAGCGCCGGCACCCCTCCCGCCACCAACAGGCCGGCGTGCGGATCCAGGTGCTCGGCGATGAAACCGATCATGGGTCCGCCGAGGGCCTGGCCGCCGATCAGCACCATGATGTACAGGCTCATCACGCGGCCGCGGATGCTCATGTTGGAGCTGGTCTGCACCAGCTGGTTGGACGCGGTGAGGAACATCAGGCACCAGAACCCGGACAGCACCAGTGCGGCGCCGAAGAGCGGCAGGGTGGGGACGGAGGCGGTCAGGCACAGCATCAGCCCGTACATGCCGGCCGCCAAGACCACTGACCGCAGCCTGAGCTGCCGCCGCCTGGTGGATGCCACCGCGCCGGCCAGCGCCCCCAGTGCCACCAGCGCATTCAGCATGCCGTAGCCGCCCGCGCCGATGCTGTACACGCGGTCCGCGAAGGCGGCGAGCAGCACCGGCAGGCTCATGGCGAACACGGAAATGAAGCCCACCATGAGCCACGGCCAGTAGATGGTGGGCTTGCTCAGCGCGTACCGCAGCCCTTCCCGCAGCATTCCCTTGGACTTGGGCGCCGGCGCGCTGACGAACAGCTCGTCCCGGCGCAGCAGCAGGAGCATGGCCACGGTGGAGCAGCAGGCCGCCGCGTTGGCGGCGAAGGCCCAGCCGGCGCCGACGGCGGTCAGCAGCACCCCGGCGATCGCCGGACCGATCAGCCCGCCCAGCTGGAAGGTCGTCGAGTTCACGCTGATCGCGTTGCGCAGGTAGCGCGGCCCCACCAGTTCGTGGACGAACACCTGCCGGGCGGGCTGGTCCAGCACGGTGACCAGGCCTAGCACCAGGGCGATGACGTAAACGTGCCAGACCTCGATCCGTCCTGTGAGCGCGAGGACGGCGAGGGCAGCGGCCAGGACAGCGGCGGCGGATTGGCACAGAATGAGGATCCTGCGCTTGGAGAACCGGTCCGCGACCATCCCGCCCCACGGTCCCAGCAGCAATGACGGCAGAAACTGCAGCGCCACGGTGAAGCCGACGGCTGTGACGGATCCGGAGAGTTGGAGCACCAGCCAGTCCTGGGCGATCCGCTGCATCCAGATGGCGATGACGGCAATGAAGTGGCCCGTGGCGAAGAGCCTGAAGTTGGGGACCCGGAGTGAGATGAAGGTGTGACGCCACGGAAGGCGTTCACTGACGACGGCGACGGGCTGGGTGACGGTGGCCAGTGGCGGCGGTGGGGGTGTCACAGGGGTTCCTCAAGTAAGCGGTCCGACGGGGGATGCCCTCAACGCTATGGCGCCCTTCTACGATTGTGGAAGACTATTGCTCCAATAACTATCATTGCTGAACGTAATGATGCCCGCCCTCGAGGAGGACGATTGTTCGAACCGGCCCAGCTCCGATCGTTCCTCGCGGTTGCCGAAACGCTGAGCTTCACCAAGGCTGCAGAACGTCTTGGCCTGGCCCAGCCGACGGTCAGCCAGCACGTGCGCAAGCTTGAGGCTGCCGCCAAGCGGACGCTCATCAGCCGGGACACCAGGGACGTCAGGCTGACGGACAACGGCGATGCCATGGCCGGCTTCGCGCGGAGCATCCTCGCGGCACATGATGCCGCGGCCCGCTACTTTTCCGGTTCGGCCATGCGCGGACGCCTGCGCTTCGGCACCGCGGACGACCTCGCCATCACCGGCCTGCCGCGTATCCTGCGCGAGTTCCGGCAGATCTACCCGCAGATCAACCTCGAGCTCACCGTCGGCCAGAGCGATCAGCTGTACAAACGCCTGAATTCCGGCCAGCTGGACCTCGTCTTCGTGAAGTGGGTGGCCGGCGCCAAGGACGGCACCGTGGTCCAGCACGATACGTTTTCCTGGGTGGGCCTCGAACAGACCGCCCTGGAGCCGGGCCACCCCGTGCCGCTGATCGCCTACCCCGCGCCCAGCCTGAGCCGCAAACTTGCCATCGATGCGCTCGAATCCGTGGGCAGGACGTGGCGCATCACGTGCACCACCAAGCAGATCAGTGGCGTGCTGGCGGCCGTCCGCGCCGGCATCGGGGTGGCGGTGATGCCGTCCTCGCTGGTGCCCGAGGATCTGAAAATCATCACACGCCGCTTCGAGCTGCCGCCGGTGGGGGATGTCGATTTCACGCTGATCAGGAACCCGCTGGCGAACGCCGAGGTTATCGACGCCCTGACCCAGGCCATCATGGGAAGGACCCTGAAGAAGCCCGTTTAGCAGGGCTGCGGCTGGAAAAATGATTGATAACGGTTCGCAGCTGGCTTATGCTGTGACTGTTGCGGTCATGCAGCGGCCGATAACACACAGGTTTCGAAAACGAACATTGCTTGGCAACGAAGCCCGCGTTGTTCGGGATAGGTACGCCGTGACCACAGCCGCAAACCCCCGTTATACCCGCCACTCCATGACCGTCGACGCCGAGTACGTCGGCCAGCCCAACTGCGAAAAGTGCGGAACAGACGAGTTCATCTACCTCGAGTCCTTCGTGCCCGCCAAGCACCGGCAGGACGGCACCGTCCGGAAGCTGGGCGAAGTCGCGTACACCTGCACCCGCTGCGAGGACTTCTCCGCACACAGCGTTCCCGCGTCGTGGGCCCCACCCGGCTGGTATCTGGGTTAAGCAGCAAAACAGGCAAACAGAACGGGCGGGCACCATTTGGTGTCCGCCCGTTCTGTTTGCCTTATCAGGGGTCGCCGGATCAGCGAGCCCCCTAGATCAGCGGGTCGGAGAGGTGGTTCGGTGTGCCGAACCGGTGGGCCGTGATGCTGACGGCCTGCTCGTGCAGGAACGGCAGCATTTCAATACGGCCGGCCTCCGTCACCTCGTGGGCGTAGATGGCCAGATCCGGACGGCCGCCGGTCGCTTCGGCCAGGTCAGCGGCGGAGCCGCCGATCAGGCGGATGCGACCGCCGGACAGCTGGCCGGCCGCGGCGCGACGGGCCGCGGATGCCAGCCACGCGGCGTCGTCCTCCACCGTCACGGCGATGTCCAGCCCGGTGAGTACGGAACGCAGCTGGGCGGGAAGTTCGACGCCGGACGAAACGGTGAGCGGGGCGCCGGCAAGGACGCCGGCGGCTACTGTCCGGACGAGCGGCCGGAGGGATTCGCCGTCGGACAACCTGACGGTGACCGGCAGCGCACGGTAGCGGAAGATGTTCCGCTCGGCGCTGAGGTTCGAGACGTCTTTGGCGGTGCCGAAATCGTCTGCCCAGGCGAGGGCATCGGAGCCCAGCGCCCGCCGCAGCGCCTCGGTGTCGGCCTCGCTGAATTCGCCCGTCACTGCGTCCAGGAGACGCTGCACCCTGCGGTTGGCGATGCCCGCCGCGCCGCCCTGGGTGCTCTGGGCGCTGGCCCAGTCGCCGAGGCCGGCGAGGTAGTTGGGGCCGCCCGCCTTGGTGCCGGCGCCAACCGCCGACTTCTTCCAGCCACCGAACGGCTGGCGCTGCACAATGGCACCGGTGATGCCGCGGTTGATGTAGAGGTTGCCTGCCTGGATGGTGTCCAGCCACACTCCCAGCTCGTCCGTGTTGAGGGAATGCAGGCCGGCGGTGAGGCCGTACTCGATCTGGTTCTGGATGGCGATAGCTTCTTCCAGGGTGTCTGCGGTCATGACGCCGAGGACGGGGCCGAAGAACTCGGTCAGGTGGAAGTAGGAGCCGCGCTTGACGCCGTAGCGGACGCCCGGGCTCCAGAGCCGCCCGGTGCCGTCGAGCTTGCGGGGCTCGACGGCCCAGTTCTCGCCGTCGCCGAGGGTGGTCAGCGCGTTGAGCAGCTTGCCCTTGGCCGGCTCAATGATCGGGCCCATCTGGCTGGTGGGATCCTGCGGGTAGCCCACTTTGAGGGAGGTCACGGCGTCGATCAGCTGGTTGTGGAACCGCTTGGAGGTGGCCACGGAGCCCACCAGGATCACCAGCGAGGCGGCGGAGCACTTCTGGCCGGCGTGGCCGAAGGCGGAGTAGGCAACATCCTTGGCGGCGAGGTCCAGGTCGGCGCTGGGCGTGACGATGATGGCGTTCTTGCCGCTGGTTTCGGCCAGCAGCGGCAGGTCCTTGCGGAAGGAACGGAACAGCTCGGCGGTCTCGTAGCCGCCGGTCAGGATGACCCGGTCCACGGCGGGGTGGGAAATCAGCTGCTGGCCCAGTTCGCGCTCGCCCAGCTGGACCATGGTGAGGACGTCGCGGGGAACCCCGGCCGCCCAGAGGGCCTCGATCATCACGGCACCGCTGCGGCGGGCCTGCTTGGCGGGCTTGATCACGACGGCGGATCCGGCGGCGAGGGCCGCGAGGGTGGAGCCGGCCGGGATGGCGACCGGGAAGTTCCACGGCGGGGTGACCACGGTGAGCTTCGCCGGGACGAACGTGGCGCCGTCCACCAGGTCCAGCCTGCGGGCGGACTCGGCGTAGTAGTGGGCGAAGTCCACGGCTTCGCTGACCTCGGGGTCGCCCTGGTCGATGGTCTTGCCGGTTTCGCTGGCCATGACCTCGAGCAGCTCCGCGCGGCGAGCCTCGAGGACGTCGCCGGCGCGGTGCAGGATTTCGGCGCGTTCAGCACCGGACAGCGCGCCCCAGGCGTTGCCCTTTTCGACGGCCGTTGCGATCACGGTATTGAGGGTGTCCGCGTCGGCGATGGTGGCGGCTTCAACGGAAGCGTTGCCCAGCGTCGATGTCGGAACGCGGTCCAGGATGGCCCGGCCCCAGTCACGGTTGGCGGGCAAGGACGGGTCCGTGTCCGGGGTGTTCCGGAAGCCGGTGCGGGGCATCGGATCTTCCGGGAGGCTGCGGTTCTGCCTGCGGTTGGGCGGCGGGACCTCGTCGTCGAGCTTTTCCAGCGATGACAGGAAGCGCTGCTTTTCGCGCTCGAACAGTCCCTCGTTTACGCTGAGCTCAAAGACGGCGGACATGAAGTTTTCCTGGCTGGCGCCCTCTTCGAGGCGGCGGATCAGGTAGGCGATGGCGACGTCGAATTCGGCCGGGTGAACCACCGGCGTGTAGAGCAGCAGGGAGCCGACGTCCTTCTTGACGGCCTCGGCCTGGCCCTGCGCCATGCCGAGCAGCATCTCGAATTCGATGCCCTGCTCTGCGGTATCCGCGATGCCGCGCTGCTTGGCCAGCAGCCAGGCGAAGGCGATGTCGAACAGGTTGTGGCCTGCGACGCCGATGCGGATGTTGGAGATCCGGTCCGGGTGCAGCGCGTAGTTGATGACGCGCTTGTAGTTGACGTCCGAGTCGAGCTTGGTGCCCCACGTGGCCAGCGGCCAGTCGTGCAGCGAGGACTCCACCTGCTCCATGGGAAGGTTGGCGCCCTTGACCACGCGGACCTTGATGGCCGCGCCGCCGTCCGCGCGGCGGGCCGCCGCCCATTCCTGCAGCCGGATCATGGCGGCGAGGGCGTCCGGAAGGTAGGCCTGGAGCACGATGCCGGCTTCCAGGTTCTTGAATTCCGGCTTGTCCAGGATCCGGGTGAAGACCGCAATGGTCATGTCCAGGTCCTTGTACTCCTCCATGTCCAGGTTGATGAACTTGGGATTGGGGAACGAGGCGGCGCGGGTGAAGAGCGGAGTGAGCTTCTCGACGACGTGCTCCACGGCCTCATCGAAGGCCCAGGCGGAGTGCGGGGCCACGGTGGAGGACACCTTGATGGAGACGTAGTCCACATCCGGGCGGGCCAGCAGCGTGTGGGTCCCCTCGAGCCGGCGGGAGGCCTCGTGCTCGCCGAGTACAGCCTCGCCGAGGAGGTTCACGTTGAGCTTGATGCCGTCCTTGCGGATCTTGGCGATGGCCGGGCCCAGCTTGGAGTCGGTGGCGTCAACGATGAGGTGGCCCACCATTTCGCGGAGGACCTTCCGGGCCACGGGAATGACAACCTGCGGCAGGACCGGGGCCATGAGGCCACCCGCCTGGACAGCGCTGCGCATGTACCAGGGCAGGAAGGCGGGAACCTTCGGGGCGAGGGCGGCAAGGTTGCGGGCGGCGACGTGCAGGTCTTCGGGACGGACGACGCCGTCTACGAAGCCCACGGTGAAGTCCAGGCCGTTGGGGTCCTTGAGGACGCCGGCGAGCTGCTCGGCGGAGGCGTCCACGGGAACCTTGCTGGCCTCGGTCAGCCAGCGGCGGACGAGGGCGATTGCGTCGGTGGCCAGAGCTGTCGCTTCGGCGACGTCAGACCCTGCCGAAGGGGTGGCGACGGCGCCGGTGACAGCGGCGTCCTTGCCTGCCTGCACGCGGTGATCCGTTGCGGTGTTGGTCATGGCTTTCCTCGTTCTTTCAATGCGATTTGATCGTCTTATCCATCAGTATGAGCCTCGGGTCCCTTAAGATAAAGCGACCTTTTCTTAGCAATACACATTAGAAATACCGATCGTTCTGTATTCCTGCTGGACAGCCCAAAACGACGCCCCTCCGGCGCCGACGCGGGACGTGAGGAAGGGTTCGGGAAATCCCCGCAGGACGTGAGGAAGGGTTCGGGAAATCCCTGCGGGACGTGAGGAAGGGTTCGGGAAATCCCCGCAGGACCTGATGGAGCGTTGGGGAAATCCCCGCGGGACGTGAGGAAGGGTTCGGGAAATCCCCGCGGGACGTGAGGAAGGGTTCGGGAAATCCCCGCGGGACGTGAGGAAGGGTTCGGGAAACCCAAACGCTCCATCAGCTTCTGTCGCCTTTTCCCAAACGCTCCATCAGCTCTCGCCGCTAAAAGACGGACCCTCCCGCACCTGGGGTGCGGGAGGGTCCGTCGGCATGGCAAAGAACGAGGGAGCTACACGGGCGTGTGCATCTCCACAGCCTCGTTGTGCCGCGGGCTGTTCGGGTTCATGAGGGAGTGCCGCTTGCCGTAGCCGAAGTAAATCACCAGGCCGATCACGAGCCAGATGACGAAGCGCAGCCAGGTTTCCCAGTGCAGCTGGAACATCAGGAAGGCAGAGGCCAGGACACCGAAAGCGGGGACCACCGGCATCAGCGGCAGACGGAAGGTGCGCGGCGCCTCGGGCTTGGTGTAGCGGAAGATGATCACGGAAACACACACCACCACGAACGCGGCGAGGATGCCGATGTTGGTGAGGTCGGCGACGGCCTTGATGGGGAACACGCCGGCCAGAAGCGCCGACGCAATGCCGCCGATCCAGGTCACGCGCTGCGGGGTTCCGTGCCGGTCGGTCTTCGAGAACCAGCCGGGAAGGAGACCGTCACGGCTCATGGAAAACCACACGCGGGTGACGCCGAGGAGGAACGTGAGCATCACGGTGAGGATGGACAGCACGGCAAACACGGAGATGATGGTCGCGATGACGGGAAGGCCGACGCCCTGGAACGCCGACGCGAAGCCGGCAGCGGGATCAATGTCCTTGTAGTTCTGCATGCCCGTGAGCACGAGGGTGGCGGCAACGTAGAGCAGCATGGCAATGATGAGCGACAGGATGATCGCCTTGGGCATGTGCTTCTTGCCGTCGGTTGCCTCTTCGGCCGCCGTACTCATGGCGTCGTACCCAAACACGGCGAAGAACACGGTGGCTGAGCCGGCCAGGACGGGCCCGAAGCCGCTGGGCATGAACGGGTTGAAGTTCTGGGTGTTGATGTAGAAGACGCCCAGCCCGATGATGAACAGGATCAGGACGACCTTGATGGCAACGGCGATCAGTTCAAACCGGCCGAAGGTCTTGGTGCCGCGGGAGAGGATCCAGGTCACCAGCAGACAAACAAGGATGGCCGGGATGTTGATGATGCCACCCTTGCCCTCGTCCACCGTGGACGTCATCCATGCGGGCATGTGGATCCCGATGCCGGACAGGAAGGCGTCAAAGTAGCCGGAGATGCCGATGGCCACCACGGCCACGATCGCGATGTACTCCAGCAGCAGGTCCCAGCCGATGAACCAGCCGATGATTTCGCCCAGGGCGACGTAGCCGTAGGTGTAGGCCGAGCCGGCGCGGGGGATCATGCCGGCGAACTCTGCGTAGGACAGCGCCGCGGCGGCCGAGGCCAGGCCGGCGATCAGGAAGGAAATCAGCACCGCAGGTCCGACGCCGGGCGTGTCCGCGCTGCCGTGCGCCACCAGGCCTGCCAGGGAGAAGATGCCGACGCCGATGATGCCGCCGACGCCGATGGCGGTCAGCTGCCACAGCCCGAGGGACTTGAATAGGCCGCTGTGCTTGTTCTCTACTTCGATATCGTCAATGGGCTTGCGCCTCAAGATT
This sequence comes from Arthrobacter sp. NPDC056691, assembly GCF_042791415.1. NCBI lineage: Bacteria > Bacillati > Actinomycetota > Actinomycetes > Micrococcales > Micrococcaceae > Arthrobacter > Arthrobacter sp. NPDC056691. The sequence continues at coordinate 74,885 of NZ_JBHTXX010000024.1, forward strand.
GACTGCGACGGATCTGTTGTACTCATCGGGACTCCTGCGTAGGTGCGGCCCCATCATTTCGCCCTGTGATGGGGGTAACTCAATCTGTTTAGTATGCAAGCGTTGTTGCATTAGATAAAGTGCATACTTCTAACCAGTATTCGTTAGTCCAACTATTCATTTGTGCAATCCAAGGAACAGTCCATGCTTGATGTCCGCCGGTTGAGGCTGCTCCGCGAGCTGAAGATCCGGGGCACGCTCGCCGAGGTGGCAGCAGCCCTGCAGTTCAGTCCTTCCTCAGTTTCCCAACAATTGGCCCTGCTTGAGAAGGAAGTGGGGGTGGAACTGCTCAGGAAGACCGGGCGGCGCGTGCAACTGACCCCGCAGGCCGAGGTTCTGGTGGCGCATACAGCCCACCTGTTGGAAACCCTGGAGCAGGCCGAGGCGGACCTGGCCGCATCCCTGACCACCGTCTCGGGCACAGTACGGATCGCCGTCTTCCAGTCCGCGGCGCTGGCTCTGATGCCTGATGCACTGACCCGGCTCGCAGCGACATACCCCGAGGTTCGGATCGAGATGACGCAGCGCGAACCGGAGACGGCGCTGCATGAGACCTGGGCCCGCGACTTCGACCTGGTCATCGCCGAGCAGTACCCTGGCCACGCGGCGCCCCGCTACCCCGAACTGGACCGCGTACGACTCACAGGCGACGCTATCCGCCTCGCAGTGCCGCCGCCCGCCGAGGGCAGGGCGAAAGTCGAGTCACTCGCAGACACTGCGGAGATGCCCTGGGTGATGGAACCGCGCGGCGCGGCGTCGCGGCACTGGGCCGAGCAAGCCTGCCGGAGTGCAGGCTTCGAGCCCGATGTCCGCTTTGAAACGGCAGACCTGCAGGCCCAGATCCGGCTGATCGAGTCCGGAAACGCCGTCGCCCTGATGCCGGATCTGGTGTGGACCGGCCGGGGCACCACGGCCAAGCTGCTGGACCTTCCCGGCAAGCCGAGGCGGACGGTCTTCACGTCCGTGCGGCGCTCCGGCGCGCAGCGCCCAGCCATCCTCGCCGCCCGCGAAATCCTCGCTTCCACGGCCGCCTCCATTGCGGCCGCCCAGGAAATCGATACCGGAGCGGACGCCTCCGGCGCCCCCGCGACAACGAGCGCACCGGCCACAACAGCAGCAACGGCACCAATAGAAGGAGCGGCAGACGGAACAACAAAAGACGGAGAAGCGGTGTAGCGGGGTGTTCCCTGGCTCACAGCCAAGCGTTGACCCCGGCGTTAGACTGTTGACGTTATGAATCGCACAATGTTTAAGTCCAAGATCCACCGGGCCACCGTCACGCACGCGGACCTGCACTACGTGGGTTCCGTCACCGTTGACCTGGACCTGCTCGACGCTGCCGACATCCTGCCCGGCGAGCTCGTGGCCATTGTGGATGTCACCAACGGCGCCCGCCTCGAGACCTACACCATCGCCGGCGAGCGCGGTTCCGGCGTCATCGGGATCAACGGCCCCGCAGCCCACCTGGTGCACGAGAACGACACCGTCATTCTGATCACGTACGCGCAGATGACCACCGAGGAAGCCAGGGCGTACCAGCCCAAGGTTGTCCACGTGGACAAGGACAACCGCATCATCCAGCTGGGCAACGACCCCGCCGAAGGCCTCACGCCGGGCCTGCTTCGGCCGCCCTTCGCGCTCAACAACGCCGCACTGAGCTAACTTCAACGCGTGGCCAACTCTGGCGCGGTCCCCAAGTAACAAGCCAACGCAACCGCGAGATCCCTGCCACAAGACCAACCGCGGCTGAATAAATCTGATTAGGCTGGGATGGTGGATGCCACCCCCTGCCCAAACATGCCCCCGGCGGCAGCCCCGTGCTAGGCGTCCTCGCAGGCTTTTTCGTGGTCTGGTCCATCATTCTGGTGGGCATGTTCGTGGGCAGGCGCAAGATCCTGGGCGAGAATGCCCGCCAGGTCCTGAGCGGACTGACCTTCTTCGTGGCCAGTCCCGCGCTGCTCTTCGAGACGCTCAGCCGGGCGAGCCTGCACGATGTGTTCGCTGCTCCGCTGCTCGTGGCAGCAGTCGGCGCCGTCACCACTGCCGCCCTGTTCTTTGTCATCGTCAGGTTCCTGCTCAAGCGGAGCGTTCCGGAATCGCTGATGTCGTCCATGAGCGCCTCACTGGCCAATTCCGCCAACCTGGGTATCCCGATTGCCGTGTACGTCCTCGGCGACGCCAGCCATGTGGCTCCCCTGCTGATCTTCCAGCTGGCATTTTTCACGCCGATGTTCCTCATGGCCCTCGATGCCACCACCAGCTCGCACCGGACCACGCCGCTCCGGTTCGTGATGCTGATCCTGAAGAATCCCATGATCGTCGGTTCCGCCCTTGGCCTGCTGGTCGCAGGAACGGACTGGCAGGTCCCGCCACTGCTGCTGGAGCCCATCCACCTGATCGGCGGCGCCGCAATCCCGGCCATGCTGATGGCCTTCGGCATGAGCCTGAACGGATCAAAGCCGTTGCAGGCAGCCGCCGGCCGGAGAGCCGATGCCCTGCTGGCCAGCGGCTTCAAGCTCTTCGTGCACCCGGGCGTCGCCTACCTCTTTGCGCGTTTCGCCCTCGGTCTGGACGGCCCGGCACTGTTCGCCGTCGTGGTCACCTCCGCCCTGCCTACCGCCCAGAATGTGTTCGTCGCCGCCAGCCGGTACAAGGCCGGGCTCACGGTCGCGAAGGACACCGTCCTGATCACCACCATCGTGGCCGTGCCCGCGATGATCGGCGTGGCCCTGCTTCTGGCATAACCGCCGCCCCATCCCTAACCGCGCCGCGGCTGCCACCCGAACTGGAGGAAATCTTGAACACCACCCTGGACACCGTCATCATCGGAGGCGGAGCCATGGGTTCCGCCGCAGCCTGGGCGCTGGCTGCCCGTGGGCGGGACGTGACCCTGCTCGAGCAGTTCACGCCCGGCCACCACAAAGGGGCCTCGCACGGCGCCACCCGGAACCTGAGTCTCGCCTACGCCGAGCCCGAGTACGTCGCCATGCTGGCCGAAACGCTGAAGCTCTGGGCCGAGCTCGAAGACGAGAGCGGCGAGCGGCTGCTGGCGCGCACCGGCGTCGTCAACCACGGCCCCGACCCGCGCATCGGCGAGATCCACGCAGCGCTGAGCAGCGCCGGCCTGCGGGCGGACTTCGTGCCGCCCGCCGAAGCCGGCGAGCGCTGGCGCGGCATCCGCTTCGACCAGCAGGTGCTCCACATGCCCGACGGCGGCCAGCTCAACCCGGAGGCCGCCCTTCCGGCGTTCCAGCGGCTCGCGGCGAGGAACGGTGCGGCAATTCGGCATGGCGTGAAGGTTGTGGGGCTGGAAATACTCGACGACGGCGTCCGGCTCACCGTGGACGACGGCGGCCGGACGGAGGTGCTCACCGCCCGGCAGGCGGTGGTCACCGCGGGCGGCTGGACCTCCAAGCTGCTCGCAGGCTCAGTCACAACCCCGCGGCTGACCGTGACCCAGGAACAGCCGGCCCACTTCGGCATCACCGACGACGGCGCCACGTGGCCGGGCTTCAACCACTTCCCTGGCCAGGGCAGGGACTACGCCGGCTGGTACTCCCCCGTGTACGGCATGCTGACCCCCGGCGAGGGCGTCAAGGCCGGCTGGCACGGCGTGGGGCCCGTGGTGGATCCGGACCGGAGGTCCTACCTGCCCGAACCGCGCCAGCGCGCAGCCCTCCAGCAGTACGCGAGGAATTGGCTGCCCGGCGTGGACGCCGACGCGATGACCGACATCAGCTGCACCTACACCACCGCACCGGACCACAACTTCGTACTGGACCGCATCGGCCCCGTGGTCATCGGGGCAGGCTTCGCCGGCCACGGCTTCAAGTTCACGCCGGTGGTGGGCCGGATCCTCGCGGACCTTGCCACCGGGGCAGGCCCTGCGCCGGCGATCTTCGCGGCTTCCCGGGCGTAGGTCCCGGACAGGACAGGGCTAGCTCCGCTGGTGCCGGTCCAGGAGCCGGGCGCAGCGGATGAACCCGAGGTGTGAGTACGCCTGCGGGTGGTTCCCCAGGTGCGTCTCGGTGCCCGGGTCGTATTCCTCCGGGAGCAGGCCGGTGGGGCCGAACAGGTTGACCAGCTGGTCGAAGAGATCCCAGGCGTCGGCGATCCGGCCCACCGCCACGTACGCCTCAATCAGCCAGGTGGTGCAGATGTGGAACCCGCCCTCCAAACCCGGCAGGCCGTCGTCGTACTTGTACCGGAAGACCGTGGGTCCCACCCGCAGTTCCCGCTCCACGGCCGTGACGGTGTCGAGGAACCGCTGGTCGTTGACGTCGAGCAGGCCGGACAGCCCGATGTGCAGGACCGCGGCGTCGAGGTCGGGGCTGTCGTAGGCGACGGTGTAAGACGCGGAACTATCGTCCCAGCCCTCGCGGAGGACCTCGTCCCGGATGGTGGCCGCCGTGTCCGCCCAGGCCGGCTCGGGGCTGCGGCCGTGGCGTGCGGCGGTGCGGAGGGCACGGTCCAGCGTGACCCAGCACATCACCTTGGTGTAGACATGGTGGCGCGGTGCGCGGCGCGCCTCCCAGATGCCGTGGTCCGCCTCATGCCAGCGTGCCAGCACGGCACTGGCCATCTGGACCAGCAGCTCCCAGTGCCCGTCCGCCAGCGAACCCTGACACTCGCTCAGTCCGTGGATCAGCTCGGCAATCGGGCCAAAGACATCCAGCTGGACCTGGTGGTCCGCGGCGTTGCCGATCCGCACGGGACGCGATCCCGCGTACCCGGGCAGGCTCTCGATGATGGCCTCCGTGGACAGCGGTGCACCGGTGACGGAATACAGCGGATGCAGCCACTCCGGCCCCGGGGCGTTTGCCAGGATGCCGGTCAGCCAGCTGAGGAATCCTTCTGCTTCCGCTGTTGACCCCAGATCCACCAGGGAGTTGACGGTCATCGAGCCGTCGCGCAGCCAGCAGTAGCGGTAATCCCAGTTCCGGGTCCCGCCGATGCCCTCCGGAAGGGACGTGGTGGGGGCCGCGAGCACTGCGCCCGTGGGCTCATGGACCAGCGCGCGCAGCACCAGGGCCGAACGCCGCACCAGCGACGGTTTGACGGACGGCAGCGCCAGGCCCTGCACCCAGCGGCGGGAATGATGGGCGACGGCGGCCCGGCGGTCCGCCTCGTCCGTCACCGCCGCGCCGGAAGCCGACGGACGGTGTGGTTCCGTATCGCCGCACCGGAGGTTGAGGACCACCGGCCCGTGCCGCAGGTTGACCTCGGCGGTGGCCGTGGCGTGACGCCCGTCCGTGGTGACGGCGAAGCTGATGCCCGGTGCCAGCAGGATGATGGGATCAGAGGTGCCGACGACGTGAAGCTCGCCGCCGCGGGCCTCCATGCTGAACGGCGCATTGGCGTAGTCCGGCCGGGGCGCGAAGACGATCCGCGCCGCGCCGGTGCCGGACAGTACCCGGACCAGGCTGGTGATGCCTTCCGGCGCGGGTTCAAGGTAGTCGGTCACGGTGACGTCCGCCCACCGCGTTTCCACGATCATGGTGCTGTCCACGTACCGCTGGCCGAGCACCCGCGACGCCTTGACCGGTTCCACCGAGAAGTGCCCGGCGGCGTCGCCGCCCAGGATGTGGGCAAAGAGCGAGCCCGAGTCCGGCAGGGGGTGGCTCATCCAGCAGATCTTGGCCTCGGGCGTCACCAGCGCCGTGGAGGAGCCGTTCCCGATCATGGAATGGCGCTCCAGGCCGACGGCGTCCTCACCGAAAAGCCAGGCCCGGCGCAGCTCGAAGAGGATTCCGAGCACGCGCGCAAACGACTCCGGATCCTTTAGCCGGTGTTTGGCCGACGTTGGCAGGTCACCCACCCAGAGGCCCATGTCCGGGCCGCGGAGCGTGGCCATGGCCAGTTCGTCGCTCATGGCGTCACCCGCGTACAGCGCCGCGCTAACCCCCAGGCGTGCGCGCAGGTGGTCCAGGGCATCGGCTTTGGACGGCTGCGCCACGGACAGGTCGAGGACAGAGCCGTCCACGATGAAGAACAGCCCCAGGGCCCGGGCCACCTCCTCCGCTTTCCGGGCGCACTTGGCAACGATGTCCGGGGCGGCGGGCCTGGTGTGGACCGAGACCGCAACGGGCTTCCGTTCGATGGTGATTCCCTTGTAGGCGCCCACCGCTTCGAGCAGCGCCTGGTTGGCCTGCTGCAGCACCGACTCGGTGGCCAGGGACAGTCCGTGGGCGAATCCCATGTCGAACTCCGCCCCGTGCGAACCCACCAGGTGGACCTCGGCGGGAAGCCTGGAGACCGCGGCCAGGTCACGCAGGGACCGTCCGGAGATGACGGCCGCATGGGTGTTGGGCAGGGCGGCCAGGGCGCGGAGGGCGATGGCCGCGCCGCCAAGCGGCAGTGTTTCCGTGGAGATGCCTTCGGCGGCACACAGGGTGCCGCCATAATTGCAGGCGACGAGCAAGCTGGGAGTCCGGGCCAGAACCTTCAGTTCGCCGAGCAGCTGGGGTGTGAGCCCGTCGTCGGCAGCCTCCGACTGGACGAAGGCCCGCAGCAGGCCCAGCGGAAGGGATTTGGTCAGCAGTGCGGAATCGGCCACCGTCTGGTTAAGCGGAGTGGGCATGCGCGGTAATCCTTCGGATCATCCCCAATCGGTCTTGGACACCTCAAGTGTCCGACGCGGCCGTTTCCCCTGAATATCCCGGCTATTGCGTTCGTGTAACTTCGCGGGCCGAAGTTACAGCCAACTGGATTCAGCAGTTGGGCGAATCGTATTCGTAGGCTCCGGCATCAGCGGCGGCCGTTCCGGCACAGTCCCCGTTCTGCACTGAGGGCTTGCTCATGAGATCCATTGTGTAGGGCGTGGTGCCGGCCCTGTCGATAGCGGGGCTGGTGCCCGTCAGGCGGAGGTCCGCCGGAGCACCCAAGAAGCGGGCCGCCGCCGTCGTGGACGTGCTGTTCGGAGTGATGTTGACGGGACCGTTCAGGACGTTCTGCTTCTCGGTCCAGCCGGAACCGTTGATCCACAGGGAGTTCTTGACGCCCACCAGGATGTTGGCGCGGATCACCGTCGAGGCGGGGCAGGTCGCGTGGCAAACGACCGCCTGCGACTGGGTGCCGGTCAGGTAGACGGTGTTGAACTCGAAGACGGTGCCGTTGGTGGGTCCGAACGACGTTCCGTTTCCACGGGCAATCAGGCCCTTGGCCTCGGAGCAGTTGGCGCCGCAGGTTGATCGGATGAGGTTGTAGCGGAACGTGTTGCCGTCTGCCGTTCCCGAGGACTTTCCAAGTTCGGAGAAGTTGTTGTTGTCCAGCGACACATTGTGGTGAATGCTGTTGCGGTTGCCGTTGTAGATTTCGAACGCACCGCCGTCCTGGTTGTAGTCATAGGATTTGCCGGTGGACCCGCTGACGGTGTTGCCGGAAAACTCGTTATCGCTGCCGTTGATCAGCACGCCAAAAGCCCCGGAGTCGTCGCTGCAGTTCACTGCGGCCGACGTTCCGCAATTAGTGCCCGGCGTATTCACATTCATGACGTTGTTGCTGGCCAGTGAATTTCCCGTGTATTTGCCGAAGTCGGAGCCTGCGCCGACTTTGAGCCCCACCGCATTGTAGGACGCACTGGAGTTCCGCACGGTATTGTGGTCGCCGGTAACACTGATTCCGGCGTATCCGCAAGTCAGGGCGCGGAGGCCCTCGACGGTGGTGTAGTTGCCGTTGATTCGGATGCAGTTTCCGGATTTCCCGCCGGTGATTATGGGGGCGTTGCCCGTGCCGTAGCTGTTCAGCGTAATGGGGGCGGTGGAGGCTCCGCTTTGTGCGGTGACGACGCCGCCGCTGAAGGTGTCGCTTCGGCGGAAACTGACCGTGTCACCAGGCTTGAGGACCGCCTGGTTTACCCTGGACAGCGTCTTCCACGCCGCTGTTCTGGCCGTCCCGGAGTTGCTGTCGCTGCCGGCGGCGCTGACATAGTACGTGGTGCCGGCGGCGGACGCCGGAACAGCAGCCCCGGCGCTCAATCCGCCGGCCATGAGGAAGATCGCGAGAATAGCGGTCGTAGTTGATTTAATTTTCATGTCCCCCACCCGGAAAACCTGCGTCTGCAGAAACTTTTGGAGCATCCCGAATTGCAGGCGCGGTTCGGCCCGTAATCAGGAGCAAATTGAGACCTTGCGCAACTAAAGCTAGGTTCTGCCCTTGCCGAAGTCAAAAGATATCTGCTAATAATTTCTTTCCCGTTGGGTTCAGACGCTGACCAGTCCGGCCACCTCTGCAAGGAGCTCAACCGAACGCAGCCGCTCTGTGGTTCCGGTGCTCTGGTGCGCCACGATGAGTTCGTCGGCGTCGGCGTGCCGGGCGAAGCCGTCCAGGTAGTCCAGGACGACGTCCGGGGTACCCACGGCCGAGTACTTCATCATCTGCGACACGTGCTGTCCCTGCGGCGAGTCCAGGATCATGTCGGCTTCGTCGTCGGTGAACTGGCGCCCGCCACCGAAGAACAGTGAGACGCGGGCCCGCATCGTGGCGCGCAGGATCTCCTGGGCATCCGCGGCGGCGTCGGCGGCCACCACGTTCACGCCGGCGATGACATGCGGCGCGGCAAGCTGCTCCGACGGCTTGAACTCCCGGCGGTACACGGCGACGGCGTCCTGCAGCGCGTTCGGGGCAAAGTGCGAGGCGAAGGCGTACGGCAGCCCCAGCTGGGCCGCCAGCCGGGCACCGAAGAGGGAGGAACCCAGAATGTAGAGGGGAACGTTGGTTCCCTTCCCCGGCGTTGCCTCAACGCCCTGCACGCGGGTGGGCCCGGACAGGTAGCCCTGCAGTTCCAGGACATCCTGCGGGAACGTGTCGGCCGCATGCGGGTCACGGCGCAGCGCGCGCATGGTGTTCTGGTCGCTTCCAGGGGCACGGCCGAGGCCCAGGTCAATCCGGCCGGGATGCAGGGTTTCCAGGGTGCCAAACTGCTCGGCGATGGTGAGCGGTGAATGGTTGGGCAGCATCACGCCGCCGGCACCCAGCCTGATGCTCCCGGTGTGGGCGGCAACGTGGGCGATCAGCACGGACGTGGCAGAGGACGCGATGGCAGACATGTTGTGGTGCTCGGCGTACCAGACCCGCCGATAGCCGAGCTTTTCGGCCAGCTGGGCCATCGCGACGCTCCCGGCAAAGCTCTCCGCCGCCGTCTGGCCCTTGCCGATGGTTGCCAGGTCGAGGATGGAGAGGGGAACAGTCACGGCAGGACGGCCTTTCGTAGGGGGTTGTGCAGCTGCCGGCCCCGCTGTGGTCCGGCACGTTGGGAACAACGACGGCGGAGCCCGGGTTATTTCTTTCCGCGCCGGTGACGCTGTCCACATATCCCGTCCATTCGCCTCCCGCTATGCTGGCGGCATGGCCAACAAGTCCACCGCAGATAAAGTAGCCACCATCCAGAAGGGTTACGCCCTGGAGGGTGCCACCATCGAACTGGGCGCCGCCATCGTCGACGGCGAACTGCACAAGGACGCGCCGGTCCGGCTGCCGCTGTCCATGATGAACCGGCACGGGCTCGTGGCCGGGGCCACCGGCACGGGCAAGACCGTCACCCTGCACATGATGGCCGAGCAGCTCTCGACCGCCGGGGTGCCCGTGTTCCTGGCCGACATCAAGGGCGACCTCTCCGGGCTTGCCACGGCGGCCACCGGGAGCGACAAGCTGGCCAAACGGACCGAGAGCATCGGTCAGGCATGGTCCGGGAAGACGTTTCCGGTGGAGTTCCTGGCCCTCGGCGGGGACGGCGACGGCATCCCCGTCCGCGCCACGATTACGTCCTTCGGGCCCATCCTGCTCTCCCGCGTCCTCGAGCTCAACGACACACAGGAATCAAGCCTCCAGCTCGTGTTCCACTTTGCGGACAAGAACAACCTTGAGCTGGTGGACCTGAAGGACCTGCGTGCCGTCATCCAGTTCCTCATCTCCGACGAGGGCAAGGAAGCGCTCAAGGAACTGGGCGGCCTGTCCAAGGCCACCGCCGGCGTCATCCTCCGCGAACTGGTGACCCTCGAGGCGCAGGGCATGGAGCGGTTCTTCGGCGAACCGGAGTTCGACACCGCCGAGCTGCTCCGCACGGCCCCTGACGGGCGTGGCGTCATCAGCTGCCTGGAGCTGCCCACCCTGCAGACCAAGCCGATGGTCTTCTCCACGTTCCTGATGTGGCTTCTCGCGGACCTGTTCGAGGACCTGCCCGAAGCCGGCGACCTCGACAAACCCAAGCTCGTGTTTTTCCTCGACGAGGCGCATCTGCTCTTCAACGACGCCTCCAAGGCCTTCCTGGAAGCCATCACCACCACCGTCCGCCTGATCCGTTCCAAGGGCGTGGGCATCTTCTTCGTCACGCAGACCCCGAAGGATGTCCCGGCGGATGTCCTCGGGCAGCTGGCCAACCGCGTCCAGCACGCACTCCGGGCATTCACGCCGGAGGATGCGAAAGCGCTCAAGGCGACCGTCTCCACGTTCCCCGTCAGCGACTATGACCTCGAGGAGACGCTGACCTCTGCGGGCATCGGCGAGGCTGTCATCACCGTCATGAACGAGCGAGGCGCCCCAACGCCGGTTGCCCTGACCCGCCTGCGGGCACCGGAATCCGTTATGGGTCCCAGCACCGCCGAACTGGTCAGGAGTACCGTGGCGGGATCGGCGCTGCTCGCGAAGTACGGCACTGCAGTGGACAACGTCTCAGCGTACGAGAAGCTGACCGGCAAGGCTGCGGCGCCCACCGGCGCCGCGGCACCCGGGCAGCCGCCGGTGCCCTCGCCCGAAATATTCGTCCCCGGCAGTCCTGACCCAGCAGCCGTCGACAACGAAGCCCGCCGCATCGAGGAGGAGATCCTCGGCCGCCCCAGCAGCAGGCAGTCCGGCGGCCCGCCCAGCAGCACCCAGCCCGCCCCTCCGCCCCCGGCCAGACACCAGGCTCCGCAATCCGGCGGCATGATGGATGACATCACCGGCGCCCTCGGCGGGGTCTTTGGCAGCGGCCTGAAAAGCATGGCCCGGTCCATGGGAACGCAGCTGGGCCGGGAACTCCTGCGGGGCGTTTTCGGCACCTCGTCCCGGCGCCGCCGCTAGCGCAAGGCGCCGCCGGCAACGGCGCCGGAGGCCCCGCCGTCGGGCATTCCGGAACGCTGGCTGCACGTCATGGGGACCGCCGCTACTCCAGAGTTGCCTGGCGTTGCAGGTAACGTGGGGTGCGTGCAAATGAGTCAAGCGTTGGTGAAGACGGCGGCCGGATGGCTGCTGGGCCTCATGCTTGCCATTGTTGGCGCCATCATTTCGGTCAATCTGGTCAACTCCTCCGTGGCCAGTCCGCAGCAGCCCGTGCGCGAATATATTGAGGCCCTGCAGCACGGCGAAGGTGAACGGGCGCTGGGCCTGCTCCGCGCGTCGGTGCCGGACGCCGACCCCGCAATGCTCGACGGCACGGCCCTGCAGACGTCGGCTTCACGGATCACGAACGTCAAGCTCGGCGCCGCAGTGGCGCGCGGCGGCAACCGGGTGATGGTGCCGATGGACTACACCATCGACGGCAGCCAGCTGCACACCGAGTTCCTGCTGGAAAGCACCGGAACCGAATGGCTGTTCTTCCACAAATGGTCCTTCGTGCCCACCACGCTGCCCACCGTGGACGTGACGGTGGTGAACTCCAGCGAGGCAACGATGAACGGCGTGCCGGTGAACATGCCCGGCGGGCACAGCAGCTTCTCGGTGTTTTACCCGGGCGAGTACGAGGCGTCCCTCAACGGCCAGTACTTCGCAGCTCCCCCCACCCGGGCCACAGTCTCCGGACGGGAGGCTCCCGCCGCCCCGCTGAACCTGCTGACACATGCCACGGACGAACTGAACCAGGCGGTGTCCGCCCGGGTCAAGGAGTTCCTCGACAAGTGCGCCACGGAGGCCAGCCAGCAGCAGCGGCTCCAGCCCGACTGCCCTTTCTACCATGTTACGAACAACCGGATTGAACCCGGGACGATCAAGTGGAGCATCACCGAGTACCCGAAAGTCACCATCGAGCCTTTTGACGGCAAGTGGGTGGTGGCGCCGCTGGACGGCAAGGCCAAGATCACGGCCGAGGAGGTCGACCTGTTCACCGGAGCGGTCTCCCCGCTGGACGTGGAGCACGAATTCAGCTTCACGACGCGGCTGGACATCGCCGGCGACACCATCAAGGTCACGCCGCTCCTCACCTTCTAGGGCTGCGCTCTCCAGGGGCTGCCGCAATACGCGTCACGCTGAGCAGCTTTTCGGGACGCCCGGCCTGGGTGCGCCCGCCAATCCGGGGCGCAGGCAACGGGTGCCGGCCAAAAACCTGCCTGGTGTGACGCTGCCCGGCTCAACTCCGCGCCTTACGCGCTCCCCCCGGCCCCGCGAGGACCGCCAGGACCTCCGCCAGCATCCGCTCGGGCCGGTGCACCACGTCTGCGTAGTAGTAGCGGAGCACCGTATAGCCCTGAACCACTGACCTGTTGTTCCGCTGGTGGTCCTTCTTCACCTGCGCCCATTCGCCGTGCTGCCTGCCGTCGAGCTCCACGACCAGCCAACCCTCAAGCAACAGGTCAACATGGCCGACTCCCTTGATGTGCACCTGGGTATCGACGTGTATTCCAGCCTGCCGGAACGTTGTCCGGGCCAGAGTCTCGAGGAGCGACTCGGCACCACGGTCCACCCACCCCAACACCTGGCGGGCCTTGCCGTTGCGCTTGCCCGGCAGCCGCTCCTGCAGGAACTGCACAGTCATCTCCCCGCGTCCCACAGCGCACTCCACCATCACGAGCGACTCGCGCGGCGGCAGACAGCGCAGCGCGTGGATCAGGACATCGCCCAGGGCGGCCACGGGGCGGTGCGGGTGCGGCGGCAGGATCAGTTGCCGGTGAGCCACCTCGCCGTCGGCAGCTACGCCCCGGTGGTGGCGGACATGCCGCAGCTCAGCAGGCGCCACAGTCCAAAGCCGGTAGAAGGGCGCCGCGCTGATGCACGTCAGGAGTTGCCGGCCAAGGAGCAGCGCCACGTCGGCCGGGGCCGCGGTGGGGAGTGCGTACAGTCCCCGGGCAGGCTGCGGAAGCCCCGCACGTACTGCCCGGCGCAGGGCAGCATCGCTGACGCCAAGCCTGGCCAACACCGGCCGCCTGGCCACGCCGCCGCACAAAGTGAGCGCCCGAATAACGTCCATGCCGCCATGGTGCACGCGCAGCGGACCTCCGGGCACCGGCCAGTTACCGTATGTGGAATGTCCGGGCCCCGTATGTGGAATGTCCGGGCGTCACGCCGGGCACGTTTTTGCGTCTTGGGCTGCGCACAGTCCGCGACTTTCCGGTGCGTGCCTCCCCCTGTATGTGTAAAAGGCTGCCGCCCGTGACGCGTGGTCACGGACAGCAGCCTTTGCGGTGGTTCCTGCCGGTGGACCTAGTCCATACCGCGCAGGTCCAGCACCAGGTCGGTGTCGCCGTCGGCCTGCAGCACCACGGGGATGCCCCAGTCCTGCTGGTAGAGGTGGCAGGCGGCGTGGTCCGGGATCTCGCCGTCCTCGGTTTCCGGACCGTCGCAGGCAGCTGCCCGGGCCGTAATGTGCAGCACGCCCTCCGGGACGTCGGAGGCCAGTTCCAGTGTGCGGAGCAGGCCCACGGAGGTGCCGCCGCCGGACACAAGCAGCTCCGGCGGCGTGGAGGAGATCTTCAGCTGCGTGGGGTCGCCCCAGCGGTCATCGAGCTTCTGGCCGGTGGGCGCCGTGAAGCGGACCGTGAGCTCCAGCAGACCGGGTGCCACAGGGCTCTTGGGCCGGTGCGTCTGGGAGGCGCCCTCGTCGACCTGCTGCGCTTCCTTGGGAATGGGCACGTACACGAGCTGGTGCTTGTTCGCCTCGACCACCACCAGCAGCGGTTCGGAGCCCGCCACCTGGGTGTGGTCGACAATCACGTCCGATGGCTCGGCCAGACCCCGTGCCAGCGTGGACACGGTGCCGGCGGCCGGGTCGTAGCGGCGCACAGCACCGTTGTAGGTGTCGGCAATCGCCACGGAGCCATCCGGCAGCACGGTGACACCCAGCGGGTGCTGCAGGCGCGCCGCGGACGCCTCGCCGTCGCGGAAGCCGAAGTCGAAGAGGCCCTTGCCCACGGCTGATTCAACGGTGACCGTTCCGCCGTCGTCGATCACCAGCTTGCGCAGGGCAGAGGTCTCGGAGTCGGCCACCCAGATATTTCCGTTGGCGTCCTCGGCCAGACCGGACGGCTGCGCAAACCAGGCCTCGTGGGCGGGCCCGTCCAGCAGACCTTCCAGTCCGTTGCCGGCGACGATCGAGACATCGCCGGTGAGCGGCTCGAAGCTGAAAATCTGGTGCACGCCGGCCATGGCGATCACCACGGCGTTCAGCTTGCTGGACCAGACGACGTCCCATGGCGAGCTGAGCGCAACATTCAGGGGGTGGTCCCCCAGGCGCCCCGTAAAGCCGGCGGCGTCCTCGTCCACGCGGGCGGGCCCGGTCTCGAGGAGCCGCTGCACGCCGCTTCCGGCGAGGGTGGTGACAGTTCCGTCGGCGAGCGACAGCCCACGCAGGCGGTGGTTGACGGAGTCGGCAATTACGACGTCGTAGCCCGTCTTCTCTGCCACGTCTTCCGGCAGCAGGACAAGACCCTGAGGTTCGTTGAACCGGGCGACGCCGGCGGGGCCGTCGGCATGGCCCTTGTCCCCGGAGCCGTAGGTGCTCAGCACAGTCTGGAAATCGGTGTCGAGTTCCAGGACGCGGTGGTGGCCGGTATCGGTGACCAGCCAGGTGCCGGCGTCGGGCTCTTCGCCTGACGCCGATGCCGAACCCCGGCCGGCGGGCAGGTAGAGGGCCTTGCCCGGGAACCGCAGGGTTCCCGACGTCGGCTCCGGGGCTACGTACGGGCCGTTGCCGCGGTGCAGGGTGCCGCGCGCCTCGTGCTCGGCGATCAGCTCGGGAATGAGCACGCTGAGGCCGTCAGCGTGGCCTTCACCCGACAGGTGGGCCACGATGTAGCCCTCGGGGTCAATGACCACCAGAGTGGGCCACGCGCGGGCCGTGTAGGCCTTCCAGGTTTCCAGCTCGGGGTCGTCCAGGACCGGGTGGTGGATTTCGTAGCGTTCCACGGCGGCGGCCAGCGCGACAGGATCGGCTTCGTGCTCGAACTTCGGAGAGTGCACGCCCACGGTGACCAGGACGTCGGAGTACTTCTCCTCCAGCGGCCGGAGCTCGTCAAGCACGTGGAGGCAGTTGATGCAGCAGAAGGTCCAGAAGTCCAGGAGCACGATCTTGCCGCGCAGGGCTTCCAGGTCCAAGGACTTGCCGCCGGTGTTCAGCCAGTTGCGGCCCACCAGTTCGGAGGCGCGGACCCGGAGGTGGGTGCGTACGGTTTCGCTCATCAGCGTCCTTCCAGCTTTGAGTTGCGTTCAGCCAGCTTGGCGTCGCGTTCGGCCAATTTGGCAAACATATCGTTGTAAGCGGTGAGATCGGCGTCGTTATTCCTGTCCGCGGCCCGGTCGGTGCGCCGGGTTTCGCGTTCATCTGACCTTGACCACATGATGGCGACGCCGATCGCCACCAGCAGTGTGGGCACTTCGCCAATGCCCCAGGCCACGGCGCCGCCCATCTGCTGGTCCAGCAGGGCCGAGGCTCCCCATGTGCGGCCAAGGTTGCCGAAGTAGTCGGCGGCCAGCAGGTTGGTGCCGCCCATGATGGCTACGCCGAAGAACGCGTGGAAGCCCATGGTGGCCAGCAGGAGCAGGAGCCGGAAGGGGTACGGCGCGCGTCGCGGCAGCGGGTCGGTGCCGATCATGCTGAGCACGAAGATGTAGCCCGTCAGGGCAAAGTGCAGGTTCATCAGTTCGTGGCCCACGTGTTCCCGCATCGCGAGGCTGAAGGCGTCCGAGTAGTAGAACAGCACGATGGAGCCGGCGAAGTTGGCGGCCGCGAACAGCGGGTGGGTAACCACCTGCGAGAACTTCGAGTGCACGAACAGCAGGAGCCATTCCCGGAGGCCGCGGGACCCGTCCCTCCTTGCCGGAAGTGCCCGGAGCGCCAGCGTCACGGGGGCGCCGAGCACCAGGAAGATCGGGGCCACCATGGTCAGGGCCATATGATCCACCATGTGCGCCGAGAACAGGACGCGGCCGTATACCGACGGCGGTCCCGACGTGATGTAGGTCAGCACCACCAGGCCGATGATCCAGTTCGTAGTGCGGAACCAGGACCATTTGTCCCCGCGTGCGCGGACCTTGGCCACGCCGAGCAGGTAGGACACCAGGCCGAAGACTGCGACGGCGACCCAGAGCCAGTCCAGGCGCCACTCGGTGAACCAGCGTGCGGGCGTCAGTTCCGGGGGCAGCTCGTAGCCGGAGAGGATGAAGGCCGGAGAAGCGTCCGGGGCGTAGGTGGTGGGTTCGGGCGGGGCGGAGCGGCCCAGTGCGACGGCGATGCCGGACGTGGCGCCCATGATCAGGAGTTCGGCCAGAATCAGCTGCCAGAGGACGCGCCGCGCGGACATGGCCGCCCCCGCGCGTGCCAGTTGCGGGATGACCCACTGCCTGTGCATGAAACCGATTCCGCCCAGTACCAGTGCGGCGGCCGTCTTCGCGAGGATCAGCTGGCCGTAGGCCGAGCCAAACAGGTCAGCCCAGCTGGTCACCCGGATGCTCGCGTTGACGATGCCCGATGCGAACACCAGCGCAAAGGCGAAGCCTGCGAGCGAGGAGAACCGGCGGAGGACGGGTTCGGTGATGTCCTGGCTTCCGGGCGCGGACGCCTGGCCGCTGCGGGCAGAGTTACGAGGCGCAAGGCTACCGGAGAGGAGCACGAGCAGGATGATGCCGCCCACCCAGACGCTGACCCCCACCAGGTGCAGGCCCAGCGAGTTGATAGCACCTTCGTGGTCGCTGGAGCTGGCGGAGTGGCCGATCAGGGCGGTGGGAATCAACCCGATCACTGCCAGCAGCAGCGTAAACGCGAGACCGGTCAGCGAACGGACCCCGAAGAGGGCGGTTGTCACCACGGCGGCAATAATCGTCACGGCCAGCCAGGCGCGCCCAGTTTCAATGTCCGTCATGAAGTACACGAGGGCACGGGTGAACTCGGCGTCGCCGGAGATGCCCTGGCCAGCCACGTCGGAGTACGTCAACACCAGGACGGCGATGGCGGACAGCGTCCAGGCCACGCCCGCTGCAGCCGCGATGGCCAGGGCGCGGGTGAAGGCCGGGTGCTCGGGGGCGTCGGCATCCTTCGACCGCGCATCTCCCAGCCTGTGCGGCAGGATGCCCGCGGCGAAGATGAGTCCGCCGATGACCGTGGCCAGGGAGACGTTATGGATGGCCTTGCTGACGGGCAGCCCCCAACGGACCAGCGCGCCGGGATCGGAAACCTCGCGGGCGGCGGCCGCCCCAGAGAACAGCAACGCGGCCACCAGTCCCAGGAAGAGGGCACCGAGACCGGCCAGCTGCCAGGCACGCTGAATGCCGAAGGCGCTGTCAGTAGCCCGCATGCCCGAATCGGGCGCGGGTTGCGGGGTTAGGGGTTTTGCTGCTGAGGGCACCTATCCATTGTCCGCTACCGTCGCCAAGGCGGCGAATCGAGGGTTTTGGCGAATCCAGGGTTAAAAGCAAGAGGAGCGGCAACCCTCGGGTTGCCGCTCCTCTGAGCTGCCAAAAGACTACTTCTTGGAGACAGCGGCCTTCAGCTTGGAGCCTGCGGTCAGCTTGACGCTGTGGCCGGCGGCAATCTGGATGGTTTCGCCGGTCTGCGGGTTGCGGCCGGTGCGGGCTGCGCGGTCGGTGCGCTCAACTGCAAGCCAGCCCGGGATGGTGATCTTCTCGCCGGCGGCGACAGAAGATTCGAAAACCTCGAACAGTGCATCGAGCACGGAGTTGACGGCTGCCTGGCTGGTGCCGGCCTTACCCGCTACCTCTGAAACAAGTTCACTACGGTTCTTAGCCATGTATGTCCTCCTGGACGCTCTTGATTCTGGAGCCTGCATGCGGCGTGCGTGCAAGCCACTGTTCGAAAACTTACCAGCTTGCACCCGTGAGGGGGATAAATTCCGCGTGTTTCCGCGACTTTTTGACCTAAATCACCGGTATTTCAACGATTTCCAGCCAAAAGCGGCCTCCTATCCGGATCTTCGCTCCCGTTTGGGCGGCTCCGCCCGGACGCGCCATCAGATCCTGCCGCTTCCCTCCCGACGCTCTGTCAGATCCTGCCGCCTCACCCCCGACGCTTCCGCATCCCTGGCGGGGATCTGCGGAAGCGTTTGGGGGAAACCTGCGACAGCTGCGGAAGGGTTTGGGGAAACGCTGCGGGACGTGATGGAGCGTTCGGGGACTGGGCCAGTTGGTTGTGCCTGTCGGGGCCTGGGGTGGAATGCGGCTAAGCCGGTGTTAAATGCGGGAGGACCCCA